>NZ_FKLB01000053.1:0-327125 GCF_900067035.1 Pseudomonas sp. 1 R 17
CGAAGCCAACATGGACCGCCTCGACGGTGCCGGTGCCGCTGCCGCCATCGAAGCACGCGCCGTCACCGCCAGTGACTCCGCCGCCATCGTGCGCGCCAAGGCCGCCTTGGACAAACTCGACGTCGCCGAAGGCCTCGCCGAACTCGAAGGCGCCTCCGCCCGCGTCGCCGTTGACGAAAAGCGCATGATCAACTGCCGCGCCGACCTCAACCAACTCGTGCCCTTCAAGTACGACTGGGCCTGGCAGAAGTACCTCGACGGCTGCGCCAACCACTGGATGCCGCAAGAGGTCAACATGACCGCCGACATCGCCCTGTGGAAAAACCCCGAAGGCCTGACCGACGACGAACGCCGCATCGTCATGCGCAACCTCGGCTTCTTCTCCACCGCCGACTCCCTGGTCGCCAATAACCTGGTCCTGGCCGTGTACCGCCTGATCACCAACCCGGAGTGCCGCCAGTACATCCTGCGCCAGGCCTTCGAAGAAGCGATCCACACCCACGCCTACCAGTACTGCATCGAATCGTTGGCCATGGATGAAGGCGAGATCTTCAACATGTACCACGAGATTCCATCGGTGGCTAAGAAGGCAGCCTGGGGCCTGAAATACACCCGCTCCATCTCCGATCCGAAGTTCGAAACCGGCACCGTCGAGACTGATAAAGAGCTGCTGCGCAACCTGGTCGCCTACTACTGCGTCCTGGAAGGCATCTTCTTCTATTGCGGCTTCACCCAGATCCTGTCCATGGGCCGCCGCAACAAAATGACCGGCGTGGCCGAGCAGTTCCAGTACATCCTGCGCGACGAGTCGATGCACCTGAACTTCGGTATCGACGTGATCAACCAGATCAAAATCGAAAACCCACACCTGTGGGATGCCGAGATGAAGGAAGAAGCGACCCAGATGATCCTGCAGGGGACTCAGCTGGAGATTGAATATGCGCGGGATACCATGCCGCGCGGGGTGCTCGGTATGAACGCCGCGATGATGGAAGACTATTTGAAGTTCATCGCTAACCGTCGCCTGTCGCAAATTGGGTTGAAGGAAGAGTATCCGGGGACGACTAACCCGTTCCCGTGGATGAGTGAGATCATGGATTTGAAGAAAGAGAAAAACTTCTTCGAAACCCGTGTGATCGAGTATCAGACCGGCGGTGCGCTGAGCTGGGATTGATTCCTTAGCACAGCAACACCAAGAAGCCCTGACTTGTTCGGGGCTTTTTTATGCTAGCTCACTAAAGACTCTCCGTACAAAGCAGAGAATTTACCAAAGTAGCTGACCGCTAAATCCTTCTAGATCGTAGGAAATTTCGTAGACGCAATAATGGCTACTCAGTATCGTCCGAGGGTTTTCCACCCTCGGCGGCTGTATGGATATTACGAAAGACAAAACGGACTGGAGCGACGCGGAGCTGGCAGCTGCGGTCGAGGCGTACCTGAAGATGTTGGCCTGGGAAAAGAGCGGCCAACCGTTCAACAAAGCCCTCGAAAACCGCCTCCTGCGCGAAGGCCCGGTGGCAGGCCGTGCAAAGGGCTCTATCGAGTTCCGTATGCAAAATATCTCCACCGTGCTTGTGCGTATGGGCTGGGACCGCATCGAGGGCTATAAGCCTGCGAAGAACGTAGGCTCAGGCGTCGAACAACGCATCCGCCAAGCGCTGGCCGCGCAGGGTGTATTCGAATCCGAAGACGCCGCCCAAACAGCAGACGAGCAAACGCTTATCCGCCGCGCGTCCAAACTGCAGCAGCAACCTTTCACTACGCTACCGGACGGCATTGCCCAGCCGCAGAAGGTCTCGACCGTCAGCACCGCTTTTGTTCGCGACCCAAAGGTCCGCGCCTGGGTACTGAAAGAGGCCGAGGGCATCTGCGAAGGCTGCGGCGCTAACGCGCCGTTTGAGGTCGACGGTTTGCCATTTCTTGAAGTACATCACGTCAAGCACCTGGCCCAGAAGGGTTCGGATCGCATCACCAATGCTGTAGCCTTGTGCCCCAATTGCCATCAGCGTTGTCACCGGTCGAGTGACCGGGCGGCTTTCACCGAGGGGCTTTACGCCAAGGTCGGAAGATTGGCACGGGAGTAGACTCCTGCTGTCACACCTGATGCACGCTCAAAAATACTAGATAGGACCGAGGCCAACCCGTGAACCCAGACATGCTCGAAGCCGGCCCCGCTGACGCCAAAGTACTCTCCGTCTTTGACTTCGACGGCACCCTGACCCACCACGACAGTTTCGTGCCCTTCCTCAAGTTTGCCTTTGGCACCGGCGAGTTTTATGGCCGGATGGTCAAGCTGGCGGTGCCTGGGCTGCGCTTTTTGGTGCGGCAGATCAGCCGGGATGAGTTGAAGGCGCAGTTGATCCGCACCTTTATGACCGGGGTGGAGAAGAAGTGGGTGCAGCAGAAGGCCGAGGAGTATTGCCAGCGCAATTGGGCACGGTTGATGCGCCCGGCTGGGGTGTTGTCGGTGGAGCAGGAGTTGGGCTCGGGGGCGGTGGTGACGCTGTGTTCGGCGTCGCCGGCGTTGGTGCTGCAGCCGTTTGCCGATCGGCTTGGGATCAAGTTGATTGGCACTGAGCTTGAGGTGGTCGACGGGGTGTTGACCGGCAAGCTCACCGGGAATAACTGCCGGTGTGAGAATAAGGTGCTGCGGCTTGAGGCGGTGTACGGGGACCTGGGGGAGTATCGGCTCAGGGCCTGGGGCGATACGCGAGGGGATCGGGAGTTGCTGGCGGCGGCGCAGGATGCACATTTTCGGCATTTTCATGCGAAGAAGAAAAAGCGGGCCAAGTTGCAGCGGTGATGCGGGTGGGTGGGATCCACCGGGAACACCGAGTCGATCCCATCGCCGCCTCGCTGGGGCTCGACAGCTCCCACAGTTGAGCGGTTTAGGCTTGAGTGTCGCGACTAGCATGGGGTGCTTGGGGTTGAGCTGGACTTGTTCCCTCGCAGCGGACGGCGGGTTGCAGGTTCTTGCTGATATTTACGCGGGTTCCCGCTATTAATAGCGAAACCTCTCACGGACCCGAGCCCCATGAAATTCGACACGGCCTACAGCCTGAGTCTCGATGACAAGCTGTCGATCTATGACGTACGAGACCTGAATTTCGACGAAACCAACACCTTCGATTCCGACAAGGACAGTTTCCTCTGCCCCAACGATGCCTGTCGCGCCGCCTTCGAAGCAGGCAATGTGCTGAGCACGTTCAACGCCAGGAACGTCAACTACCAACGCACCCCGCACTTCAAAAACACGCCGAGCACCCGGCATATCGACGGCTGCCGCTATGCCAGTCTCCACAAGGGTGCAGCAGGCGAAAACGACGATGAGCGTGAGGATAATTTCCCATCGGAGTTTGTGCTGACACGTCGTACGTACGAGCGTAAAACCGCGGAGGTCGGCACCGAGGGGCTGGTCCCACAAGATTCAGCGAAAACACCTTCACCCCGCAGCGACGAATCTGTCAGCGCCAGCGACACCACCCCGGAAAAAACCAGCGTGTTTGCCCACCCGGTGGAGTGTTTTGTGTCGAACATCGACGACAAGGAAAAGCTGAAAAGCATGCCGCTGAAAATCGGCGAGCACACCGCGACTTACGCGGCGTTTTTCAAGAAGATCGAATACCTGCAAGACAACAAGGGCCTGATCTACTGGGGCAAGGTCAAAGCGATCAAGGACTACACCAGCAGCTTTCGCATCGACTTCGAAAAGAAGGTGTGGCTCGACAAAAAGCCCTACTCGGTCAACGTCTACCTGAGCAAAAAGCTCATCGAGAACTACCGCAAGCGCAAGGCGTTCCTGGAGCAGATCAGGGCGGCGGCGGACAGTGAGCGGGCGTTGTATTGTTTCTTCTACGGGGTGACACCGGAGCTGAAACAAGTGCCCAGCAAGAAAAACCCCGATCAGACCTTCGGGGTGTTCAGCGCGAATATCGAGAACCTCGATCACCTGATCATTCGTGAGGCGCCGGGGTTGGAATAGTGGGTCGATAAGCATCCAGTTGATGAGCGGTCAAAACAACTGTACAAAAACACAGTATAGTTTGCCCTCCCCCGTCGAATCCTGGAGAAACCCCATGTCCTCTCTGGCAATGAGCTCTTTCGTAGAACAGCAGATCGTCCTGCACCAATTCACCGCCAAACACAGCGTACAGGCCCGCGCGATGCTGGGCTGGAGCCGCGACGAGCTGGCCCGCCAGGCGGGTGTGACGGTGGATGCCATCCAACAGTTTGAAAGCCAGGGCGATGTGGGTGATGAAACCCGCCTGGCATTGGCGTTTCGGTTGGAGGCGCAAGGGCTGGTGTTTTTCCCGGGGTTTGCGCCGGGGTGGGGCATGAGTGTGCGGCGGTTTGAGACCGCCCCAGCCGAACCCGCTGCACAAAACATTATTTCGCGGCTGATGGGCTCAACAGCGGCATCAATTGATTCACCAACGCCCCAGCCGAATGGTGCGTAGAGTCCAAGCGGATCACCGGACAGGTCAGTGCCGCCAACCAGGTTTCATGCCGA
This sequence comes from Pseudomonas sp. 1 R 17, assembly GCF_900067035.1. Classification (NCBI taxonomy): domain Bacteria; kingdom Pseudomonadati; phylum Pseudomonadota; class Gammaproteobacteria; order Pseudomonadales; family Pseudomonadaceae; genus Pseudomonas; species Pseudomonas sp. 1 R 17. Next base: position 4,511 of record NZ_FKLB01000053.1, read on the forward strand.
CGCAGGCTGCGTAGGCTGTGGTTGCCGCTGTCGTAACGAGCGGCCCAGGCCAGGAAGGCGACGCTGTTCTCGTGGCGACTGCCACCTTCCAGGATTTCATCACCGTAGCGTTGCACCTCCCTCATGCGCAGACGGTGCAGGCGTACTTGCGGGTCGAGGCGCAGGAACACCACGTGGGTGAACTGCGCGATCATCGGGTCGCCCCAGCCGCACAGTGAACCGGACAGCACCCAGCCTTCCAGGCCGACAGTCTGCTCCTGCAGCAGGCGGATGCGTTCATCCTTGGGCCGGGCAATGGTGAAGGGGGCGTCGGTTTGCTGCCAGTAGAAATAGTCGGTGTCGAAGTAAGCGACGTTCAGACTCTCCGCCAAGGCCCTGCCCAGGGTGGTAGTGCCCGCCCCCGCAGCACCGAGGATATGAATTCTATAGGCCATGGCTTCCCTCCCTGGCATTGCGATAACCCAGCGCCAGCGCGGCCAACGATTCCTTCGACCATCGCGCACCGTAGAACCACAACGTCGCGCCACCATCGAGAGCCTCGCCAAACCTCGGGTAACCACTCCAGCACGCACTATGGAATGCAGCACTTTGACTGTCCGACACCAGGGCATCCAGCCGGTATTCATTCACGATTTCATCGATTTCATTATGGGTGTGCAGTTTGAACGTGAGGGTGCCGTCGATACGTTGCGCCGGCACGGGTATCAGTTGCGCCCCGGCCCGGCGCAGTACGTCCAGCGCACGCATGAAGGGCGCACGGTGTCGAATCGGTTCATGCCCATCGCCACGTCCATATCGGTCGGCATACCCCACGCGCCTGCCGGCCAACGCTTGCATGGCGGCAAAGCGGCTATTGTTCTGCACCAGGGGCACCTCCACCATCACTGGGCCCTCTGGGTCGATACCGCTCAGGGCAATCAGCGTCAACGAGGGGTCAGGCATGGGTCTGATGGGAATTGCCGGTACGTTATACCCGGGGATCAGGACGCCACCCTTGGGGTGGGTTTGAGGGGGGGGATCGACATCAAACTCGATACTGCGGGGGGGCACTTGATCGGGGGAAGGACGGCGGCATGGAGATGCCGAGTCGGTCATGCCCAAGAGCGCAGACAACGGCTGGCCAACCTGGCAAACCGCATCTGCTCGCAAAAACCATCTGCGTATGCTGTCCATCGGTACGCCTCCCCTGAAAACACTTTCCAGGGATCATCGCATCCTTCGCCGGCGCCTGTCGCAGACCCGAAACAGCTTGAAAACTCCTTTTTCGGCGCCTCTGCGCCCTCAGCCCACAAGGTGCTCTTGTGCACCTTGGGTTTCCACTTCCAGCCACCATGCATACCCACGCTCCGGCTGGTTCAAGCTGAACGCCTGGCCCATCGGCGGTGTGGTAATCGACACATTGCGCTCCCACGCCAGCGCCATGATGCGGTCGAAAGGTTCGTGCCAGGCATGGAACGCCAGGTCGAAAGTGCCGTTGTGGATCGGCAGCAGCCAACGGCCCCTGAGGTCGATATGCGCTTGCAGGGTTTGCTCCGGCTGCATGTGTACATGGGGCCAGTCGACGTTGTAAGCACCGGTTTCCATCAACGTCAGATCGAACGGGCCGTACTGTTCGCCGATGCGTTTAAAGCCATCGAAGTAGCCGGTGTCACCGCTGAAAAAGATACGGCGCGTGCCGTCGATCATCACCCAGGAACACCAAAGGGTCTGATTGGCATCAAACAGGCCGCGCCCGGAAAAGTGCTGCGCCGGCGTGGCGACAAAGCGAATGCCATCCACCTCGGTGCCTTGCCACCAATCCAGCTGCCGCACCTTGCTGGCGTCGACACCCCACTTGACCAGGATGTCGCCCACGCCCAGCGGCGCGAGAAAGTAACGGGTCTTGTCGGCCAGTTGGACGACAGCCTTATGGTCAAGATGATCGTAGTGGTTGTGGGAAAGAATCACCGCCTCCAGGGGCGGCAGCTCTTCAAGACGGATAGGCGGCTGGTGGAAACGCTTGGGGCCAGCCCAACTGAATGGCGAGGCACGCTCGGCGAACACCGGGTCGGTCAGCCAGAACTTGCCGCGCATTTTCAGCAATACGGTGGAATGCCCCAGGCGGAACACGCTGTGATCAGGCGCCGCCAACAATTGCTCGCGGGTCAGCGGTTGCACCGGGATCTGCCCCACCGGGCGCGTGCTGCGTGGTTTGTTAAACAGCATGTTCCAGAAGATACGCAAGGTCTTGCCAAAGCCACCGTGCTGCACGGGGGCCTCGTTGCTGAAGCGCCCCAGGTCCAGATCGGCAGGCTTGGGCGCCGCAGGTGAAGACTTGAGGCGGGTTGAGATGGTGGCCATTACAGAGTGACTCCTACGGTCCGCGCATAAGTTACACTGAACAGTGTAGTTTCAAGATTGCAACAAAATCCGCAGCAAGTAAACTACCCAGTGTAATTTACCCTCAAGAGCCGAACGCCACCCATGACTGCCCCTCAACGCCTCACCGACCGCAAACGCCAAGCCATCGTGGCAGCGGCCATCGCTGAGTTTCGCGATAACGGCTTCGAGGTCACCAGCATGGACAAGGTCGCCGCCACCGCTGGGGTTTCCAAGCGCACGGTGTATAACCATTTCCCCAGCAAGGAAGAACTGTTCGCCGAAATCCTTCACCAGCTCTGGGCCAGCAGCGTCGCCCAACTCGACGTCAGCTACACCAGCGAGCGCCCCCTGCGCGAACAACTGCGTGGTTTGCTGGAAGCCAAGATGAAGATGATGTCGGACACCAATTTCCTCGATCTGGCCCGGGTAGCCATCGCCGCCACCATCCACTCGCCGGAACGTGCGCAAGACATGGTCACCCGCCTGAGCCAGCGCGAAGAAGGTTTTACCCAGTGGGTACGCGCCGCCCAGGAAGACGGCCGCCTCTCTTGCACCGATCCGGCGTTTGCCGCCCACCAGATTCAAAGCCTGCTCAAGGCTTTCGCGTTCTGGCCGCAGATCACGTTGGGCCAGCCGACCCTGGATGCCGCTCACCAGGCGCGTGTCATTGAGTCGGCCATCGACCTGTTCCTGGCCGGCTACGAAGTCAGCGCCCCCTGCCCCGAGTAAAAACCGTTGCAGGAGCGACATTCCTGGTCGTTTTTGACGCATTCGCCCTCTGTTTTGCGCAAATGGCCTGGAAGGCCACTGATTATTCCCATGGGAATAACTGACAATATTCACAGGCCTTATGCGATCAACGGTCGATCCGGTGTCCGCGCGCCGCGGTAAATGTGAAAAACAGCTGAACCAGGAATTTATGGAAAACAGACGAGGCAAAGGGCTCTCATTTGCCCGGCGTATCTACCAGCCAAGGATCATCGGCCTGGGTGTCGGCAGCATCAGCGTTACCGGCGCCCTGTACCCGCTTGCCATGCCGGGCTGGGTCTGGGCGTTACTGCTGTTCAATGGGTTTGCCTGGGCGCACCTGGCGTATCAGCTATCCACCCGTTCACCGTTTCCTTACCAGGCTGAACAGCGCAACTTCCTGTATGACTCGGTACTCGGCGGGTTCTGGGCGGCGGCCACACAGTTCACGCCGCTGACAGCGGTGACCATCCTGTCGATGATGACCATGAACAACGTCGCCGCCGGCGGCCGGCGCCTGTTCCTGCGTGGCCTGCTCGCCCAGGTGCTGGGGATCGGCGTGGCATGGGCGCTGTTCGGTATCCAGTTCAACCCCGACGTCAGCCTGCTTCAGGTCTACTCCTGCCTGCCGATGCTGACCCTCTACCCCATGGCCATCGGCATGGTCTGTTATCAACTGGCGATCAAGCTCTCGGAACATAAACGCGCCCTCAGTGCCCTGAGCCGCACCGACAGCCTCACCGGCCTGCTCAACCACGGCTCGTGGAAAGACCTGCTGCACCTCAAGTTCCACAAGTGCCAGCAGCAGCAAAGCCACGCCACCATCGCATTGATCGATATTGACCACTTCAAGCAGATCAACGATACCCATGGCCATATCGTCGGCGACACGGTGCTGCGGCAACTGAGCCTGGAACTGCGGCGCAACCTGCGGGAAAACGACCTGGCCGGACGTTATGGTGGCGATGAGTTCTGTGTGATTCTTCCGCAAATGCCTCTGGAGCAAGCAGCGCAGATCATGGAGCAGATGCGCGAAACATTCGGCAACTACCGCACCCCGCACATACCGGAATTGCGCGTCAGCCTGAGCATCGGCCTGGCGGACTTCCAGCCGCGCTTCACCGACGCAGCCATGTGGCTGAACGCGGCGGACCGAGCACTTTATGCCGCCAAGGACACCGGGCGTAATCGAGTCAGTGTCAACGACGACCGGATAGCCTGCTCCGCCTGACGTTGTCCTACGACACCTGGTCTTGATCTTCCGTGCAACGCCGCGGGAGATGGCGTAATGCCTCCATTGGTCGCCTACCCAAAAATGGTCCTGCCCATGGGGCGAACTTCTTGTCAGGCTGATGACTCTTAACCCGTTGTTCCACCCCCCGCTGTCAGCACAAGGGAGCTGACAATGAGCAGGTCAACCGTAGGGCAAATGCCTTACGGAGGCAGGCGCCTATACATGGATACTCCCAGACGCGTGCTTGCCCGAGCCCCCGAACATGTTATTCAACGCCCATAAGAAAACCATCGATACCCTGCAACACACCGTGGCTCACCAGGCCAGCCTGCTGGACGCCATCGAACGCTCCATGGCGGTGATCGAATTCGATCCGCAAGGCCTCGTGCTGCGGGCCAATGACAACTTCCTCAGTACCCTGGGCTACCGCGCCGAGCAGATCGAAGGCCAATCCCACCGGATGTTCTGCACGCCCGCCTTCGCCCGTAGCGCCGAGTACCAGCAACTTTGGGCCAACCTGCAAAAGGGTCAGTTCCAATCAGGTACCTTTGAACGGGTGGGCGGCAATGGTCAGTCGGTGTGGCTGGAAGCCAGCTACACCCCGGTACGTGATAACGCGGGCCGTGTGATCAAAGTGGTGAAGTACGCCCTGGACGTTACCCCGCGCCTGCAGGCCGAAAGCGAGGCCAACGCCAAGTTGGAAGCCATCGGCCGGGCCATGGCCGTCATCGAGTTCAACCTCGACGGCACGATCATCACCGCCAACGCCAACTTCCTGCAACGCATGGGCTACAGCCTGGCGCAGATCCAGGGCCAGCATCATCGTCTGTTCTGCACCCCGCAGACCGCCGCGAGCTCAGCCTACAGCGAGTTCTGGCGACGCCTGAACCAGGGTGAATTGTTCAGCGGCCAGTTCGAGCGCGTGGATAAAAACGGCCGGCCCGTTTGGCTCGAAGCCAGCTACAACCCGGTGTACGACGCCAGCGGACGCCTGTGCAAAGTGGTGAAATTCGCCTCGGATATCACCGCGCGCGTGCAACAACACGCCGCTGACGCACAGAGTGCCGCCCAGGCCTATCACTTGTCCCTGCACACCCAGAACATGGCGGAAAAGGGTGCCGACGTGATCCAGAAAACAGCCAGCGGCATGCGTGAAATCTCCTCGGACATCGACAACTCCTCGCAACTGATCGCCAAGCTGGGCGAGCGTTCGCAGCAGATCACCACCATCGTCAACACCATTCGCGGCATTGCCGAACAAACCAACCTGTTGGCACTCAATGCCGCTATCGAAGCGGCGCGCGCGGGTGAACAAGGCCGTGGTTTTGCCGTGGTGGCCGATGAAGTGCGGCAGTTGGCGGCGCGCACCAGCGGGTCCACCACAGAAATATCCAGCATGATCGCGGTGATCCAGGCTGAAACCCGCCAAGCCATCGACAGCATGGACGCAACCCGCGACCGTGCTGCCCTGGGCGTGGAGTTGGCAAACCAGGCCGGTACGGTGATCCTGCAGATTCGCGAAGGTACCAGCGAGGCGGTGCACGCGGTGAGTGCGTTTGCCAATGAGCGGGGTGTCCACTAAGTAGGCCACGGGTTATTCATGTGTAAGACAGGTCGCCAGGACTATAGTGATTCACTGTCTTAACGTTGATGACCCGAGCCCACCATGACCCCCGACAAGCCCGAAACCGCCCCCGTCGATCACCTGCGTTTTCACCGCCGCCACGCCCACCTGGCGCCGACCTTCGGCAACGATACCTTTGCCCTCAAGGCCGAGGCCTTTGCGCGCTTCTTTGGTACACCGACCTTCCTCGGTGCGCAAACCGCGATCGTGATCTTGTGGGTGGTGCTGAACGTAACCGGCATCACCCACTTCGACGTGTACCCGTTCATCCTCCTCAACCTGGCCTTCAGCCTGCAATCCGCCTATGCCGCGCCGCTGATCCTGCTGGCCCAGACGCGCCAGGCCGCCCGCGACAAAGCCCAGTCCGACGCCGACGCGCAACACCGTGAAGCCCTGGCCATCGCCAATACCGAACGCCAGGCCCAGGCCGCGCAAACCACCAGACAGTTGCTCGAATTGCTGGAGCAAAACACCCGGCTGACGGAAATGACCAAGCAACTGACCGAACACATCGAAACCCTGACGTGCGAAATGCATGAGCACTATGTGCGAAAACCTCAATAACAACGCGAATGCCATGTGGGAGGGGGCTGACTCCCGATCGCGGTGAGTCAGGGTTTCATCTGCACATGCCGGCCCAACTCATCAAACAGCGTCACCACCGAGCGCAATGCGCGGCAATCGGGGCGCGTCAGCAGCCATAACGCGGTGTCGTGCCCAGCCAACGCGGGGCCCAGGGGTTGCAGGCCGTCATCCAGCAGAAAGTCCGGCAGCGCCGCCACGCCCAACCCTGCCCGCACCAGTTCGGTCACCGACAACATGCTGTTGCAGCGATAGCTGGGGCGTACACCGGGCAGGTGTTCGCGGCGCCAGGTCACCGTGGGGTGGTCGGGCAGGAAGTCGTCCGGCGCGATCCAGGCCAGGTCCGCCAGTGAGCGTGCGGCGTGTTGGTGCGCATACGTGGGGCTGGCACACACCTGATACGCCACGGCCCCCAGGCAACGGCCGACCAGATGCGCCGGCGGAGTCCTGGTCAGGCGCAGGGCGATGTCGGCATCGCGGCGGCTGAGGTTGGCGAAATCATTTGACGTGCTCAGCTCCAGGGTCAGCGCCGGGTAGTCCGGCATGAACTGCGCCAGCGCCGGCAGCAACAACCCTTGCAGCACCGAGTCGGTACAGGTCAGGCGCACCGTGCCGCTGATCACCTCGCCGCCCTGCTCCACGCCGATGCGCGCCGCCTCCAGCGCTTGTTCGGCACGTTCGGCCTGCTGCGCCAGGCTATTGGCGAGGCTGGTGGGCAGGTAGCCGGCGCGGCTTTTTTCAAACAGCGTCTGGCCCAATGCGGCCTCCAGCCGTCGCACCGCGCGGAACACCGTGGACACATCCACCCGCAATAACGCCGCCGCGCGCGCCAGGGTGCCGCCACGCACCAGGGCGAGGATCAGCGACAGGTCGGGGTAATCGATTTGATAGTGCGTGGCTGCATTGAGCATGTGGGTAAACGCCAATATTGATTGCGTGCGCGCCAATCTATAGTGCACGTCAGGACACCACAAGCCATGGGACGCACACGATGAAAGCCACCACCCTGCACCTCGCCCTGATCGGCGATTACAACCCCGATGTCATCGCGCACCAGGCCATTCCCGTCGCGCTGCAACGGGCCGCCGAAACCCTCGGTTTGCAGGTTCATCTGCAATGGCTCGACACCGACACCCTCACGCCCACCACAGCACTGCACGGCTTCGACGGATTCTGGTGCGTGCCCGCCAGCCCCTACCGCGACACCGACGGCGCCTTGCGGGCGATCCGTTTTGCCCGCGAACAGCGGCGACCTTTCCTCGGCACATGCGGTGGTTTTCAACATGCAGTGCTGGAATACGCCCGCAACGTGCTGGGCTGGGCCGATGCCGAACATGGCGAGCTGGCGCCGGGCGCTGAACGCGCAGTGATCACCCCCCTGAGCTGCGCACTGGTTGAAGCCACCGACAGCCTGCGCTTGACACCCTACACGCGCATCGCCGAGGCCTACGGCCGTCTTGAAATCGAGGAAGGTTACCGCTGCCGCTACGGCATCAACCCCGAATTCGCCGATGCCCTGCTCGAGCGCGAGATGATTCCCAGCGGGCATGACGCAGCCGGCGATCTACGCGCGGTGGAGTTGCTCGACCATCCATTTTTCGTCGCCACCCTGTTCCAGCCTGAACGCGCCGCCCTCAAGGGCATCACGCCGCCTTTGGCGATTGCCTGGCTCAAGGCGTGCCAGGAGCAGTGCGCATGATCGCCAAGACTCCCGCCCCACCCTACTACGCAGTGATCTTCAGCTCATTGCGCACCGACGGCGATCAAGGCTACGGCCAGGCCGCCGCCCGCATGCTGGAGTTGGCTCGCGATCAACCGGGGTTTCTCGGGGTGGAATCGGCGCGGGAGGATGGCCTGGGGATTACCGTGTCGTATTGGAGCAGCGAGGCCGCGATCCTGGCCTGGAAGCAGCAGGCTGAGCATCGGGCAGTGCGTGAACAAGGACGCTCCATCTGGTACTCGGCGTTTCAGACACGGGTGTGCAAGGTGGAACGGGCCTACACATTCCAAGGCCAGTAACCTTCATATCAGCTGAGTCTCTGTGGCGAGCAGGCCTGCTGTGGTGAGCAGGCCTGTTGTGGTGAGCAGGCCTGTTGTGGTGAGCGGGTTTGTTGTGGTGAGTGGGCCGGTTGTGGTGAGCGGGCTTGCCCCGCGCTGGGCTGCGAAGCAGCCCCAATTCAGTTGACGCGGTTCTCCTGACTAACCGCAGCGTCTGGTTCAGGGGCCGCTTCGCGCCCCAGCGCGGGGCAAGCCCGCTCACCACAACAAGCCGGCCTGCCACAGAACGCTCGCTTACCGCCTATGCCGTCTAGCTCACCAGACTGCGCAGCGCACTGATCTGTGGAATTTCCACCCGTTTCATATACACGCGCAACGGCTCGCTGATGTTGATGCGGTCGTCGATATTCTGGTCGAGCAGCAACTGGATACGCTCGCGGGACAGGGTCATGGTCTGCTCGGGGGCCGGCAGCCAGACAAATTCAGCGGTGGGGATAATGCCGTCGTCGGCCACGTCCATGCCGAAGGAATCTTCGCTGAAACGCACGATGTACTGGCCGGTCTTGCGGTTGAGGCCAACAAAACCGCGGAGTTGGTCGGCGGCCTGGCAGATAAGCTCGGAGGTGATGCGCATGGTAAACCTCACTGAAAAGTCCCACAGGGACTGGAAAGATGGTTTACACGCGTGGCAGAAAATACCGTCCTCTGGCGGGGCGGCTGCGAGCAAGAGTACTGCAATGCCGCGCAAAAAAACCGAGAAAATTGGCACGTGCGCACGTTAATGTCGGTTTGGTGATAGCGCCTTTCGCAATCAATTGTTAAAAAGGAGGCCTTCTCAAAGCTACCTCCACGAAAGGACTTCGCATATGCCTGTCACGTTTTCCAAGAGCGCCCTGCTGCTCGCACTGGCGCTTGGCCTCGGCCAGGCACAGGCTGCCGAACCGATCAGCCCGGCTGAACTGGCGACAAACGAAGGCATTCCCTACCCCGCCGTGATCGCTCACCGTGGCGCGTCCTACGACGCGCCGGAATCCACCGCCGCCGCCTACAAAGTCGCGCGCGACCTGGGTGCCGACTACCTGGAACTGGACCTGCAGCGCAGCAAGGACGGCGTGCTGTTCGCCCTGCACGACAACAACCTGCAGCGCACCACCGACGTGGCCACCAAGTTCCCTGAGCGCAAGGACGCCCCGGCCAATGAGTTCACCTGGAAAGAACTGCAAACCCTCGACGCCGGCAGCTGGTTCAACGCCGCCTACCCGGATCGTGCGCGTCCAGGCTTCGTTGGCCTGAAGATCCTGAGCCTGGACGACATCATCAAGATCGCCGAAGGCAACCCGCAGCACAAACCCGGCCTGTACATCGAAACCAAGGAGCCCAAGCAATTCCCGGGCATCGAAGCCGACCTGAAAAACAAGCTGCTGGATAAAGGCTGGTTGAGCTCCGCCGGCTCCAAGCTGGGCAAGAGCAACACCGGCGTCGGCCAGGGCAAGGGCCGTGTGGTGCTGCAGACGTTTGAAAAAGACAGCTTGAAAGAGCTGCAGAAAGAAATGCCGAACACGCCGAAGATCCTGCTGTTGTGGGTTGGCCCAGGCAGCATCGAGCCGAAATCCACGCAGACCTTCGCCGAGTCCGGCGAACCGACCAAGGCCGCCTACTACGCCAAGCAAGAGCCAAAAGACGCCGCCGAGTTCGAAAAGTGGGTCGACGAAGCCAAGAGCCTCGGCGCCATCGGTACCGGCCCATCGGCTGAGCTGACCGACCACGGCGACCAGAGCTACACCGACCTGGTGAAGCCTGAAATGAACAAGCTGACCCACGACAAGGGCCTGCTGGTGCACGTCTACACCGTGGATGAGCCGGTCGACTTCGACAAAGTGATGAAGGCCGGCGTCGACGGCATCTTCACCAACCGCGCCGCCGAACTGTTGAAGTTCTACAAGCGCTGGCCGTCGTCCAGCGTGCAAGACCTGCTGAACGACTATAAGTACTGAGTGAGTCGGGCATTGGTGTCAGTGCGCCATTAAGGATGAGTTAAGTTGCGCCGGTTAATCTGGCGCCACTTAAACAGCTCACCAGAGAAGGACACACCCCATGAAAACCCTGACTGCCCTGTTCGCCGCCACCGCCCTGACCCTGACCGCCGGCCTGGCCCAGGCCGATGTTCGCCCGGACCACATTGAAGGCCTGCTCAAGTCCGGCGCCGTGATGCCGTTTGAGAAACTCAATGCCGCCGCCGTGGCCACACACGCCGGTAGCAGCATCACCGACACCGAGCTTGACCACAAAAACGGGGTACTGGTCTACGAAGTCGACCTGACCGACACCGCTGGCAAGCGCTTTGAAGTGAAGCTCGACGCCAAGACCGGCGCGGTGCTGGAAAACAAGCAAGACACTTGAGTTGAACCTAGAAAAAACGCGCCACCTCCGGGTGGCGCGTTTTTTTATGCGCACCGTTAAAACGTCATATAACTGTCATACCTCCTTGCAATGATTCGCCCACGCGAACCTGTGAAACGTCCTACAGGCGCTTTCTCTGCGAGTCTCCATGAACCACAGCCTCGACCACAGCCACCAGGACTCCGACCTGTTTGGCTTGCTTTACGGTTTTCGTTTTCGTCCCGGTGAAAAGGGCGAACAGATTGATTCGGCTGCTGCCCTCGCGGCCTTGCAGCAACCCGCCGACCCGGAAGAGTTCCTGTGGCTGCACCTCAACCTGGCCCACGCCGCCTGCGAACGCTGGATGCTGGCCAACCTGGATTTACCCGAAGAATTCTTCGAGGCCCTGCACGAAGGCTCGCGCTCCACTCGCATCGAACACGTCGACTCAGCCTTGCTGGCGGTGGTCAACGACGTGGTGTTCAACTTCAGCAGCATGGTTTCGTCGGATATTTCCACGCTGTGGGTCTGCGCCCGCAGCCGGCTGTTGATCAGCGCACGCCTGCAACCTTTGCACTCGGTGGACAAGTTGCGCTCGTCGGTCAAGGCCGGCGAACGCTTTCGCTCACCGCTGGAACTGCTGGTGCACCTGCTGCGCGACCAGGGGGAAGTGCTGACCCAGATCGTGCGCAAGACCAGCATCAGCGTCGACCACATCGAGGACCAGTTGCTGTCCTCGCGCCTGTCCACCAACCGCGCGGAACTGGGGGCGGCGCGCCGGGTGCTGGTGCGCCTGCAACGCCTGCTCGCGTTGGAGCCGGGTTCGCTGCTGCGCCTGCTCAACCGCCCGCCGCAATGGCTGCAAAAGGAAGACGTGAAGGAGTTGCGCAAATCCACCGAGGAGTTTGCGCTGATCATCAACGACCTGACGGCGCTGGGCGAACGGATCAAGCTGCTGCAGGAAGAGATCGCCGCCAACCTCAACGAGCAGAGCAGCCGCACGCTGTTCACCCTTACCGTGGTGACGGTGCTGGCGTTGCCGATCAACATCATCGCCGGTTTTTTCGGCATGAACGTGGGCGGTGTGCCCCTTTCACAGGACCCCGAGGGGTTCTGGATCCTGGTGGCATTGGTCGCGACCTTCACGCTGATCGCCGGACGCTGGGCGTTTCGCAAGTTTTCAAATTGAAATGCAATCAACTGTCGAATCGTCGCACCGCCCCTCCCACATGAGTACTACGGTGTTTTGTAGACCAGTGGCAGATCCAATTACCTAAACAATGACCTGCGGCAGCATCGCTGTAACATTCTGCAATGAATATGAACGGCATCCTCCCCACACGGATGCCCGGCATGGCCACCCCTTCCCTGACTGCCTCAACGCACTCATCCTCCGTCGATTCAAAACCGCGCCTGGACAAGAAACCCGGCCTGGTGACGGTGATCGTTTTCTTCGCCGTGCTTGCCATGGGCCTGTTGTTTACCGCCTACAGCCTCATGCACGACATGCACGAAATGGGCGCCCAGCTCACCACGTGGACGCCGTTCCTGCTGCTGGGTGTGGCGCTGTTGATTGCCCTGGGTTTCGAGTTCGTCAACGGTTTCCACGATACAGCCAACGCGGTGGCGACGGTGATCTACACCAACTCGCTGCCGCCGCAGTTTGCGGTGGTGTGGTCGGGCTTCTTCAATTTCCTCGGTGTGCTGCTGTCCAGCGGCGCGGTGGCGTTCGGCATCATTGCCTTGCTGCCGGTGGAGCTGATTCTGCAGGTGGGTTCATCGGCCGGCTTCGCGATGATCTTCGCGTTGCTGATCGCCGCGATCCTATGGAACCTCGGCACCTGGTGGCTGGGTTTGCCGGCCTCGTCGTCCCACACCCTGATCGGTTCGATCATCGGCGTCGGCGTGGCCAATGCCTTGATGCACGGGCGTGACGGCACCAGCGGTGTGGATTGGAGCCAGGCGATCAAGATCGGTTATGCGCTGCTGCTCTCGCCGCTGATCGGCTTCGCCTTCGCCGCCTTGCTGTTGCTGGCCCTGCGCGCCTTTGTGAAAAACCGTGCGTTGTACAAGGCCCCCAAGGGCGACACCCCGCCGCCCTGGTGGATTCGCGGCATGCTGATCGCCACCTGCACCGGCGTGTCCTTTGCCCACGGCTCCAACGATGGGCAAAAAGGCATGGGCCTGATCATGCTGATCCTGGTGGGTACCCTGCCCATGGCCTATGCGCTGAACCGCGCCATGCCGGCCGAACAATCGTTGCAGTTCGCCGCAGTCGCCGAAGTGACCCAGGTGGCGCTGATGAAAACAGCGCCGCTGGCGTTGGCGGGTGACCCTCGGCCGGTGCTGTCGACCTACATGCGTACCAAGGAAGCCACGCCCGAGTTGATTCCGGCCCTCGCCGCCCTCGCCGGCCAGATCGGTGACCAGGTCAAAGGCTACGGTTCCCTGGCCAAAGTCCCCGCCGAAGCCGTGGGCAACGTGCGTAACGATATGTACCTGAGCAGCGAAACCATTCGCCTGATGGACAAAGGCAAGGTCGGCAATTTCGACGCTGACACCCAAGGCAAGCTGCAACTGTTCAAGCAACAGATCGACGATGCCACGCGCTTTATTCCGCTGTGGGTGAAGATTGTCGTGGCCATCGCCCTGGGGCTTGGCACTATGGTCGGTTGGAAGCGCATCGTGGTCACCGTGGGCGAGAAGATCGGCAAGACCCACCTGACTTACGCCCAGGGCGCCTCGGCCGAGACCGTGGCGATGCTGACCATTGGCGCAGCGGATATGTTCGGGCTGCCGGTGTCGACCACCCATGTGTTGTCGTCGGGGGTGGCGGGGACCATGGTGGCCAATGGGGGTGGGTTGCAGATGCGGACCATCCGCAATTTGCTGATGGCGTGGGTGCTCACCTTGCCGGCGGCGATTCTGCTGTCCGGCAGCCTCTACTGGCTGTTCACCAAACTCTTCTGACCAACCTCAGATTGAAAATGTGGGAGGGAGCAAGCCCCCTCCCACATTTGGATGTGTGCCGTGTCAGTTGTTGAAGAGCCCCGCCATGGCCTTGAGCCGTTTTTTGTACACCCGCCGCGCCTCCAGTGCCTGCTCCAACGTCACCGCCACAAACCCCGCCCGCTGGTTAGGCTGCATCTGCCCGATCAAGTCCAGGTCGGCACTGATCACCGTGCCAATCATCGCGTAGCCACCGCCGGATACCGCATCGCGGTGCAGCACAATCGGCTCCAGCCCCGCCGGTACCTGTATCGAGCCAATCGGGTAGCAACTGTCGACGATATTCGACGGATCCGACCCCGCGCCGAACGGCTGCTCACGCGGTTGAAAGCTCAGCGCACTGCCGCCCTTGAAGCGATAGCCGATGCGGTCCGCCTCGGAGCCGACCGTCCACGGTTCGGCAAAAAAGCTGCTCTTGGCGCCCGCGGTCAATCGCTCGTAATACAGTCCTGGCACCACGCGCAAGGTGACATCGCCGCCCACCGAGCGGCGCAATGCCATCGGCAAACTGTTGCCTGCCCGCCCGAGACCGCTGGCTTCGCCGATGGGCAGCTCATCGCCTGCCTGCAAGCGTCGCCCGTGGAAACCACCAAGGGCGCCGAGGGTGTAGGTGGAACGGCTGCCAAGCACCAACGGCACGTCAATGCCACCGGCGACGGCGAGGTAAGTGCGGGCACCGGCCTTGGGAAATTCGAAACGCAGCACCTGCCCGGCACGCACCTCAAAGGCGGTGTCCTGATGCACCACTTCACCGTCCAGGCGCGGCGACATCAACGCACCGCTGAGCGCGACCAGGGTATCGCGTTGAAACTCCAATTCCGGCCCGATCAAAGTGCATTCCAGGCCGGCCGCGCCCACCGGGTTGCCCACCAGATGGTTGGCTGCACTCAAGGCGTATTGGTCCAAAGCACCCGATGGCGGAATGCCCAGGTGGTAATAGCCTTCGCGGCCCAGGTCCTGCACAGAGGTGGCGAGGCCGGGTTTGAGGACCTTGATCATGCCAGCGCCTCCTGCAGGGTTTTCGGATAGCCGATGGGGTCGGCGAGAAACGCATCGAGGGAAAATTCCACCGGGCGAATGCGCAGGTCGAAACGTCCTGCCTCCACCTCGGCAACGGCCAGGTCGTAGGCGTCCCGGTCGATGGGTTTGAATTGCACGATGTCACCCGGCCGGAAAAACACCATATGCGCCTTGAGGTAACCCAGCTGCTGCGCCGGGTCGTAGATCGGTGCCGGGGTCACGCCGAACATCTGGTAGCCGCCGGCGCCGCGCACCGAGTAGATGCAGCCGAAGCAACCGCCATGGCCGAGGGTCAGCTTCGGCGTGTCGGTGCGCGGGCGCAGGTACTTGGGCACCTGCAACTGCCGCTCGCGCTCGACCATCTGGAACATGAACGGCAAGCCCGCGACAAAACCCACCATCGAGACAAACCACGGCGCACCGCTGTGGGCGGCGATAAACGCTTCGACATCGGCCAGGCCATTGATGCGTGCGGCGTATTCCAGGTCGGTGGCGCTGGGGTCTTGATGACGGTCGCGAAACCGCATCAGGGTTTCATGGGTCCAGGGGTCGTTATAGAGCACCGGGATTTCGATAATGCGTGTGTGCAAGGTGCGTTCGGCCACGGCCTGGGCTTCGGCGCTTTGCACGGCGTCGAGCAGCACATGGGGGGCGATGCGGTCGGGGTCGAAGCGAATCTGGAACGAGGCATTGGCCAGGCACACATCCAGCACGCCCTCCAGCGCCAGGCGCTCCACGGCACGGGTCACGGCCATGCCCTTGAAAAAAGCTTCAAGGGACATGCTCTCGCTGACTTCGGCGAACAGGTGTTCATCACCGCCGAAGCTGTAGCGGATGGGGGACGTTTCAGCCATGTCTGTTCCTCTTGGAATCGTTATAGAAAGGCAGGCAAAAAAGTAAATGTGCGATCTTATTAGGGGGTTTTGACTGTGATACCGGCCTGGTCCAACGCTTCACGGGTGGCCTCCACCAACTCCAGCGCGCCGGGGGTGTCGCTGTGCAGGCAGATGGAGTCGAATTCAATAAACAGGTCTTCGCCTTCTACGGTACGCACCAGCCCCATCTGACACGCCCGTAGGACACGGGCCGCGACCGTGGCCGGATCCAGCGCACGTACGTTGCGGGTAAACACAATGGAGCCGGTGAGATCGTACTCACGGTCGGCATAGAATTCGCGCACCACCGGTTGCCCGAGCTCCTTGGCCACGCGCCAGATCACCGAGTTGGGCATGCAGTACAGCAACAGCGTCGGCTCGATGATTTGCAGGTTCTGTACCAGCAGGCGCGCGGCTTCTTCGTCGCGGGCCAGGTGCATGTAGAGCGCGCCATGAGGCTTGATGTGTTGCAGGGTCATGCCCTGGGCGCGGGCGATTTCGCGCAGGGCACCCAGTTGATAGAGCATGTCGTCCACCAGTTCCTGGGCCGGTGCATGGATATGCCGACGACCGAAGCCCACAAGGTCGCGAAAGCCCGGATGCGCACCGATGGCCACCCCCAATTGCTTGGCACGCGCGACGGTGCGGCGCATGGTGCCGGGGTCGCCGGCATGGAAGCCGGTGGCGATATTGGCCGAGCTGATATAGGCCATCAGCTCCGCGTCGACGCCGTCGCCGATGGTCCAGGGACCGAAGCCTTCGCCCATGTCTGAATTGAAATCCACTGCCTGCATCGGGGACGCTCCGCCAAAAGGTGATGCTCGAAAGTAGGCTGCGGCTTGACCCCTTGGGAAGATCTATTATCAGATAGCCTATCTTCTGAAAATCAGATAAAGCCATGTCCCTGACCTTGCGCCAAATCCGCTACTTCG
This sequence comes from Pseudomonas sp. 1 R 17, assembly GCF_900067035.1. Lineage (NCBI taxonomy): Bacteria > Pseudomonadati > Pseudomonadota > Gammaproteobacteria > Pseudomonadales > Pseudomonadaceae > Pseudomonas > Pseudomonas sp. 1 R 17. The sequence goes on from NZ_FKLB01000053.1 coordinate 21,272, forward strand.
TGGCCACCGCCGAAATCGGCCAGATTTCCCAGGCGGCGATTCACCTGAACATCTCCCAGTCTGCGGTGACCACGGCGATCAAGGAGCTGGAAGCCCTGCTCGGCGTGCAACTGTTTGTGCGCTCGGCCCAGGGCATGAACCTGACCGATGCCGGGCGGCATTTTCTCAACCGCGCCTACGTGATTGTGCGCAGTGTCGACGATGCGCTGAACAGCCCGTTGCCCGACTACCGCGCCAGCGGCGTGCTGCGCCTGGCGGCCAGCTACACGGTGCTGGGTTACTTCCTGCCCCACCACCTGCAGCGCATGGAGCACTGGCACCCGGATGTGACCCTGGAGGTGTTCGAGCAGGAGCGCCAGGCCATCGAACAGGGCCTGCTCGATGGCCAGTTCGACATGGCCGTGGTCCTCACCGCGAACCTCACTCACCCGGCGATCGTCTCGGAAATCCTGTTCAACTCGGAACGTCGTTTATGGCTGCCCAGCCATCACCCATTGTGCGAACGCGGTGCGGTGAGCCTGGCGGATGTGGCGCAGGAGCCGTACATCCTGCTCACCGTCGATGAAGCCGAACACAGCGCCATGCGCTATTGGGAACAGGCCGGGCAAACGCCCAAGGTGCGGCTGCGCACCAGCTCGGTGGAGGCGGTGCGCAGCATGGTTGCCAATGGCAGCGGCGTGGCGATCCTGTCGGACCTGGTGCACCGGCCCTGGTCGCTGGAAGGCAAGCGCATCGAGACCCTGACCGTCACCGACCCCGTCACGCCCATGAGCGTCGGCCTGGCCTGGCACCGCGAACGCGCCTTTACCCCGGCAATGCAGGCATTTCGCGATTACTTCCACGACGCCTTCCTGGCGCCGCAACAGCTGTCGGCGCGGCGTTAAAGCTGCGAATGCAGAATGGTCGCCAGCCAATCCATGAACACCCGCACCCGCAGGGGTAGATGCCGCTGACCGGCGTAGAGCAGGGACACATCCAGCGGTGGTGCGGGATAGTCCGGCAGGACCGCCACCAGCTCCCCGCTGGCCAATTCGTCACCCATGCCCAGGGCCGGCACCTGAATAATCCCGAAACCGCCCAGGCAGGCCGACTTGTAGCCATCGGTGCTGTTGACCGTGACCCGACCGGCCATGGGGACGCGCAGCACCTTGTTGCCCTGCACGTATTCAAACCCCGCCGAACGTGAACCCAACGGCCGCACGTAATGCACCAGGTGATGGTCGGCCAGGTCGGCCAGTGTCCGGGGCACGCCGTAGCGTTGCAGGTAGGTGGCACTCGCGCAGTTGATCATCGGCATGCTGCACAGCAGCCGCGCCACCACGCTCTGGTCCGGCTGCGCGCCCACGCGCAGCACGCAATCGAAGCCTTCGGCGAGCAGGTCGACCTGGCGGTCGGTGGTGCTGATCTCCAGTTCGATCAGCGGATGCGCGTCCATGAATTGCGGCAGACGCGGCAGGATCAAGTCCCGCGCCATCATGTTGGGCATGTCCACCCGAATCCGCCCGGCCAGTTGCGCTTCGTCCTGGCGAAACAGCCCCTCCAACTCCTCCATGTGCGCGAGCAAATCCTTGCTGCGCTCATACAGCACGCGGCCATCCTGGGTGGCCTGCACCTTGCGCGTGGTGCGCTGTAACAGGCGGGCGCCGAGCAGTTCTTCCAGCGCCTGCACATGTTCCGACACCGTGGAGCGCGGCAGGCCCAGGCTCTCGCCGGCGCCGGTGAAACTCGACAGCTCGGTGACGCGCACGAAGGTGCGCAACAGCTCCAGTTTATTCATGGGGATTGTTCGCCTTATTCGGCCAGTGATTCCGGCATAGCGCTGTTTATCACGTTACGACCGGACAAATACACTGCTTCCCACACTCAATCACCGAGGACATCACCATGACCCGTAAAATCGCAGTGATCACCGGGGCCAGCCGTGGCCTGGGCAAAAACACCGCCCTGCACCTGGCGGCACAAGGCGTCGACATCATTGGCACTTACCACAGCAAGGCCGATGAAGCGCAGGCATTGGTCGCACAGATCGAACAACTGGGCGGCCGTGCCGCGATGCTGAAACTGGACGTGAGCCAGAGCGCGACGTTCGCTGATTTCGTCGGTGAGGTTGCTGGCGTACTCAAGGACGTTTTCGCACAGGACCGCTTCGATTTTCTGATCAACAACGCCGGTATCGGCATTCACGCCAGCTTCGCCGAGACCACCGAAGCGCAGTTCGATCAATTGGTGGCGATCCAATTCAAGGGTCCGTTTTTCCTGACCCAACAGCTGTTGCCGTTGATCCGCGACGGCGGGCGCATCGTCAATATTTCCAGTGGCCTGGCGCGCTTCAGCCTGCCCGGCTACGCCGCTTACGCCGCCATGAAAGGCGCGATGGAAGTGCTGACCCGCTACCAGGCCAAAGAGCTGGGCGGCCGTGGCATCAGCGTCAACATCCTGGCCCCCGGCGCCATTGAAACCGACTTCGGCGGTGGTGCCGTGCGCGACAACGCCAACCTCAACGCCATGGTCGCCAGCAATACCGCCTTGGGCCGCGCCGGGTTACCGGACGATATCGGCGGCGCGATTGCCAGCCTGCTCGCCGACGGTAGTGCCTGGATCACCGGCCAACGTATCGAGGCGTCGGGCGGCATGTTTCTGTAGGAGCTTGTCACGCAGTACGTCATACCCCCAGTGATACACATAGGTGTACGGCAGGAAAAACAGCAGTACGCCTATGTCGAGGATAAACGCCTGCACCAAGCTGATGTTCAGCCAGGCGGCAATCAGCGGCACACACACCAGGATCAACCCACCTTCAAACATCAAGGCATGCAGCACGCGGGTCCAGCCGTTGCTGGCCAGTTGCAGGCGCGCCTTGAGGCGGTCGAACAGGCCGTTGAAAATCACGTTCCAGGCCAGCGCCAACAGGCTGATCGCCAGGGTGACCATGCCCATCTCCAAGGCAGGCTTGTCCATGATCCACGCCAGCAACGGGGTGCAGATCAACAATGCCAGGGCTTCGAAACCAATGGCCTGGCAAACGCGTTCAGTAATCGACTTGGTAGGGTTCATGAGCCGGCTCCGTGAGTGACGATGGTTGTCATCATTAGCCTTTGACTCGATACTTCATAACCAATAACCATCGATCAAGGCGATAGTCATGGCTTCTAACGAAGTGCTGCAGGCGTTTGTGCAGGCGGCCACCCAAGGCTCGTTTTCGGCGGCAGCGCGCAAGCTCGGCAAGAGCCAGTCCACCGTCAGCGCGGCCGTGGCGAGCCTGGAGATTGACCTGGATGTGGTGCTGTTCGATCGCAGCAGCCGCAAGCCGACGCTGACGCCGGCGGGCCATGTGTTGCTGCAACGCGCCGAGCAGGTGCTGGAGGCCAGCAGCCGGCTGGAATTGGCGGCGAGCCAGTTGGCCCAGGGGTTGGAGCCGAAGCTGAGTGTCGCCATGTCCGATACCTACCAGTCCGACCGTTTCGAAGTCGCCCTCAGCGCCTTTGAACAGCGCTACCCGGACCTGGAGCTGGAATGCCTGATCGCCGAGTGCGAAGACCTGATCGCCCTGGTCCAAAGCGGCCGCGCGCAGATTGCGTTTATTGAACACCAGGAAGAGTATCCGCCAGACCTGACCCGCGCCCCCGTGGACGAGCGCACGGAAATTGCCCTGTTCGTGTCACCCAGACATCCGCTGGCGGGCGTCGGTACCCTCACCGCGCACACCCTGCAACAGCACCGCGAATTGCGTCTGGCCAGCATCATCAACCCGAACGAAACCCGCGCCAATGGCCGTGTGTGGTCGGCCCCCAGTTACCTGATGCTGTTGGAGATGGCCCAGTTGGGGTTTGGCTGGGCACCGATTCCGCGCTGGCTGGTGGAGCGCTTTGGTGGGGGGCAGTTGGTCGAACTCAAGGCACGCGGTTGGCCGCGCTCGGTGGCGGTGGATGCACTGTGGTCACGGCATCATCCGCCGGGGCCGGCAGGGAGTTGGTTGCTGGGGAAGATGTTGGAGTGATTTTTTTCAGACAATTGAGATTAATGTGTGGGGCCCCCGATGACGGTCGGTCAGTCACCTAATGCAGCGACTGACACCCTGCTATCGGGGCATAGGTATCTACACAACTCTTAAAGGCTGACACATAACTCTGTGGTGAGCGGGCTTGCCCCGCGCTGGGCTGCGAAGCGGCCCCAATAAGGTCACCGCAGAGTGCCAGAATCAATCGAGGTGAAGGTTTTGGGGCTGCTTCGCAACCCAGCGCGGGGCAAGCCCGCTCACCACAGAAGCCTAATTGCCATAGATTCCGTATTCACTGGAAGTTGTGTAGATACCCATGCTCATCGGGGGCAAGCCCCCTCCCACATTTTTGATCTTCATTGCTTGGGGAGATTGAGTTCGGCCAGGCGGTGTTTGAGGAAGCGTTTTTCCGGGATCTGCTGGGTCAGCGACAAGGCTTTTTCGTAGGCTGCCCGGGCCTCTTCCACCCGCCCCAACTGCCGGCAAAACTCGCCCCGCGCCGAATGCGCCAGGTGGTAATCCAGCAACTCCCCGCGCGCCAGAATGCCTTCCACCAACTGCAACCCTGCCAGCGGCCCTTCGCCCATGGCCACCGCCACGGCGCGGTTCAACTCGATCACCGGCGACGGCGCGGCACTGAGCAACACATCGTAGAGCCCGATAATCTGCAGCCAATCCGTTTCCCCGGCGCTGGGTGCCTCGGCATGTACCGCCGCAATCGCCGCCTGCAGGCAATACGGGCCAAAACCCCGCTGCGTCAGTGCCCGTTCCACCAGCGCGCAACCTTCAGCCATCAAGCCCCCATCCCACCGCGAACGATCCTGCTCATCCAACAACACCAACTCGCCGCTGGCCGAGGTGCGCGCCGCGCGGCGGGACTCGTGCAACAGCATCAGCGCCAGCAGGCCCATCACTTCCGGCTCCGGCAGCAACTCCAGCAGCAGGCGGCCGAGGCGAATCGCTTCGCGGGTCAGGTCCTCGCGCGTGAGGTCCGCGCCCATGGACGCCGAATAGCCTTCGTTGAACACCAGGTAAATCACGCGCAGCACGCTGTCCAGGCGCTCGGGCAGCTCGGCAAGTGACGGCACTTGATAAGGGATTTTGGCCTCGCGAATCTTGCCCTTGGCCCGCACGATGCGTTGGGCGATGGTGGTCGGGGTGGCCAGAAAGGCGCGGGCGATTTCTTCGGTGGTGAGGTCGCAGATCTCACGCAAGGTCAGCGCCGCCTGGGCGTCGGCCGCCAACGCTGGGTGGCAGCAGGTGAAGATCAGGCGCAGGCGGTCGTCTTCCACGTCCTCAACGCTCCAGTCAGCGGCTTCCAGGGCGTCGGCCTGCGCCTGCAATAACGGGGTAAAGCGGGCCTGTCGGCGTAAACGGTCGATGGCCTTGAAGCGTCCGGTCGACACCAGCCAGGCCCGTGGGTTGTCCGGCACGCCCTCTTGCGGCCAGCGCTCGACCGCGACGAAGAACGCCTCGTGCAAGGCTTCTTCGGCGAGGTCGAAATCCCCCAGCAGGCGGATCAGGGTGGCGAGGACGCGCCGGGACTCACTGCGGTAGATCGCCTCGATGGGAGGCGTCAATCGCGCATGCCCTGGGTCACCAGCGTCACCAGGCGGTCCAGGCTCTGACCCCAGCCGTCGTGAAAGCCCATGGCTTCGTGGGCCTGCTTGTCTTCGGCGCTCCAGTGCATGGCGCGAGCGGTGTAGAGGGTCTTGCTACCCTCGACTTCCTGCAGCGTCACTTCGGCGGTCATGAACGGTTTGCCCGAAGGGATCCAGCCCGGCGTATAGGCGTCGGTAAACACCAGGCGCCGAGGGGCGACAATCTCCAGGAACACGCCTTGGGTCGGGTACTCGCTGCCATCCGGCGCGCGCATCAGGGTGCGAAACAGCCCTCCGACCCACAGGTTCATTTCGCACTCGGGGGTGGTCATGCCATGGGGGCCCCACCATTGTTGCAACAACGCGGGTTCGGTCCAGGCGCGGAACACCCGGCTGCGCGGCGCATCGATCACGCGGCTGATGGACAGTTCAAATTCGGCAGGTTGCGTAGGCATGGCTAAACCTCCTCAAGTCTTATGGTTGTTGTGCTCAGAGATTCAATTGGCGAACGGGGCGCACTTCCACACTGCCGACCCGGGCGGCCGGAATGCCACCGGCCACCTGGATCGCTTCATTCAAGTCGCGCGCCTCGATCAGGTAGAACCCGGCGAGCTGTTCCTTGGTTTCGGCAAACGGCCCGTCGGTGATCGACACCTTGCCATTGCGCATGCGCACCGTGGTGGCGGTGGTTACCGACTCCAGCGGCTCGGCGGCGAGCATACGGCCACTTTTTTGGATGGACTGCGCATAGGCAAGACACTCCGGGTCTGCGGGGCTGTCCGGCGAGGTGTGCAGCACCTGCTCCTTGCTGTAGATCAGGCAGAGGTATTTCATGTGCGTCTCCGTCTTCGGACTATTGACTATAGTTCGCGGCGCTCAAGGTTTCAGGTCGAACAATGCCGTGCCACTTGCCATGTCGAACGGCGCCGACCAGTGCTCATGCACCACCTTCCAGTCACCGTTGAAGCGTTGGTAGCCGGCGGTCACCCGCATCCAGCAGGCCTTCACTTTACCGTCCGGCCCGGCGCCGCCGCAGTGGGCGAGCCAGTGGGCGAATGCGCTGTCCTGGGACTCGACGATACGCAGTTCGTGGAACTCGAAAATGCCCGGGCCGGGGCAGTGCTCCATGCAGGTCTCCCAGTGCGCACGGTAGGCCGCCTTGCCTTTGAACTGCAGGGCGGTCACGGCGTCGAACGAGACGATATCGTCGGCGTAATAGCTGACAATCTTATCGATATTCCGGGAAAGCACGGCTTGCTTCCATTGCTCGATCAGGGTGTTGATAGCGGTACTCATGGCGATACTCCTTCGGGTTGGAAAATCACGGAAGACACCCTTAGTCGAACGGCCCTCGGGCAAATCGACAGCCCGTTGAAAAATAATGTCGTCCAGCACAAACCCGATAGACTGCGCCCTTCCTTGCCGCTGTTCGGACACGCCGATGCAAACCCGCCTTGTCGCCTACGAAACGCTGAATACCGTGCAACAACAGCATGTCAGCGCCATCGAAGTTCACCCTGAACAGCTGCCGTTTTGCGGCGACATGTATTGCGCCCTCAATTCGCTCCTGGCCAAGCCCAGCCCCGGCGTCAAAGGCTTTGCCCTGCTGGCCGACGACAGTCCGGTAGCCTTCCTCCTGCTTAAACGCCCGCCCTGCCTGCCCCACTGGGCCGATGAACACAGCGCAACGCTGCATGCGTTGCAGGTGGATCGGCAGCAGCAAGGGCGTGGATTCGGCAAGGCCTGTTTGCAAGCCTTGCCGGCGGCGGCATTGCAGGCGTGGCCGCAGATCAAGGCGCTGGAGTTGTCGGTGGACACGCACAATGTGGCGGCGATGGGGTTGTATCTGGGCGCAGGATGGGTGGACAGCGGGGAGGCGTATAAGGGGCGGGGTGGGTATGAGCGGAGGTTGAGGTGGGTGTTGGGTCGAAGCGGTCTTGACTTACTTTAAATGTAACGTATACATAACTTCCAATTAAAAAGTAATGAATATATGACATGGATACTTCGGTTATCACTCAGCGACTGGGCAGCCAAATTCGCGCCATGCGACTTAACCGTGGCTATAAACAAGCGGATCTGGCGAAACTTGCAGGGGTTACCCGGCAGAAGCTGATAGAAGTCGAACAAGGCAGCCTCTCGGTCTCAATGAATGCCTATGCCCGAGTGATCGCCGCCTTGGGCAGCGAATTCAAATTAGTGCCTGTGACCATGCCGACCCTGGAGGAACTGGAGGACTTGTTCAATGATTAGCCCCCATTTACGCGTTCATACCCCTCAAGGTAAAAGCGGCAGCGTGTTGATGAGTGCCAACGACTATTTGTTCCGCTACGGCGAAAACCTGCGGGCACAAACCGCAGTCAGCCTGACGATGCCCGTTCGCGCCGAAGAATATCGCCGCCGAGAACTTCACCCCATCTTCCAGATGAACCTGCCGGAAGGCTACGTTCTGGAGCAATTGCGCAATCGCCTCGCCAAGACGGTCAAGGTCGATCCGATGTTGTTGCTGGCACTCTCGGGCAGCAGTGCACCGATTGGTAGGGTGTTCGTGTCTTCGGATCAAGTAAACGACCTGATCCTGCGCAACAGCCCTCCCTCCAGCGGAGAAAACCTCAACGAAATTCTCGCCTGGGACGGCGCGGAGGATCTGTTCCTGGAACTGGTGGATCGCTACATCCTGCGAGCAGGTATTTCTGGCGTGCAGCCCAAAGTACTGGTGCCGGAAAAACCGCAGGCATCCGCGCAGAAATTCACGTCGAAAACCAACGACCTGATTATCAAAAGCGGGCGCGATGAGTTTCCGGGGTTGGCCATCAATGAGTACCTGTGCATGTCCATCGCCCGGGATGCAGGCTTGCCGGTGCCACCTTTTTACCTGTCGCAGAATCATAAGCTGTTCATCATGCGGCGCTTTGATCGGGACGAGCAGCTCAACCCGCTGGGTTTCGAAGACATGACCACCTTGATGGGTCTCTCTGCGGAGCAGAAGTACACCAAGAGTTACGCAGCGATCGCCAAGGCCGTACGCGTGTTCTGCGCCCCAGAACATCAACGCAGCTCGCTCGATCAATTGTTCGACAGCGTGGCACTGAGCTGCATAGTGGGTAATGGCGACGCTCACTTGAAGAACTTCGGCGTGCTCTATAGCGACCCGCTGAAATCGGATACCCGGCTGGCACCGGTATACGACATTGTGAACACCACCGCCTATCTCCCTGAGGACTCACTGGCACTTGACCTGTCCGGCAACAAATCATTGTTTGCTGCACGCCTGGGCATCCTGGAATTTGCAAGAACCTGCGAAATTGAAAATCCCGAAGCGCGCATTCAGGCACTCCTTCAAACCCTGGAAGCCGTGCTCAAGCGCGAAGACGATTACTGCCGGTTGGCCCCTGATGTAGCGAAAGCCATACGTCAATCTGCGCAGGGCTATCAACTCAGCTTTGGTGGCTGAACGTCCTGTGGTTGCGGCGAGACAAGCGTTCAGCCAGTGGGTTACTTGTGTTCCACGGGCAACCAGACCTCCACCGTCCCCGTCCCCTTGCGCCCATCAAAATCCGCGCTATAGCGCTCGAAATCCGCCCCCGCCACCTTGTAGCCCGAGTGCGGCAACCACTCGAACATGATGCGCTCGTAGGTCTGCTCCAGTGCCTGCACCGGGCCATAGTGCGGGAACACGGCGTAGTGGTGCGCAGGCAGTTCGACGCACTCGAAGTTGCTCGGCACATCGCTTTTGGACGGTACTTCCACTCCGGCCATGTAATCGAATTCACCGTGGCTGGGGTTATGGCAAACGCCGTAGGTCACTCCGCCGACGCGTTTCTTGATGTGTTTTACGCTTTCGTCGAACACACTCCACAACTTGGGGATATCCCCCACGGTAGCCTTCGAATAACGCCCTTGCACCCCGGCGATCACCAGGGCCTTGCCGTCTTCCATGCGTGGCTCTAACGGTTGTTTTGTCTGCTGGTCCATCTGAACAGTCTCCTTCTTATGAGGGAACAAACCCGTATCGAGTATAGGGGCATATCCTTGCAGTACTCCATGCAGAAAATTTCCCGACACATCTGGACAACTGGCCATCATCGACCGTATTGTCTGCCCCGCAGGCCACCGCAGTGGCCGACGTCGCTCGGACGGTTCCGGGCGCTTACGTACTCTCGAGGCAACAATGGCAGACCTTGGTTCGCCGCGCCGCTTTGCGCGCATAGATCGACTCCCCCCTTACGTTTTCAATATCACTGCCGAGCTGAAGATGGCTGCGCGTCGGCGCGGCGAAGACATCATCGACTTGAGCATGGGTAACCCCGACGGCGCCACGCCTCCCCATATCGTGGAGAAGATGGTTACCGTCGCCCAGCGTGAAGACACCCACGGCTATTCCACCTCCAAAGGCATTCCACGTCTGCGCCGGGCAATTTCGCGCTGGTACAAGGATCGCTACGCAGTCGACATCGACCCCGAGACCGAAGCCATCGTGACCATCGGTTCCAAGGAAGGCCTGGCGCATCTGATGCTGGCCACCCTGGACCAGGGCGACACGGTGCTGGTGCCCAACCCGAGTTATCCGATTCATATCTACGGTGCCGTGATTGCCGGCGCCCAGGTGCGTTCGGTGCCGCTGGTGCCTGGCGTGGACTTCTTCGCCGAGCTGGAACGGGCGATCCGTGGGTCGATCCCCAAGCCGAAGATGATGATCCTCGGCTTCCCGTCCAACCCGACCGCGCAGTGCGTGGAGCTGGATTTCTTCGAACGGGTGATCGCCCTGGCCAAGCAGTACGACGTGCTGGTGGTGCATGACCTGGCCTACGCCGACATCGTCTACGACGGCTGGAAAGCCCCGTCGATCATGCAGGTGCCGGGCGCCAAGGACATTGCGGTGGAGTTTTTCACCCTGTCCAAGAGCTACAACATGGCCGGCTGGCGCATCGGTTTCATGGTGGGCAACCCGGAACTGGTCAATGCCCTGGCGCGGATCAAGAGCTACCACGACTATGGCACCTTCACCCCGCTGCAAGTGGCGGCGATCGCCGCACTGGAAGGCGACCAACAGTGCGTGAAGGATATCGCCGAGCAGTACCGCCAGCGCCGCAATGTGCTGGTCAAGGGCCTGCATGAGCTGGGCTGGATGGTGGAGAACCCCAAGGCGTCGATGTACGTCTGGGCGAAGATTCCCGAGGCGTATGCCGCCATGGGTTCACTGGAATTCGCCAAGAAGCTGCTGCTGGAAGCGAAGGTCTGTGTGTCGCCGGGGATTGGGTTTGGCGAGTATGGGGATGATCATGTGCGCTTCGCGCTGATCGAGAACCAGGACCGGATTCGCCAGGCGGTGCGCGGGATTCGCGGGATGTTCCGGGCGGATGGGCTGGTCGCTAAAGCCTGACCCGATCCACCTGAACAAATGTGGTCAAACTGTGGGAGGGGCTTGCCCCCTCCCACAGTTGATTGGGTTTTCACCCTTGTCTTGTAGCGTGTCTGTTAGACCACCAACGACAGCAACATGATAAAGATCAGTGCCACAACGGACAGGATGGTTTCCATCGCCGTCCAGGTCTTGAAGGTCTCGGCCACGGTCATGTTGAAGTACTGCTTCACCAGCCAGAACCCCGCATCGTTGACGTGCGACAGGATCAACGAACCCGCCCCCGTCGCCAACACCAGCAGCTCACGGTTAACTCCGGGAATCATCCCCACCACCGGCACTACGATGCCCGCGCCGGTAATGGTCGCCACGGTGGCCGAACCGGTCGCCACACGAATCACCGCCGCCACCAGCCACGCCAGCAGGATCGGGTTGATCTGTGCGTTTACCGCCATGTGGCCGATCACGTCACCCACGCCGCTGGTCACCAGCATCTGCTTGAAGCCACCACCGGCACCGATGATCAGGATGATCGCGGCGGTCGGCGCAAGGCTGGCGTCGAGCAGCTTGAGGATCTGCTTGGAATGGATGCCCTGGCGGCTGCCAAAGGTGTACAGCGACAGCAGCAACGCCAGCAGCAAGGCGGTGATCGGGTGACCGATCATGTCCATCCAGTTGCGCACCACGTTGCCTTCGGCAAAGGCGATGTCGGCGAAGGTTTTGAGCAGCATCAGGAACACCGGCAGCAGCACGGTGACCAGGGTGATACTGAAGCTCGGCAGGTTTTTGTTCTCAGGCTCGCGGGCCAGTTGATCGACCAGTTCCTGGGACGGGTTGCCCGGAATGTACTTGGCGATAAACGTACCGAAGATCGGGCCAGCGATGATGGCCGTCGGCAGCGCGACGATCAGGCCGTACAGGATGGTCTTGCCGATGTCGGCGCCAAACACACCGATGGCCAGCAGCGGGCCCGGGTGCGGCGGCACCAGGCCGTGGACTGCCGAGAGGCCGGCGAGCAGCGGGATGCCGATCTTGATCAGCGACACGCCGGTGCGGCGCGCAACGATAAACACCAGCGGGATCAGCAGTACAAAGCCGATCTCGAAGAACAACGGAATGCCCACCAGGAATGCGGCGAACATCATGGCCCACTGGACCTTGTCCTTGCCAAAGGCGCGGATCAGGGTCTGGGCGATCTGATCGGCACCGCCGGATTCGGCCATCATCTTGCCGAGCATGGTGCCCAGCGCGAGGATGATGCCGACAAAGCCAAGCACCCCGCCGAAACCGTCCTGGAACGCCTTGATGATCTTGTCCACCGGCATGCCCGAGGTCAGGCCAAGGAAGCCGGCCGCGATGATCAGCGCAATAAATGGGTGAACCTTGAAGCGGGTGATCAAGACGATCAGCCCGATGATGGTAACGACTGCATCTAACAGCAGGTACGACTCGTGGGACATGCCAAACATGGGGGGTCTCTCCTGTTTGTTGTTGTTATTAAAGCGGGTGTTGAATTTCCTGCCGGGGATAGCGCTATCTTTTCCGGCAAAAAATCAGTTGGATGGTTCAAAACCGTGTGTCAGCCACCAGGCGTTGGTCTGCCTGGCCAACTCCTCGACACTGTCTTCGCTGGCGTTGAGGGCCAGGGTCAGCGGCTCGCCCTTGGGCGATTCAAGGGTGGCGAACTGGCTGTCGATGAGGCTGGCCGGCATGAAATGGCCGGGGCGATGGGACACGCGGTCGGCGGCGACTTCGCGGGTCAACTCCAGGAATACAAAACCCAGGCCCGGCGCGGCTTCGCGCAGGTGGTCGCGGTATTTCTTTTTCAGCGCGGAGCAGGTGAGTACCGGATGTTCACCGGCTTTGAGCGAACGGCGCAGTTCATCGCACAGGATGTCGAGCCAACCGGCGCGGTCGTCGTCGTTGAGGGGGTGGCCGGCGCTCATCTTTTCGATGTTCGCGGCGGGGTGAAAGCTGTCGCCTTCAATGGCGGTGGCACCGTTCAGGCGGCACAGGGCCTCGCTGACGCTGGTTTTGCCACAGCCGGCAACACCCATGATGACCAGGGCGGTAACAGGTTGACTCATGAAACACCTCAAGACGCAGATAGCGCTACCTTTGCACGCCGTGAGGCGAGTGCAAAAACAGGCTTTTCCCGCGCCGTCTTGTCATTTTTATGGAGTGACGCGTGCATCCGCTCCAATCATTTGAACCGGATCAGGCAACCCATAGTTCAATAATTTGCAGCCTTTTGGAGACAGCGCTACCTTAGTGCCTCGATTTTTGTTTGGCAAGCCGCCTGATGACCTCCAAGAACGATAAAAATACCCGCACCACCGGTCGCCCTACCCTCAACGAAGTTGCCCGCCTGGCCGGCGTCAGCCCGATTACCGCCTCCCGCGCGTTGCGCGGCATCAGCACCGTGGCCATCGAACTGGTGGAAAAAGTCCAGCACGCCGCTGCCGAACTCAACTACGTGGTCAACCCCGCCGCCCGTGCCCTGGCTTCGGCCCAGAGCCATTCGGTGGTAGTCCTGGTGCCGTCGTTGTCCAACCTGCTGTTTATCGAAACCCTCGAAGCCATCCACCAGGTGCTGCGGCCCAAGGGCTTTGAAGTGCTGATCGGCAACTCCCACTATTCGCGCGACGAAGAGGAAAACCTGCTGCGCAACTACATGGCCTATCAGCCACGCGGGTTGCTGCTGACCGGCTTCGATCGCACCGAAAGCGCCCGACGGATGGTCGAGGCCAGCAATGTGCCGTGTGTGTACATGATGGACCTGGACCCCAATGCCGGCGTGAACTGCGTGGGCTTCTCGCAGCTGGCGGCGGGTGAAACCGCGGCCGCACATTTGATCTCCCGTGGGCGCAAGCGCCTGGCGTATATCGGCGCGCAACTGGACCAACGCACCCTGCTGCGTGGCGAAGGCTTTCGCCGTGCGCTGCAACAGGCGGGCCTGTACGACCCGGCGCTGGAACTGCTGACACCACGCCCTTCCTCGGTGGGCCTGGGCGGCGAACTGTTCCTGCAACTGCTGGCCGCCCATCCGGATGTGGATGCGATCTTCTTCGGCAACGACGACCTGGCACAGGGCGCGCTGCTGGAAGCCATGCGCCATGGCATCAAAGTGCCAGAACGTGTCGCGGTGCTGGGTTTCAACGACTTGCCGGCGTCGTCCTTCATGGTGCCGCGCCTGAGCAGCATCAGTACCCCCAGGGAAGCGATCGGGCGGCGGGCGGCGGAGCATTTGTTGACGATCATGGCGGGCAACAGGATCGCCAAGCCAGTGGTGGATATGGGGTTTGAGTTGCAGGTTCGCGAGAGCACGTAGTCCCACATTTTAACCCCGCCCGCTCGGAGGCATCGCCGTAGCTTCTCCCTCCTGCTAGATTGGCTGTTCTCCATCGCAAGGAAAGCACCATGGCACATTCACTGAAAATCCTGGGTCGCACGTCCTCCATCAACGTGCGCAAAGTGCTCTGGACCTGCCAGGAACTGGGCATCGACTACGTGCGCGAAGACTGGGGCATCGGCTTCCAGCCCACCCAGTCCGCCGAATTCCTCGCCCTGAACCCCAATGCCCAGATACCCGTGCTGATCGACGACCACGGCGTGCTGTGGGAGTCCAATACCATCTGCCGCTACCTGGTGGGGCTTTACCAGCGCCACGACCTGCTGCCCATCGAGCCCGCCCCACGGGCCCGGGTCGAGCAGTGGATCGACTGGCAGGCCGTCGAGCTCAACCGTGCCTGGGGCGATGCCTTCACCGCCCTGGTACGCAATAACCCGGACGGCCTGGACGCGGCGCAGATTGAAGCCGCCGTGCAACGATGGAACGACAAGATGGGCATCCTCGAGCAACAACTGAGCAAAACCGGGGCCTTTGTTGCCGGCGATGAATTCACCCTCGCCGACATCCTGATCGGCCTCTCGGTGCACCGCTGGCAGATGACGCCCATGGCGCGCCCGGCCTACGCCGCCATTGCCGCCTACTACCAGCGCCTCGGCCAGCACCAGGGCTTCCAGCTATTCGCCCTCGACGGGCATAACTAAGGACATGCCCGTGAAAGGACTCAACGTACTGCTCACCGGCGCCTGCGGCAGAATCGGCAAGACGTTTTTCGAAGCCTCGAGAGACCGCTACCGTTTCACCCTCACCGACCGCATCGCGCCTGATTTCGACCTGGGCGAACACCGCTTCGTGCACGCCGACCTCAGCGACAAAGCCAGCCTCGCCAGCTTGCTCGAAGGCATCGATGTGATCGTGCACCTGTCGGGCATCCCCTACGCCAGCGCCACGTTCGACGAATTGCTGCCGAACAATATCCTCGCCACCACCTACCTGTTCGAAGCCGCCGTGGCGGCGGGTGTACAGCGCCTGGTGTTCGCCAGCAGCGCGCAAACCATCGAAGGCTACCCTGTAGACCGGCAGATCAGCCCAGGCATGCAGGTGATGCCGGCCAACCTGTATGGCGTGAGCAAATGCTACGGCGAAGCGCTGTGTGGCTACTACGCGGCGAAAACCCCGCTGTCGACGATTGCCCTGCGCATCGGCGCGTTCGAATTCGTTGAAACCCACGACCTGAACAACGCCCGCGACCTCAGCGCCTGGCTCAGCCCGCGGGATGCCGTGCAGCTGCTGCAGCGTGCAGTGGAGGCCGAGGGCGTGAAACACCTGATCGCCCATGGCATTTCCAATAACCGCTTCAAGCGCCTGGACCTGAGCGAAACCACACGGGTGTTGGGTTACCATCCGCTGGACGATGCATTTCAGACCTTCGATATCCCCATCACTGACTGAGTTTTTCCCGCCATGCCTGCACTCCCTGCTACAGACGGCATCGACCCGATCCGCGCCGCCCATATCAGCGCGCGTATCGACCGCCTGCCCGCCGTCGCCACGGTCTGGCGCCTGGTGGCGCTGCTGTCGATCGGCGGTTTTTTCGAGCTGTATGACTTGTTCCAGACCGCCTACATCAGCCCCGGCCTGATCAGTGACGGGATTTTCCACACCGGCAGCGAGGGCGTGTTTGGCTTCTCCGACCAGGCGGCGTTCGCCTCGGCGACCTTCCTCGGCCTGTTCCTCGGCGCCAGCCTGCTCAGCCCCATCGCCGACCGCTTCGGGCGCCGGGCGATCTTCACCTTTGCCTTGATCTGGTACACCGTCGCTACGGTGTTGATGGGCATTCAGACGTCCGCGCTGGGCATCATCGGCATGCGTTTCCTGGTGGGCATCGGCCTGGGCATCGAGCTGGTGACCATCGACGCCTACCTATCGGAACTGGTGCCCAAGCGCATGCGCAGTTCGGCGTTCGCCTTTGCGTTTTTCATCCAGTTCCTGTCGGTGCCGGCCGTGGCATTGATGTCATGGTGGCTGGTGCCCCAGGCGCCGTTCGGGGTGTCGGGCTGGCGCTGGGTGGTGCTGAGCAGTGCGGTGTTTGCGCTGTTTATCTGGCAACTGCGCAAGCGCCTGCCGGAATCACCGCGCTGGCTGGCGCAGAAAGGCCGCTTCGAAGAAGCCGGCAGGATCATGGACACCCTGGAGGCACGCTGCCGGAAAGACCATGGCAAACCCCTGGATGAACCCGAACCCGAAACCGTCAGCGTGCAAGGCAGCGGCCGTTTTGCCGACATCTGGCAACCGCCATACCGCCGCCGCGCGTTGATGCTGATTGTGTTCCATGTGTTCCAGGCCATCGGCTTCTTTGGTTTCGGCAACTGGTTGCCGGCGCTGCTTTCGGGCCAGGGTGTCAGCGTGACCCACAGCTTGCTGTACGCCTTTATCATCACCCTCGCCTACCCGCTGGGGCCGTTGCTGTTTGTGAAGGTGGCCAACCGCTTCGAAAACAAATGGCAGATCGTCGGCTCCGCCATGGGTGCGGTGATCTTCGGCAGCCTGTTCGCCCTGCAAACCACGGCGGTGGGGCTGGTAATCTGCGGGGTGATGATCACCTTCTGCAACGCCTGGCTGAGCTTCAGTTACCACTCCTACCAGAGCGAGCTGTTCCCGACCAATATCCGCGCGCGGGCGGTGGGGTTCTGCTATTCGTTCAGCCGCTTGTCGACGGTGTTCAGCAGCCTGTTGATCGGTTTTATCCTCGAACACCTGGGCACACCCGGTGTGTTGGCGTTTATTGCCAGCAGCATGCTGATCGTGATGATCACCATCAGTTGGTTCGGCCCGCGTACGCGCAACCTGGCCTTGGAAAATATCGCCCATTGACGGCAACGGTTGGCCGCCTGCGGGACAATGTTTGCCGCGGCGGCCAGGCCAAATCCAGTCAAACCGGGGTTATCGGACCCGGCATGTTATTTGCTCCCGCTATGGCACCGAACATTTTCCCAGGTGACCGATCATGCTGGTTAACAACAACCCCCAAGCCGTGTCGACCCTTCAAAAGATCACGCGTCCCGACATGGACCCTGCCAACGCCGCCGCCAGCACGCTGTACAGCGGCGCCCTGCAAGCGGCGCAGCAAAGCGTGACCCTGCCGGCCGCGCAGAAGGATCTGGACAAGGCGGGCGATCGCATCGACGAAGCTTTCGCCAAGACCCGCGTGCAGTTGCAGGCCAGCACAGCGGCCACCACGGTGACGACGGATGTCCCCGCCACCAGCTCCGCCCGCACAGACTTCACCGATTACATGAGCAAAACCCCGGCCGAGCGTATCCGTGAGCAATTGCTCAAGGAACAAGGGTTGACCGAGGCGGATGTGCAGAACATGTCACAGGAAAAGCAGGACGCCATTTCCAAGCAAGTGGCCGAACGTTTGAAGCAGCAGCAAGAGCAGCAGGTAGCGGCGAAGACCACTGACCCGCAGGCGCAGGCAGTGAAGGAAACCCTGGCGGCGATCTAAGTCACAGGTGGGACGCCGAGCGTCCCTGGCGGCATTCCCACGCGGGTGCGTGGGAATGATCATTAACTCAGTGACCGAACAGGCCTGTCTCGGTTTTCTTGGCTTTCTTGTCGGCGCGTTTTTCGTCGGCGGTCTTTGCCGGTTTCTTCTTCGCGGCTTTCTTTGAATCCATACCTTTGGCCATGATGCATGCTCCACTTACAGGGGATGTAACACTGGGTATACCACCTATTGCCGCACAGAAGGCGCTTATAATCCCCGGCCCTTGATTATGTTGCCCAAACACCATGCCCGAACTGCACATCGCCCCCCTGGCTGAGCCGCTATGGCCGCTGCTGAACAAGTTTTATCGCCGTCATGACTCACCGATGAAGGCACTCAAGGGCGGGCGTTTGTGGGTAGCGCGCGACAGCGAGATTGTCGCCGGTCTGTGCCTGACACCCGTGATCGGCGGACAGTGGTTGACCGGCGTGTTTGTCGACCCGGCGTATCGCGGCCAGGGGTTGGCGGGGCGATTGATAGCCGCGGCGGCGGCCGAGGTGCAAGGCACGCTGTGGTTGTTGTGCCATCCGGACCTGGAGGGTTTGTATCAGCGCATGGGTTTCACCCAGGACACGCTATTGCCGCAATCCCTCAGCGAGCGACTGGTGCGCTACAAACGTAACAAACCGATGATCGCGATGGGCTTAGATCGTTTAGTGAGGTCGTCCTCGGATAATGTGTGATCGCCCCGCATGGGCCCCATGCTAGCCTCGGCGACACAGTGGCCCACTTTTCGGATGATCATGAAAGCGACCTTTGCAGCGCTGTCCCTTACCGCCCTCCTCGTTCCCACGTTCAGCCAGGCCGCCGACGCACCGATCAGCGCCCAGCAATACGCCAGCGTGTTGGCCGGCAACTGGCGCGACCCGGCCAACAGCGCCCGCGACGGCTATCGCCACCCGCAGCAGACCTTGGAATTCTTTGGCCTGCGCGCCAGGCAGACCGTGATCGAAATTACCCCAGGGGGCGGTTGGTACAGCGAACTGCTGGCACCGTTGCTCAAGGAGCACGGGCATTACATCGCCGCCGTACAAGCGCCGAGCAGCAGCGCCTATGCACGCACGTCCGAAGAGAACCTGAAAAACAAATTCGCCGCCGACCCTACGCGCTATGCCAAGGCAGACGTGGTCGAGTTCGCCCCCAAGGCACCGGTGTTCGGCAAACCTGCTTCGGCGGACGCCGTGCTGACGTTCCGCAATGTGCATAACTGGGTGCTGGCCGATACCGCCGAGGCCACGTTCCACGCGTTCTACACGGTGTTGAAACCGGGTGGCGTGCTGGGTGTGGAAGATCACCGGGCCAAGGACGGGGCCGAGCTGGAGGCGATCAAGGACAGCGGTTACCTGACCACCGCCCAGGTGGTGAAACTGGCCACCGACGCGGGGTTCAAGCTGGCAGGCCAGAGCGAGGTCAACGCCAACCCGAAGGACACCAAGGATTATCCCGCCGGCGTGTGGACGTTGCCGCCGACGTTGAAATTGGGGGAGCAGGACAAGGCAAAATATGTGGCGATTGGCGAGTCAGACCGGATGACGTTGCGGTTCGTCAAACCGGCCAAATAACCTGGTCCCGCCCACATTTTGTTCTCAACGGGTCGGCGATTACTCGTCAGCGGTTGGGTCCATGTCGGGAAACATCACTTCAATAAAGCCGAACTTGCTGAAGTCGGTAATGCGCGAGGGGTACAGCCGGCCGATCAGGTGATCGCATTCATGCTGCACCACCCGCGCGTGGAAGCCATCGGCAAAACGTACGATCGGCTCGCCCTTCGGATCAAACCCCTCGTAGCGAATCTGCTGGTAACGGTCCACCGCACCACGCAGTCCGGGCACCGACAGGCAGCCTTCATAGCCTTCTTCCCGCACCGGGCTGAGCGGCGTGATCAACGGGTTGATCAGGATGGTCTGCGGCACCGGCGGGGCATCCGGGTAGCGCTCGCTGGCTTCGAACCCAAAGATCACCAGTTGCAGGTCGACGCCAATCTGCGGCGCGGCCAGGCCGACGCCGCCCACGTGCTCCATGGTCTGGAACATGTCGTCGATCAATTGCCACAGCTCGGGGCTGTCGAACATTTCCGGCGGTACCGGCGGGGCGATACGCAGCAGGCGTTCATCGCCCATTTTCAGGATTTCACGGATCATCGATCAGACTTCATCGGTAGTGGGTTTGGAGTGGTCGCGGCCGAGGCCGGAGACATGTTGTTTTTCGTGCGCGGGCGCGGGCTCATCGAAATCCTTTGCGCCTGGCTCCTTGCCTTCGGCCGACATGTGCTCGATCACGGCATTCATCTCCGCCCCCAGCAACAGCACGGCGGCGGAAATGTAGAAGTACAGGAGCAACACGATGATCGCACCGATGCTGCCATACATGGCGTTGTAGTCGGCGAAGGTTTTGACGTAGTAGCCAAAACCGAGGGAGGCGACGATCCACACCACCACCGCGAGCACCGAACCCGGGGTAATAAAGCGAAACTTCTGCTCGACGTCCGGCATCACGTAATACATGAGGGCCACGGCAAACATCAGCAGGATCACGATCAGCGGCCATCGCACGATGGTCCACAAGGTCACCACGAATTCCTGCATGCCGATCTGGCCGGCCAGCCATTCCATCACCTGTGGGCCGAGCACCATCAGCGCGGCGGCGGCCAGCAGCATGCCGGCGATGCCGATGGTGTAGAAAACCGACAGCGGGAAACGCTTCCAGATCGGCCGGCCTTCCACGACGTCGTACGCGGCGTTCATGGCGCTCATCATCAGGCGCACGCCAGCGGAGGCGGTCCAGAGGGCAATCACGATACCCACCGAGAGCAGGCCACCCTTGGATTGCTGCAACTGGTCGATCACCGGGTTGACCTGCTCCAGGGCCTGGGGCGGCAACACCAGCTCCGATTGCAGGCGCAGCCAGGTGAAAAAGTCCGGCAGGTGCAGGAAACCGATCAGGGCGATAAGGAACAGCAGGAAGGGAAATAACGAAAACAGCATCTGGTAGGCCAGTGCCGAGGCGTAGGTGGACATCTCGTCATCGACGAATTCCTTGACGGTGCGCACCAGCACTGTGTGGAGCTTGAGACCATCGAGAACCGGAAAAATCATAGCGTCTCCTTTCGCCGCAAAAAGGGGGTCGTGGGCGACTCAGGGGCCGTTTTCTACATCAAGGTAGCCTATTTGGCGACCTTGAAACAATTTCGAAACTTTAATCACTGCATGTGACATAAAAACGGCCATCCGTGGATGGCCGTCGGGCTGCACGATGGCAGTCTTACTTGGTCGCTTTTTTCACCGCGTCCTTGGTGTCGCCCACGGCTTTTTCAACCTGGCCTTTCTTTTCCTGCACGACGCCTTCAGCGCGCAGTTTGTCGTTGCCGGTGACTTTGCCGACGCCTTGCTTGATGTTACCGACGGCTTCGTCTTTCAAACCTTTTGCCTTATCCGCTGTGCTGCCCATGGTATTTCTCCGAAAGAACAATCAAAGGGTTTTGGTCATTACGTAGAGATTGACCCAAGGCCGTTCGGCAGAGTTTCAATTATTTTTCGGTGAACATTTCATCGCCAACGACAGGTTTGGCTTTATGTTTTGCAGCCAACCCACGAGAATGCCCGGCACATTCAGGCTCCAACGCTGAATAACAGATCCCGTAGGAAGGTTATGAAACTCAATAAAGCACAGGCCATCGCCCGCAGAAACCAGGAACTGGGCGGTGCCGTACTCGGCGTCAATAACTGCCACTTCACCGACCTGGACCGCAAACGCAACATCTGGTGGTTCGATCTGCCGGTGGGGCGTATTGCCGTCGGCCAGTACGAGTGGATTCACCTGTTGATGCACAACGCCGAGACCGACCAGCTGCTGCACCTGAAGGTGCCGACCGTGTTCCTGCGTGAAAAGCTCGAGGGACTGGTGGTGCGCAACGCAGGCAAGCGCAAGCCGGAGATTACCCTGGAGCTGAGCGCGGATAAGGATTCGTTCTTGAAGGATGTGCGGCCGGCGGGTGCGGGTGTCAGCTTCGCGCAGTTCGCCGTGTAAGAACGCGGTCAAAAAAATGTGGGAGGGGACAAGCCCCTCCCACATTTGGATCGGATTACTTTTTAAGACCGAGTTTCTTCAACTCTTCATCGCGCAATTCGCGGCGCAGGATCTTGCCCACGTTGGTGGTCGGCAACGCATCGCGGAACTCCACGGCCTTTGGCACTTTGTAGCCGGTGACATTGGCGCGCATATGCTCCATGACCTGCTCCTTGGTCAGGGTGGCGCCCGGCTTGACCACGATGAAGAGCTTGATGTGTTCGCCGGACTTTTCATCCGGCACACCGATGGCCGCGCACTGCAGCACGCCCGGCAGGCCCGCCAGCACGTCTTCCAGCTCGTTGGGATACACGTTGAAACCGGAGACCAGGATCATGTCTTTCTTGCGATCGACGATGCGCATGTAGCCATCCGGCTGGATGATCGCGATGTCGCCGGTCTTCAGCCAGCCTTCGCTGTCGAGCATCTCGGCGGTGGCGTCTTCGCGCTGCCAGTAGCCCTTCATCACCTGCGGGCCCTTGACGCACAGTTCGCCGACTTCACCCAGGGCCAGCTCGACGCCGTCGTCGGTGATGACCTTGCACAGGGTCGACGGCACCGGAATGCCGATGGTACCGATCTGGATATGCTGGATCGGGTTCACCGTGGCCACCGGGCTGGTTTCGGTCATGCCGTAGCCTTCGCAGATGCCGCAACCGGTCACGGCTTTCCAACGCTCGGCCGCCGCCAGTTGCAGGGCCATGCCGCCCGACAGGGTGACTTTCAGCGCGGAGAAGTCCAGCTTGCGGAAGGCTTCGTTGTTGCACAGCGCCACGAACAGAGTGTTCAGGCCGACAAAGCCGCTGAACTTCCACTTCGACAGTTCCTTGACCATCGCCGGCAGGTCGCGCGGGTTGCTGATCAGGATGTTGTGGTTGCCGATCAGCATCATCGCCATGCAATGAAAGGTGAATGCATAGATGTGGTACAGCGGCAGCGGCGTGATCAGGATCTCGCAACCTTCATTGAGGTTGGAGCCCATCAGCGCCTTGCATTGCAACATGTTGGCGACCAGGTTGCGGTGGGTGAGCATCGCGCCCTTGGCCACGCCGGTGGTGCCACCGGTGTATTGCAATACGGCCACATCGCCGCTGGCCGGGCAGACTTCGTTGACCGCTTGCCCCTGGCCCTTGGCGAGTACGTCGTTGAACTTGATCGCCTTGGGCAAGTGATAGGCCGGGACCATTTTCTTCACGTACTTGATGACGCTGTTGATCAGCAGGCGCTTGAGCGGCGGCAACAGGTCGGCGACTTCGGTGACGATCACATGCTTGACGGCGGTCTTGGGCACGACCTTTTCCGCCAGGTGGGCCATGTTGGCCAGGCAGACCAGCGCCTTGGCGCCGGAATCATTGAATTGGTGTTCCATTTCCCGCGCGGTGTACAGCGGGTTGGTGTTGACCACGATCAGGCCGGCACGGATGGCACCGAACACGGCGACCGGGTATTGCAGGACATTGGGCAACTGCACGGCAATGCGATCGCCGGGCTTCAAGTCGGTATGCTGTTGCAGGTACGCGGCGAAGGCGCCGGACAGTTCGTACAATTCACCGTAGGTGATCGTCTTGCCCAGGTTGCTGAAGGCCGGTTTGTTGGCGAAGCGCTGGCAGGACTGCTTCAATACCGCCTGAATATTCGGATACTCGTCTGGATTGATTTCTGCAGCAATCCCGGCGGGGTACTTATCCTTCCAAAAGTCTTCGTGCATGGAAGCCCACTCCTCAGCGACGCGAATTCATCATCGCATTTGATGCGATTATTATTGGTGTATGTTTTTTTTGGTGAATCTGGCGCTTTCAAGCAGGCCTAGACGTCACAAAGCGCGCCGAGAGTAGCAGCTTTGCCAAGGGCCGACTAGAGCCTAAAGAGGGCCCCGCAGTCATAATCACGACTGTCCTACAATATTTGGTCACACTTTAAACAGAAGTGAAATACCTTGATGAAAGGCTCTGGAATAAGGCCTTCAGGACGACGCACGACAAATGTGGGAGGGGGCAAGTCGAATCGTCGCACCGCCCCTCCCACATTTTTACCGCATCTCACATCAGGCGATGTCGCGTAGTTCCCTGCGCAGGATCTTCCCTACCGGCGTCATCGGTAACGAGTCGCGCAACACAATGTGCTTGGGCACCTTGTAACCCGTGAAGTTGGTCTTGCAGTACGCCTTCAACTCCTCAAGGCTCACCCCTTCTGCACGCGCCACCACGAACAGCTTCACCGCCTCCCCCGTGCGCTCGTCCGGCACGCCGATCACCGCGCAGTTGGCCACGGCCGGATGGGCCATCACCACGTCCTCGATTTCGTTGGGGTATACATTGAAACCCGAGACGATGATCAAATCCTTCTTGCGGTCGACAATGCGCACAAACCCATCTTCGTCGATCACCGCGATGTCACCGGTCTTCAGCCAGCCTTCGGCGTCCAGGGCCTCAGCAGTGGCCGCCGGTTGCTGCCAGTAGCCCTTCATCACCTGCGGGCCCTTGATGCACAACTCACCGCGCTCGCCCAGGGGCAGCTCGGTGCCTTCGTCATCAATTACCTTCATCGCCGTGGCGGGCACCGGGATGCCCACGGTCCCCAGGCGTGATTTCTTGCCGTAGGGGTTGGTGCTGGCCACCGGCGAAGTTTCCGTCAGGCCATAGCCCTCGCCGATCGAGCAGCCGGTGATCTGCTCCCAGCGTTCGGCCGTAGCCTTGATCAGGGCCGTACCGCCGGAGTTGGTGAGCTTGAGGTGGGAGAAATCCAGGTTCTTGAACTCCGGGTGGTCCATCAACGCCACAAACAGCGTGTTGAGCCCCAGCAGCCCGGTAAAGCGCCACTTTTTCAGCTCCTTGATAAACCCACCGATGTCCCTGGGGTTGGTGATCAGTACGTTGTGGTTACCCGAGACCATCATGCACATGCAGTTCGCGGTGAAGGCATAGATATGGTACAGCGGCAGCGGCGCGATCATCACCTCCTGCCCTTCCTTGATCAGCGGGTGGCCGTCGTCGCCCACCTGGGACATGCACGCGCGCGCCTGTTGCATGTTCGCCACCAGGTTGCCATGGGTGAGCATCGCGCCCTTGGCCAGGCCGGTGGTGCCGCCGGTGTATTGCAGCACGGCAATATCGTCCAGGTTCACCGGATGGCGCGTCACGCCGAGGCCCGCGCCCATGCGCAGGGCGCGCTTGAACGACACCGCACGCGGCAGGTGGTAGGCCGGGACCATCTTCTTGACCTTGTCGACCACGGTGTTGACCAGCCAGCCTCTGGCAGCGGGCATGAAGTCGCCCATCCTGGCTTCGATCAGGTAGTCGATCTCGGTGTCGGTGCACACGTCCTGCACCCGCGAACCGAACAGGTTGAGGTAGACCAGGGCACGCACGCCGGCGTCCTTGAACTGGTGGCGCATCTCGCGCGGGGTGTAGAGCGGGTTGGTGTTGACCACGATCAGCCCGGCGCGCAGTGCGCCGAACACGGCGATCGGGTAGTGCAGCACGTTGGGCATCTGCACGGCGATGCGCTCGCCGGGCTTGAGGTCGGTGTGCTGCTGCAGGTAGCCGGCGAACGCCGCACTCTGGCGCTCAAGCTCGGCGTAGGTCAGGGTGACGCCCATGTTGCTGAATGCCGGACGGTCGGCAAAGGCCTTGCACGAGCGCTCGAAGACTTCGATTACCGACTTGTAGGCCGACAGGTCGATGTCATTGGGAACGCCCGCCGCGCGTTTGTCATTCCAGAAATCAGGTTGCATTATTCTTGTCCCCTTACCTGAAGGTGTCTGGCCGCTTTTATAGAAAGCGGAGCTTGGGGGACGTTAGCAGCTATGGCCAAACAGGCAAATACAGCAAATTGCGTCATTGATTGTATGAATCTTGTCCCTGATGCGCAGGCAGATACCCCGTCGCCTGACAGATGAGCTATACACTGCAACAACGTCGAGCAGACCTTGAGCAGACCTTGAGAAAGGGAACCCCATGAACCACAGCACCTTCTGGCTGACCGCGAATGACCGCAGCCGCCTGTACGTCAATCATTGGATGCCCGACGGCCCGGCCAAGGCGGTGGTCATGCTGTCCCACGGCATGGCGGAGCACAGCGGGCGCTATGCGCGGCTGGCCGAAGCCTTGTGCAGTGCAGGCTATGGCGTGTATGCGCCGGACCAGCGTGGCCACGGCCGCACCGCCGACGAAGGTACGCTGGGCCTGTATGCCGAAAAGGATGGCTGGAACAAAGTGGTCGGCGACCTG
Organism: Pseudomonas sp. 1 R 17; assembly: GCF_900067035.1. NCBI lineage: Bacteria > Pseudomonadati > Pseudomonadota > Gammaproteobacteria > Pseudomonadales > Pseudomonadaceae > Pseudomonas > Pseudomonas sp. 1 R 17. The sequence continues at coordinate 47,425 of NZ_FKLB01000053.1, forward strand.
GCCAGCCTCAACCAGCACATCGGCCAGCAGCAGCCGGGGCTGCCGATCATTTTGCTGGGCCACAGCATGGGCAGCTATATCGCCCAGGCCTACCTGCTGCACCACAGCGCCAGCCTGCATGGAGCGATTCTCAGCGGTTCGAATTTCCAGCCCGTGGCGCTGTACCGCGCCGCACGGCTGATCGCTCGCGCCGAACGCCTGCGCCAGGGTGTGCGCGGGCGCAGTGCGTTGATCGAGTTCCTGTCGTTCGGCTCGTTCAACAAGGCATTCAAGCCCACTCGCACCGCGTTCGACTGGCTCAGCCGTGACCCGAACGAAGTCGACAAATACATCAACGATCCACTCTGCGGCTTCCGCTGTACCAACCAACTATGGATCGATCTGCTCGGCGGCTTGCAGCAAATCAGCAAAGCGTCCAATCTCGCCCAGATCGATCCGGGCCTGCCGATCCTGGTGATGGGCGGCGAATGTGATCCGGTCAGTGAGGGCAAGCGTCTCAAAAGCCTGGCCCATGCCCTGCGTGAGGCCGGCAGCCAGCACCTGCAACTGAATATCTACCCGCAGGCGCGTCACGAAGTGTTCAACGAAACCAATCGCGACGAAGTCACCGCCGATGTGCTGACGTGGCTCGACCAGGCCCTGACCTTGCGCAGGCCGGCCCACTGCGAATAAATTTACGTTTAAAATCAGATAGTTAAATTACCGATTAGCCACAGGATGCACCTTTAGATGACCCAGGTAACCAACACCCCGTACGAAGCCCTTGAAGTCGGCCAGACCGCCAGCTACAGCAAGACCGTCGAAGAGCGTGATATCCAGCTGTTTGCCGCCATGTCCGGCGACCACAACCCGGTACACCTGGATGCCGAATACGCCAAGGCGACCATGTTCAAGGAGCGTATCGCCCACGGTATGTTCAGCGGCGCCCTGATCAGCGCGGCCGTTGCGTGTGAGCTGCCCGGGCCGGGCACTATCTATATCGGCCAGCAGATGAGCTTCCAGAAGCCGGTGAAAATCGGCGATACCCTGACCGTGCGCCTGGAAATCCTCGAGAAGCTGCCGAAGTTTCGCGTACGCATTGCCACCCGTGTGTTCAACCAGCGCGATGAGCTGGTCGTGGATGGCGAGGCGGAAATTCTTGCACCACGCAAGCAGCAGGTCGTGACCTTGACCGAGTTGCCGCCGATCAGCATCGGCTGAGTACGGTTTTCAAGGCCAACACCCTGCAAATGTGGGAGGGGGCTGCCCCCGATGGCGGTGTGTCAGTCATTGAAATATCGACTGACCCACCGCTATCGGGAGCAAGCCCCCTCCCACATGTCTTACACAGCAGCGCTTAGGAGCGCTTACGACTGAGCGCGAGCCTGGTTACGCAGGGCTTTTACCTGGTCGTGATTGCGTTGCACGCCGTGGTACTGACGCTCAACCAGATCACGAATGCCCAGCAGGTTGTGCTTGTTGATCTTCTCGATGGCTTCTTTATAAGCCTTCAGTGCGTGATCTTCGCCGCGCTCGGCTTCGTTCAGCACAGCCTCTTCGTCCTTACCGGTCACCATCGACTTCACGTCGACCCAGCCACGGTGCAGGGCGCCGGCTACGCTGCCGGAGTCTTCCGGATCACCGCCCAGGGCACGCACGGCGGTCTTCAATTCGGCGGCGGCGGTAGCGCAGTCAGCGGAGCGCTTGGCAAACAGCGCCTTGAGTTCCGGATGCTTGATGTCTTCTGCGCATTCCTTGAAGCCTTTCTGGCCGTCGATACTGGTCTCGATCAGGTCGTTCAGTACGGAGATCGATTCTTTGTTGATGTCAGTCATTTTTCAATTCCTTAGGCAGGTGAAGAAGGGTTGCCTTAATGATTGCAGCGCTCGTGCCAGGTTTTGAAAAATTACTTTTATGTTTATTTTCAATCACTTAAAAATATTTGAACCATCTGTATGTACGTTATTTGCATGATCTGTCATTTGGCCTTCATGCAGAATGCCTGTATTTTCGAAGACCTCGCCTCACTCAACACGAAGCCCATGAATCCCGAAAAACTCGAACTGCTGATCACCCGCGAAATGCCCTTCGGCAAATACAAGGGCCGGATCATCGCCGACCTGCCGGGTCCCTACCTGAACTGGTTCGCCCGCGAAGGCTTTCCCCACGGCGAACTGGGTGGGTTGCTGGCATTGATGCAGGAAATCGACCACAACGGCTTGTCTGAATTGTTGGAACCGCTGCGCGTTAAACACGGCAAACCCGCCCCCCGCCATTAAGAGACTCGCCATGCCAAGGAATGCTGACAACGAACCTCACTGGCAGGCCATCGCCCAGCGCTATGCGCTGGAGCCCGGCCCGATCAACCTGGAGAACGGCTACTTCGGGCGTATGAGCCGCGAAGTGCAGGCGCAGTACCTGGAGCATGTGGCGTTTATCAACCGCTGCAACTCGCTGTATGTGCGCCAGCGCTTCGAGCAAGGTGAAAACGTCGAGCTCCGTCGCCAACTGGCGGGCCTGATCGACGTCGACCCCGAGGCAGTCGCCTTTACCCGCAACGCCACCGAAGCCTTGCAGTCGCTGATCCGCAACTACAACCGCCTGCAACCCGGCGATCAGGTGCTGATCAGCGACCTGGAGTACGACACGGTCAAAGGTGCGATGCGCTGGTTGGCGGGGGTTCGCGGTGTGGAGGTGATAGAACTGTCCCACACCCACCCGGCCAGTTTCGACAGCCTGTTGCAGACCTATCGCGATGCGTTCGCCCAATACCCGCGCCTGAAGCTCATGGCACTGACCCATGTGACCCACCGCACCGGCCTGGTGATGCCCGTAGAGGCCATCGCCAAGGCCGCGCGTGAGCATGCCATCGACGTGATCCTCGACGGCGCCCATGCACTGGGCCAGATCGAGTTCAACCTCGCCGAACTGGGCATTGCGTTCGCCGGCTTCAACCTGCACAAATGGATCGGCGCGCCGCTGACCCTGGGGTTCCTCTATATCGCCCCCGAACGCCTGGCAGATATTGATCCGGACATGGGCGAGTTCCACTACCCCGCCACCGACGTGCGGGCACGTACGTCGTACAGCACGCCGAACTTTCCGGCACTGATGACCTTGCCGCTGGTACTGCAAGAACATCGCGCGCTGGGTGGCGCGGCGGCCAAGGGCGCGCGGATCAATTACCTGCGGGATTTATGGGTGAGACAGGTGCGACCGTTGCCGGGGATCGAGGTGCTGACGCCGGATGATCCACGGCTGTATTGCGGGATTACGGCGTTCAAGTTCAGCGGGTGGGATCAGCAGGTGATGGTGGATCGCATGCTCAAGGACTATGGGCTGTTCACTACTACGCGCACCGGTGCGGCGTTTGGTACCTGTATCCGCGTGACACCGGGGTTGGTGACGTCGGCGGAGGACATCAATGTCCTGGTCAATGCCATTACCGAGCTAAGCAGAGATTAAAAGTGGGCCTCAGGTTTTTACCGGCAAAAAAAAGCGGTACACCGACCAAGTGCACCGCAAAAATGCCGTTAAGCACAGCAACAACGATTCGATGAATCAGATCAATCCAGCAGCGCCAGCGCCTGCGCGGTGACTTCCTGGATGCGGGCCCAGTCGCCGTTCTTGACCCACTCCGGGTCAAGCATCCAGCTGCCGCCCACGCACATCACGTTTTTCAACGCCATGTAGCTTTTGATATTGGCCGGGCCGACGCCGCCGGTCGGGCAGAATTTCACTTCGCCGAACGGGCCGCCCAAGGCCTTGATCGCGGCGACACCACCGCTGACTTCGGCCGGGAACAGCTTGAAGCGACGGTAGCCCAGGCCGTAGCCTTCCATGATGCCGGAGGCGTTGCTGATGCCTGGCAGCAGCGGGATCGGGCTGTGCACCGAGGCTTCCAGCAGGTCACGGGTGATGCCGGGGGTGACGATAAATTGCGAACCGGCGACTTCCGCCGCTTCAAGCATGTGGCGGTCGAGTACGGTGCCGGCGCCGGTGCACAGTTCAGGCCGCTGCTCACGCAGCACCTGAATGGCCTTGAGGCCGAACTCGGAACGCAAGGTCACTTCCAATGCGGTCAAACCACCGGCTGCCAGGGCATCGGCCAGCGGCAGGATGTCCTGCTCGCGGGCAATGGTGATCACCGGCAGGATCCGCGCCTTGGCGCAGAGGCTGTCGATCAGGGCAACTTTATCCGCCATGGACACGGTCGGTTGAGGGCTTTTCATAGCGGCTGATCCTTGGCTCATGGGCACCAGTAAATCTCTAAAGTAGGTTGCAAAAACGCGCGAATCGGCATGGCAGCGACGTCGTCACTGGCCAGCGCGGCGCTCAAGGTGGTCAATTTCGAACTGCCGGAAATCGACAGCGCGGTGTAGTGGGCCGTGGCCAGCAATGCGCGACTCATGGTCAGGCGCTGGTGCGGCACGGTCGGCGCCAGCATCGGCCAGCAACGGCGGGTACCGTCGGCCTGCAGTGCAGCGGCGAGGTTCGGGCTGTTGGGAAACAGCGATGCGGTGTGGCCGTCATCGCCCATGCCCAGCACCAGCACATCAATGGCCGGCAACTCGGCCAGCAGGCGATCGGCCTGCTCGGCAGCGTCTTCAAGGTTGGCGGCGGCGCTGTACAGGCTGAGGAACCTGGCCTTGGCCGCCGGGCCTTGCAACAGGTGCTGCTTCAACAGGCCGGCATTGCTGTCGGCGTGTTCCACCGGCACCCAGCGCTCATCGGCCAGGGTGATGGTGACCTTGGACCAGTCCAGGCCTTGCTTGGCCAGGTTCTGGAAAAACGCCACGGGGCTGCGGCCACCGGACACCACCAGGGTCGCTTCGCCACGGGCACTGATGGCCGCGCGCAGTTGTTCGGCCACGTCGTTGGCCAGGCCGTCCGCCAGCAGCACAGGCGTGCGGTACTCGTGGGCAGTCACGCCCCGAGGCAGTTTCAATTCAGATATCGCCATACCAAGACCTCCCATCCCGCGTGATCAGTGCAATCGAGCTCATCGGCCCCCAGGACCCCGCCGCATACGGCTTGGGCGCATCACCGGATTTTTTCCACCCGGCGATCAACTGGTCACACCACTTCCACGCGGCTTCGATTTCATCTTTGCGAACAAACAGGTTCTGATTGCCGCGCATCACTTCCAGCAGCAAACGCTCGTAGGCATCGGGGATGCGCGCGCTGCGATAGGTGTCGGAAAAATTCAATTGCAGTGGCCCGCTGCGCAGTTGCATGCCCTTGTCCAGGCCCTGCTCCTTGGTCATCACGCGCAGGGAAATACCTTCGTCCGGCTGCAGGCGGATGATCAGCTTGTTGCTGATCTGCAGGCGCTGTTCGGGGGCGAAGATGTAGTGGGACGGTTCCTTGAAATGGATGACGATCTGCGACAGCTTCTGCGGCATGCGCTTGCCGGTGCGCAGGTAGAACGGCACCCCGGCCCAACGCCAGTTACGAATATCGGCGCGCAGGGCGACGAAGGTTTCGGTGTCGCTCTGGGTGTTGGAGTTCTCTTCTTCCAGGTAACCGGGCACCGGCTTGCCGGCGCTGTAGCCGGCGATGTACTGGCCACGCACCACTTGAGTGGTAAGGCCATCCGGGCTGATCGGCGCCAGGGCCTTGAGCACCTTGACCTTCTCGTCACGGATGCTGTCGGCGGACAGGTCGGCCGGCGGGTCCATGGCGATCAGGCAAAGCAGTTGCAGCAGGTGGTTCTGGATCATGTCGCGCAGCTGGCCGGCCTTGTCGAAATAGCCCCAACGGCCTTCGATACCGACCTGCTCGGCCACGGTGATTTCCACGTGGGAGATGTAGTTCTGGTTCCACTGGGTTTCGAACAGACTGTTGGCGAAACGCAGGGCGATCAGGTTCTGGACGGTCTCTTTGCCCAGGTAGTGGTCGATACGGTAGGTGCGGTTTTCCGGGAAGAACTGCGCCACGGCGTCGTTGACCTTGCGCGAGGATTCCAGGTCCGAACCGATGGGTTTCTCCAGCACGACGCGGGTGTTTTCCGCCAGGCCGACCTTGGACAGGTTCTCGCAGATCGCACCGTACACCGCCGCAGGCGTGGCGAAGTAGGCAATCAGGCGTTGTTCGGTGCCGGCCTTTTCCGCCAGGGCCACGTAGTCATCGGCTTTCATGAAGTCGACGTGGACATAGGTCAGGCGCGCCAGGAAGCGCTGGGCGATGCTCTCGTCCAGTTCCTTGCCGACGTATTTACGCAATTCTTTTTCGATATGGGCCAGGTGTTGCTGCTCGGAACCGGCTTCCCGGGCCAGGGCCAGGATACGGGTATCGTCGTGCAGCAGCCCGGCGCCATCGAGTTGATAGAGGGCAGGAAATAACTTGCGCAGCGCCAGATCACCCAAGGCGCCAAACAGGGCAAAGGTGCAGGGTTCTACGGTTATCGAAGGCATGATGTTTGTTCTTTTATCAAGTTAAGCTACAAATACCTTTTTTCAAGGCATCACTCAAGGAAAAATGTAGTAATAACCACAACATTTTCCGGAAATACGCATTCCGAGTGGTGGTGTTCAGCTACCCTCAGTAGGATAGGCCACCGCAAAAGGCCACTCGTCGATTGGTTGCCACCCTTTATTTGCATCGTCGCCCGAAGGAAAGACTGAATGGACCGCGTGCGAAATCTTCTGGAACAGATCCGGAACCGCCTCGAAGAATTGAACAAGGCTGAGAAAAAAGTGGCCGAGGTCATCCTGCTCAACCCGCAGCAGGCGACCCGCTTCTCCATCGCAGCCCTTGCCCAGGCCGCCTCGGTCAGTGAACCGACGGTCAACCGTTTCTGCCGTTCGTTCGGCGTCAGCGGTTACCCTGAACTTAAATTGCAGTTGGCGCAAAGCCTGGCCAGTGGCGCAGCGTATGTCAGCCGCGCCGTGGAGGCCGATGATAACCCCGAGGCCTACACCCAGAAGATCTTTGGCAGCGCCATCGCCTCGCTGGACGCCGCCTGCCAGGCCCTGGACCCGGCCCTGATCAGCAAGGCCGTGGACCTGTTGATCCAGGCGCGGCAGATCCACTTCTTCGGCCTGGGCGCTTCGGCCCCGGTGGCCATGGACGCGCTGCACAAGTTTTTCCGCTTCAACCTGGCGGTCACCGCCCACGCCGACGTGCTGATGCAACGCATGATCGCCTCGGTGGCCCACACGGGCGAGCTGTTCGTGATTATTTCCTACACCGGGCGCACCCGTGAGCTGGTGGAAGTGGCGCGTATCGCCCGGGAAAACGGTGCGTCGGTGCTGGGCGTAACCGCCGAGAACTCGCCGCTGGCCAAGGCCAGTACCGTAAGCCTGAACATTCCGCTGCCCGAAGACACCGACATCTATATGCCGATGACCTCACGGATCATTCAGTTGACGGTGCTGGATGTGCTGGCGACCGGTATGACCTTGCGCCGTGGAGTGGATTTCCAGCCGCATTTGCGCAAGATCAAAGAGAGCTTGAATGACAGCCGGTATCCGGTGGGGGATGAGTTCAACTAAGCCCCTGCCACCGTAGCAGCTGCCGAGCGCAAGCGAGGCTGCGTCGGCCGCGACTCGGGCTTGAATCGGCAGCGCGCCTGACGCAGCCTCGCTTGCGCTCGGCAGCTGCTACGGTTTTGCGCAGTGTCGGATAAGACGGTATCTACGACAATGTGCTAGGCGCCTGCCCGCGCCTGCAAACTGAGATGCGCCCTCTCCCCCGGCGCCAGACTCGCCCCGGCCATCGCCGACTCCACGCACACAAACCCCGACGCTTCGTTGAAGCTCACCCCCAGCAGCGGCCGGCTGCCGGGATGCCATACGACGGTGTCGGCGCTGTCGCCGGTATCAATGCACAATTCACGCTGCCAGGCGTGATCCTTGAGGTGCAGTTCGCCATCGTGCTGGAACACCCGCTGGCAGCCGCCATCAACCCTTAGTTCGCCTTCCTGCTGGCACGCCTGGCGATTGAGCTGGTCGTAACCGTGCGCGCCGTCGAGCCCAGACAGCGCTATCTCATCGACGTGACCAATACGCCAGTAAGCGTGCAAAGCATGGCTCAACTGGCACGGCAACTCATCCTGGTGCTCGGTGCTCAGGCGCAATTCCAGGGTGTCGCCCAGGTGCGCGTGCAGGTCGACCTGCCAGTCGCACAGCTGCAATTGCCAGTGCAGGCGCACGCCGTCGTCGTCGCTGCTGCTGTCGAGCAGCTTCCAGTCGATCAACCGCGCCCAACCATGGGAAGGCCATGCGTTTTCGCTCGGATGGCGGCCATACCACGGCCAGCACACCGGTATGCCGCCACGGATGGCGCCGACTTGCGGCCACTTGGCCGCACACCACAGCCAGGGTTTCTGGCCACGGGGCTGAAAGTGCAACAGTTGCGCGCCCTGGCGACTGAACACCGCCTGGCACAGCGGATGGTCGATCACCAACACGTCGCGCATCTGAAAGCGCTCCCAGGCGAACACCGGACGCTCGCGCAGGGATTTGAAAAAGCGTTGCAGCGGTTGCTCATGCATGTGCCACGGTCCCAAATATCACAGTGCCACCCAAAAAAAAGCGGATAGCCATGGCTACCCGCAAAATGCGCACAGAGAGAAGGAGCTTATCGCAACAGCGTTAGAACGTAGACTGAATTTTCAGGCCCGCCACCAGCGCGTTGTCGACTTTATCCACGCCGCCCGGTTGGACAACGTATTGCAGGTTGGGACGCACGGTCAGCCAGTTGGTGACGTGGAAACCGTAGTTGATTTCGAAGTTGTACTCGGTTTCGCGGATCGGCGAGAACAGCGGGTTGTCGTAGTCGGCCACGCCGTTGGCGGCATTCAGCAGTTCGGCGTTTTTCTTCACGTCATCGTTGACGTGCAGACGCGCAGCACCAATACCGACGTCATCTTTCGGACGCGCGTCGAATGGGCCTTTGTACACCAGCATCAACGACTGGTAGTTGTCGACCAGGTTGGTTTCCTTGTCGTGGAAGGTCGCGTTGGCGGCGATGTTCAAGCCACGGGAAGCGTCGCCGTTATGGGTGGTGAGTTGCTGCTGGGCAACGAACCAGTAGCCTTTTTTGCTGCTGCGGGTACGGTAGGCCGCACCGGTGGTAGCAGCATCGTTGCCATTGACGTCTTCACGAACGTCAGCAGCATCGGCGGCGCTCTTGTAGTAACCCACACGGTATTCGCCCGGCAGGTTATTCACCTTCGGCGACCAGACCAACTCCACCGGAATCACGGTGCCCTTGGTGCCGCTGCCGCTGAGTTTGAAGCCGTTGCCGTGCTCCAGCTGCGACGGGTTCTGGTTGTATGCACCGATTTGCGCATACAGCTCAGGCGTGATGTTGTACTTCACGCGGATCGCGGCCTGGCTGACCGGCCAGTTGTACCAGGTGTTTACATAGTTGCCGACCTGGGAGCCACAGAACGACAGGTTCTGGAAGTCGCACGGGAAGGTGTTGAAGTCTTCGCCTTCACCGAAGTAGCCGAGCTTCACGTCCAGCTTGTTGTCGAACATCTGGTGCTGAATCCAGAACTGGGTCAGACGCACCATGTGGCCACGACCGTAGACTTCCATGGACGAGCTCAGCGTGCCGGCACGCGGGTCGCCAATGCGGTCGTTGGAGATGTTCTGGCCATTACGGTTAGTCAGCTGGATCTTGGCCTGGGTGTTATCCCAGCCCCACAGCTTTTGCAGGTCCAGCGCCACGCCCAACCCGAACTGGTCGGAGTAACGGCCGGTCCTGTCGTCGTTGTAGCCGCCGCGCAGGTTGGCGCCCATTTCCCCTACGTAGTCAGCCTTGATGTCGATACCTTGCTCGATCAGCTTGGTACGCTCGCCGCCCCAATCACCGGTCATCCACTTGGAGTCGACACTGAATGCATCGGCCGCCATCGCATTGGCGGACAGTACAAGGGCTGCTGCTGCTGACAGTTGGCAGATCAGCCGAGTGTTGTTGTGTTGCTTTTTCATCCCTACATCCTCGTCTTTATTGTTATTAAACTGTTTTTATCTAACGCGGGTTACTTTTTTTTTCATCTAAAACAACAACTTATCTACTTCAGCGACCTTTGAATTGGGCCACGTTGTCCGCATGCCCCTGTGCGGGCAATGAAGAAGCAGTGCCGAGGCGCTCGCCCGTGTTGGCGTCGAACAGCAATACCTTGGATGGATCGAATTGCAGTGTCAGGGTCTCGCCCACCTGCGGCGCCACATCAGGCGCCAAACGGCAGCAGACCTTGGTGTCATTGAGCTGCACAAACACCAGTGTGTCCGGGCCGGTCGGCTCGGTGACCTGGACCTCGGCACGAATGCTCGATGAACCATTACCCTCACCCGCCGCCAACACGATCTGCTCCGGGCGCAGGCCCAGGATCACATCACGGTCTTCCAGGCCGGCGTCGTTCATACCCAGCGACAATTCGCATCGCGCCTGGCCGCTGTCGAGCAGCGCCACCAACTTCCCGTCCTTGCGTTTTAGACGCATAGGAACGAAGTTCATCGGTGGTGAACCGATAAAGCTTGCCACAAATAGGTTAGCAGGGTCGTTGTAAATTTCTTTCGGCGTGCCGAATTGTTGGATGATGCCGTCCTTCATCACCGCCACCTTATCGCCCAGGGTCATCGCTTCGATCTGGTCGTGGGTCACGTAGACCGTGGTGGTCTTGAGGCGCTGGTGCATCAGCTTCATTTCGGTACGCATCTCGACGCGCAGCTTGGCATCGAGGTTCGACAGCGGTTCGTCGAACAGGTAGATCTTCGGCCGACGCGCCAGGGCCCGGCCCATGGCCACGCGCTGTTGCTGGCCGCCGGAGAGCTGGCCCGGCTTGCGGTTGAGCAGGTGTTCGATCTGCAGCAGCTTGGCCACGCGCGCCACTTCGGCGTCGATGTCGGCCTGGGGCATCTTGCGGATCTTGAGGCCGAACTCGATGTTCTCGCGCACGCTCATGGTCGGGTACAGCGCGTAGGACTGGAACACCATGGCGATGTCACGGTCCTTGGGGCTCATGCCGCTGACGTCCTGGTCGCCGATCATGATCGCGCCGCCGGTGATGGTCTCCAGGCCGGCGATGCAGTTCATCAGCGTGGACTTACCGCAACCCGAAGGGCCGACCAGGATCAGGAACTCCCCTTCCTTGATCGACAGTTCGATGTTCTTCAAGGTGTCGGGCAGGCCGGCGCCATAGGTCTTGTTTACATTGCGAAGTTCAAGCGTAGCCATGATTACCCCTTGACCGCGCCGGCCGTCAGGCCGCGCACGAAATACTTGCCTGCGATCACATAGACCAGCAGGGTCGGCAGCCCGGCGATCATCGCCGCCGCCATATCCACGTTATATTCCTTGGCCCCGGTGCTGGTGTTGACCAGGTTGTTCAGCGCCACCGTGATGGGCTGGGAGTCGCCACTGGAGAACACCACACCGAACAGGAAGTCGTTCCAGATCTGGGTGAACTGCCAGATCAGGCAGACCATGATGATCGGCGTGGACATCGGCAGAATGATCTGACGGAAGATGGTGAAGAAACCGGCCCCGTCCAGGCGTGCCGCCTTGATCAGCGCATCCGGGATGCTCACGTAGTAGTTACGGAAGAACAGCGTGGTGAACGCCAGGCCGTACACCACGTGCACAAACACCAGGCCGGTGGTGGTGCTGGCCAGGCCCATCTTGCCGAGGGTGAACGACGCAGGCAGCAGCACGGTCTGGAACGGCAGGAAGCAGCCGAACAACAGCAAGCCGAAGAACAGCTGCGAACCACGGAAGCGCCAGAACGACAGCACATAACCGTTCAATGCACCGATGGCGGTGGAAATCAGCACGGCCGGCACGGTGATCTTGAGCGAGTTCCAGAAGTAGCCATCCACGGTGGCCCAGGCCTTGACCCAGCCGATGCCGCTGACCACGGTCGGCCAGCTCAACAGGTTGCCGGTGCTGATGTCTTCCGGGGTCTTGAAGCTGGTGAGCAACATCACCACCAGCGGTACCAGGTACAGCAATACAGCGAGGATCAACACCGCGTAGATCGCGATGCGGCTCAGGCTGATGGCAGGTTTGGCAGCGAGACTAGTCATTACGCTTGGTCCTCAGCTCGGAGTAGAGGTAAGGCACGATGATCGCGAGGATCGCACCGAGCATCAGGATTGCACTGGCCGAGCCCATGCCCATCTGGCCACGGCTGAAGGTGAACGAGTACATGAACATGGCGGGCAGGTCGGACGAATAGCCCGGGCCACCGGCCGTCATGGCCGCCACCAGGTCGAAGCTCTTGATCGCAATGTGCGCCAGGATCATCACCGCACTGAAGAACACCGGACGCAGGCTGGGCAGCACCACGCTCCAGTAGATGCGCGGCAGGCTTGCGCCGTCGATCTGGGCGGCACGGATGATCGACTGATCAACGCCACGCAGGCCGGCGAGGAACATCGCCATGATGAAACCGGAGGCTTGCCACACGGCGGCAATCACCAGGCAGTAGACCACGCGGTCCGGGTCGATCAGCCAGTCGAGACGGAAGCCTTCCCAGCCCCAGTCACGCAGGAGTTTGTCCAGGCCCATGCCCGGGTTGAGCAGCCATTTCCAGGCGGTACCGGTGACGATCATCGAGAGCGCCATCGGGTACAGGTAAATGGTGCGGATAAAACCTTCGCGGCGGATTTTCTGGTCGAGGAAAATCGCCAGCGTCACGCCGATCACCAGGGTGATGCCGATGAACATCCCGCCGAACAGCGCCAGGTTCTTGCTCGCCACCCACCAACGGTCGTTGTCGAACAACCGCTCGTATTGCGCAAGACCCGCCCATTTGTAGCTTGGCAGGAACGTAGAGGTGGTGAACGAGAGCACAAACGTCCACAGGATGTAGCCGTAGAAACCCACCAACACGATGAACATGCTGGGCGCCAGCACCAGTTTGGGTAGCCAGCGCTGCAGTGCATCGAACGGCGAGGCTTTGCTGAACACAGCAACAGAACTCATGGGGAAATCCAATACAGGGAAAAAGGACTACAGAAGCACGCCTTGTGAGGGGTCAGGGATCCCCCTCACAAGGTCAACCGTTACTTGGCAGACTTGATCGCAGCGCCGAGTTTCTTGGCGGTGTCGGCCGGGTCGGCTTTCGGGTCGTTGATGTAGTTGGTCACGACATCGAAGAACGCACCTTGCACCGCCAGGGTGGTGGCCATGTTGTGCGCCATGCTTGGCTGCAGGCCGCCGGTCTTGGCGTCAGCCAGGAAGTCCTTGGCGGCAGTCTGGGCGCAGGAGTCGAAACCGTAGGAGTCCATTTTGTTCAGCATGTCGTTGCGAACAGGGATCGAGCCCTTGTTGATGCTGAACACCTTCTGGAAGTTTTCACCCAGCACGACTTTGGCGATGTCCTGCTGGCCAGCAGCAGTGCCTTTGTCTTTCTGCTTGAACACCGCCAGGGAGTCGATGTTGTAGGTGAAGGCTTTGTCGGTGCCCGGGAAGGCTACGCACTCGTAGTCTTTGCCGGCGACTTTCTTGGCGGCAGTCCATTCGGACTTGGCCCAGTCACCCATGATCTGCATACCGGCCTTGCCGTTGATGACCTTGCCTGCTTCGAGGTTCCAGTCCTGGCCTTTGCCGTCGACGTCCATATAGGTCGCGACTTTCTTCAGCTCGGTCAGGGACTTGACCATTTCCGGGCCGGTCAGCGCAGCGTTATCGAGGTCGACCAGGGCTTTCTTGTAGCCATCGGCGCCCATTACCGACAGGACCACCGCTTCGAACACGGTGCTGTCCTGCCAAGGCTGGCCACCGTGGGCGAGCGGGATAAAGCCCGCGGCCTTGAGCTTGTCGCCGGCGGCGTAGAATTCTTCGAGGGTGGTTGGGTTCTTGGTGATACCGGCTTTCTTGAAGACTTCCGGGTTGATCCACAGCCAGTTCACGCGGTGGATGTTGACCGGTACGGCAACGTAGTCGCCGTCGTACTTCACGGTGTCGGAGACCTTCTTGTCGAGCAGGGAATCCCATTTTTCGTCTTTGGCGACGGACTTCAGGACGTCGGTGTCGAGCAGGCCGGTAGAGGCCCACTCCTGGATGTCGGGGCCTTTGATCTGGGCAACGCCTGGCGGGTTGCCGGCGACCGCGCGGCTTTTCAGCACGGTCATGGCAGTAGCGCCACCGCCACCTGCGACGGCGCCGTCTTTCCAGGTGAAGCCGTCTTTCTCGACTTGGGCCTTCAGGACATCTACAGCCGCTTTTTCGCCACCCGAGGTCCACCAATGCACAACTTCAACCGTCCCTTTGGAGTCGGCGGCAAATGCACTGAGGGGAAACAACGAGGCAACGGAAATAGCTACGGCGAGGCGATTAATCGCGTTCATCTGAATACCTTTTCTTGTTGTTATGCATGCAAGTCTGGAGCTTGCGCTGCACGGAGTTTAAACATGGTTTTTTCGAGCACAGGTAACAAAGGGATGCACAAATGTCACCACTTGGTGACATAACACCCAGCGCCTAAAGCGCTGGCCATGCTCGGTGCCAGGGGCAGTGCAGGCAGCACGACCGCTTGCCAGGCATGGTACAGGTCCGGTTTACCGCCCCAGATGGTGCTGCTGGGCTGGTTGTGCGGGCTGAGTTCGTGGTGCCAGCTGCCGTGGAGGCGGTCGATGAAATGGGTGTCGCAAAACTCCCAGAAACGCCGGTACCAGGTTTCGTAATGCAGCTCACCCGTGCGTTTGAGCAAGGCCTGGGCAGCGGCGCTGGCTTCGGCGTGGGTCCAGTGCAGACGCTCGCGCACGACCGGGCGGTGGTTCCAGTCCAGGGTGTAGACGATACCGGGGGCGCCATCCACGGCCCAGGCATAGTCGCAGGCGCTGGCAAACAGGCCCTTGGCGGCGCTCAGCAGCCAGTCCGGCGTGGCCAGCCCGGCCTGCAGGCGCGCGGCTTCCAGGTGCAGCACCAGCCGCGCCCACTCAAAGCCATGGCCAGGGGTGATGCCATACGGGCGGAAGCCATCGGCGGGGTTGTCTTCGTTGTAATCGAGCAGGGGTTTCCATTGCGCGTCGAAATGCTCGATTACCATGAACTGGTTGGCGGCGGCGTGGGTATGAATCACTCGCTCGACGATGCGCAGGGCGCGATCCAGCCAACGTGTGTCGGCGGTGACATCGGCCAGGGCCAGGAAGGCTTCGGTGGCGTGCATGTTGCTGTTGGCGCCGCGATAGGCTTCGACGCCGCTCCAGTCCCGGGCGAAGGATTCGAGCATCACGCCCTCCTCTTCGCTCCAGAAGAACTGGTCGATGATATGGATGGCGTCGTTCAGCAGATTTTGCGCACCGGGCGCGCCTGCCACCACGGCCGAGCTGGCGGCCAGGGCGACAAAGGCATGCAGGTAGGCCGCCTTGCCGCTGTTGCCGTCCAGGGCCTGGGGCACGGCGAACCAGCCACCGTGTTCGCTGTCACGCAAAGGTCCGCCCAGGGCCGCAACACCGTGCGCCACCAATTCGGCATAACCCGGCAAGCCCATGGCATGGGCCATGGCGAAGCTGTGGGTCATGCGCGCGGTATTCATGGTTTCGGCGCGAGCATCGGCCGGCAACTGGCCTCTGTCGTCGAGGTTGCCAAAACCCTCAGGCAGACGGGAGGCCTTGGCGAAGGCCAGCAGGCGCTGCCCTTCGGCGGCGAGCCAGTCGTGATGGGCAGGTGCATTCAGCCAACTGCTGGCAGGCAGTGGTCGCGTGGTCATGGGTGGCCCTTATTATTGTTTGTGGGATGACCGGAGTCTAAACAAGGGCAAGGTGGGGGCAAGTAACGAAGGGGATGGGAAATGTCACCAGATGGTGACATTCAAGCCGCTAGGCGGCCTGTGGCAAGCAAGCTTGCCACAGGCCCGATATTACTGGCCGAGCGGCGTTGCTGCCGCCGGCGCATTCAGGCGCTGATTCAGGTTCTGCACCTGGCTCTGCAAGGTGGTGATATTGCGGGTGGTCTGGATGCGGAACACGTCGAACTCCTTGTTGGTCGGCGCATCGCTGTTGGCCGGCTGGCTGTCCTGGGCGCTTTTGAGTACCACGAGGTCCTGCTCAAGACGGGCGATGGCTGCGCTCGGGTTACCTTGTTTTTTCAAGGCGGCCACATCAGCAGCCAATTCCTTTATCTCCGTATCGCGCTTGCCGGCATCGCCCTGCGCTGCCTTCAGGGTGGCCACTGCATCGGTCAAGGCTTGCACCTGGCCCTGCAGCTTGGCATTGGCGCTCGACAGCTCAGTGGTGCTGGCAGTCATTTGCGCCAGGCGCTTGTCCAGCTCGGTGGCCTGGCCGGCAACGCCGAGTTGCTGCTTGCCCTGCTCCAGCAACTGGGTTTCCAGCTGTTTGATCTGCAGTTTCAGCGCTTCGCTGCCGTTGTTCACGTTGGCTTCACTGGCTACGACCTTGCCGGAAATGTCCTGCAGGCGCCCTGCCGCTTCTTCGCTGATGCGCGCAAAGCTTTCCTGGGTGGCTACCAACTGCTGGCCCATCAGGGAAATCTGCTGGAAGCTCCACCAGGCCAGGCCGGCGAAGGCGATCAGCAGCGCGCCGATCAATGCCCACAGCGGGCCGGTGCTGGCGCCCTTGACCTTGACCACGGGCGTGTTGCGCGAACGCACCGAGGTGGCCGGGGAAGGTTCGAAATCATCGTCATCCCCAAGATCGGCCCGCAGGCTGGGAATGTTGTCGAAATCGTCTTTGGCATCGTTACGCATGAATCAACCCTGAATCGGTGAGTTAGCTGGCTGGAAAGCCGAGCGACGGGAGTATAAACCCCAACCCCATCGCGTTGATCGACCCGGAACCTGGAATTCGGTTCCCGATGTGTTGCCTGTTGTGACCTTATTTGAACCCGGGATCCTGGGCCTTCCACCAACTGCAGAACTCGTCGAGGGCAGTCCACAGGCTGACCTTGGGCTCGTAATCCAGATAATGCCTGGCCCGGCTGATGTCGAGGGTGAAATCTTTGTTCATTACCTGCATGCCCAGGCGCGATAACGCCGGCTCCGGACGACCGGGCCACATTGCGCAAAAGGCTTCGTTAAGCGCCGCCACGCTGTAAGACAAGCCGTAGGAGCGATAACGGGTCACCTGGGGCAGCTCCATTTGGCGCATCACGTAATTGACCACATCCCACACCGGCACCGGCGTGCCGTTGCTGATGTTGTAGGCCTTGCCCAGGGCCGAACCGGTGGCCAGCAAGCTGCTGAGCAGCGCTTCGTTGAGGTTGTGCACACTGGTGAAGTCGACCTTGTTGAGACCGTCGCCGACGATAGCCAGGCGGTTCTTGCACTGCATCTTCAACAGGCGCGGAAAAATACTCATGTCACCGGCACCGGTGACGAAACGCGGGCGCAGGGCCAGCACCTCGAGGCCGAACTCCTGGGCGCCGAACACTTTCTGTTCGGCCAGGTACTTCGTGGCCGCATAGGGATGCTTGAAGCGCTTGGGGACTTGCTCTTCGGTCAACCCGAGGTGATCGCGCCCGTCGAAGTAGATCGACGGCGACGACAGGTGCACCAGACGGCCCACGCGCTGCTTGAGGCAGGCTTCCACGACGTTTTCAGTCACCAGCACGTTGCCTTGATGGAAGTCCTGGTACTTCCCCCACAAGCCCACGGCGCCTGCACAATGCACCACGGCTTCGACATCGCGGCACAGGTCGCGCACCAGGTCGGCATCACTCAAGTCACCCTGGATAAACTCGGCACCGCGTCGAACCAGGTGCTCCACACCCTCGGCGCGCCGCCCGTTGACCCGCACGTCCAGGCCCTGCTCCAGGGCGAAACGCGCAAAGCGCCCGCCGATGAAGCCGCTTGCGCCGGTGACCAGAATCTTCATGTATTACCCCGTGTTCTTTCATTTTTCATCGCAGTTGCCTTGACGACCGCCATCAGTCCAACGGCACCAACCATTGTCCGCAGGCTTGGGCCAGGTGGTCGGTCAACAGGCCCAACAGCTGCCCGCCGCTGCGCCAATGATGCCAGTACAACGGTACATCGATGGGCTTATCTGGCATCAACTCGACCAACACGCCCTTTTCCAGTTGGTCGCGCACCTGCAACTCAGGCACCAGCCCCCAGCCGAGCCCGGCTTCCGCCAGGCGGATAAAGCCTTCGGACGATGGGCATAAATGGTGTTCGAAACCGCCGTCCACGCCCAGAGACGCCAGGTAGCGGTGCTGCAGGAAATCATCCGGGCCGAACACCAGTGCCGGTGTGCGCGCCAGTTGCTCGGCACGCACACCTTGGGGGAAATGCCGTGCAACAAATGCAGGGCTGGCCAACGCCCGATAACGCATGGCGCCGAGCAACAGGCTGCGGGCTCCGGCCACCGGGCGCTCGCTGGCGCAGATACAGGCGGCTACTTCCCCGGCGCGCATGCGCTTGAGTCCCACCGTCTGGTCTTCTACGACCAGATCCAGCAGCAAATGCTGCTCGGCACAGAAGTCGCTGACCGCCTCGGCCCACCAAGTGGCCAGGCTGTCGGCATTCAGGGCGATGCGCAGGCGTTCAGGCATGCCTTCTTCGTCCAGCGCCGGCACCTGGCTTTGCAGGTCGCGCTCCAGCAGCCGCACCTGCTGCACATGGTTAAGCAAACGCCGACCGATATCGGTGGGCGCCGGCGGCGTAACCCGCACCAGCACCGGCTGGCCGATGCGTGCTTCCAATAACTTGATGCGCTGGGAAATCGCCGATTGCGACAGCCCCAATACCTGGGCACCGCGCTCGAAGCCGGCCTGTTCCACCACCGCCGCCAGGGCGGAAAGCAATTTATAGTCGAACATCAGTTTCTCTAATGAGCGATCAGCAATATTGGTTTTTCTTATACAGCCTGGACCACGAGAATAGCCAGCATCGCTTCTCTCTTTAAAAGGAACCTTCACCATGGCTGGCGAAACCGCCCTGGCAACCCTGCTGCGCAGCATGAGCCCGCAGCTCAATGACGGTGACTACGTGTTCTGCACCCTGCCTGACCATCGTATCCCGGCCGGTTGCGAGGCCATCGGCAGCTTTCGCGAGCTGGAAGGCCTGACCCTGATCCTGGAGCGCCGGCAGGCGGAACAGGCCGGGCTGGCGTTCGACTACATCGCCGCGTGGATCACCCTGAATGTGCATTCAGCGCTGCAAGCCGTGGGCCTGACGGCCGCCTTCGCCAGCGCACTCGGCAAAGCCGGGATCAGTTGCAACGTGATCGCCGGCTACTACCACGACCACCTGTTCGTCGGCCGTGCGGATGCCGAGCGAGCCATGGACGTATTGCGGCAACTGGCAGCGACTTCGGAGTAATGGTTATGTGGCAAAGCTATCTGAACGGATTATTGGTGGCCCTGGGGCTGATCATGGCCATCGGCACGCAAAACGCATTTGTATTGGCGCAAAGCCTGCGCCGTGAACATCACCTGCCGGTGGCGGCGTTGTGCGTGGTGTGCGACGCCTTGCTCGTGGCCGCCGGGGTATTCGGCCTGGCGACGGTGCTGGCACAAAACCCGCTGCTGCTGGCGATTGCCCGCTGGGGCGGCGCCGCGTTCCTGCTGTGGTACGGCACCCTGGCGCTGCGCCGGGCGTTTTCGACACAGGGCCTGGAGCAAGGGGGCGACCTCAAGGTCCGCTCATTGCGCGCCGTATTGCTCAGCGCCCTGGCGGTCACGTTGCTCAATCCTCATGTGTACCTGGACACGGTGCTGCTGATCGGCTCACTGGGCGCGCAACAAACCGAACCCGGCGCCTACGTGGCCGGGGCCGCGAGTGCATCGTTGCTGTGGTTCGCCACCCTGGCGCTCGGCGCGGCCTGGCTGGCGCCATGGCTGGCACGCCCGGCGACATGGCGCCTGTTGGACCTGTTGGTAGCGGCGATGATGTTCAGCGTGGCCTATCAATTGATCAGCGCCTGATGAATATTCCAAAACGCTCTGGAACCTCTATCCCACACAGTTGTTGCGTGGTTTTGCCGCACCCCCGGTGCTATGATCCGGACCCTGCGCCGCAAAGAGTACAAACTCCCCGGCGCTTGTTTGGCCGCCCGTGATCGGCCTTGCGCTCACCGCAACTGACCTGATTAGGAGAATCATCATGGCTTTCGAATTGCCGCCGCTGCCCTACGCACACGATGCCCTGCAGCCGCACATCTCCAAGGAAACCTTGGAATACCACCACGACAAGCACCACAACACCTATGTCGTGAACCTGAACAACCTGGTGCCAGGCACCGAGTTCGAAGGCAAGACCCTGGAAGAAATCGTCAAATCTTCTTCGGGCGGCATCTTCAACAACGCCGCTCAGGTCTGGAACCACACCTTCTACTGGAACTGCCTGGCACCAAACGCCGG
Organism: Pseudomonas sp. 1 R 17; assembly: GCF_900067035.1. Taxonomy (NCBI): domain Bacteria; kingdom Pseudomonadati; phylum Pseudomonadota; class Gammaproteobacteria; order Pseudomonadales; family Pseudomonadaceae; genus Pseudomonas; species Pseudomonas sp. 1 R 17. The sequence goes on from NZ_FKLB01000053.1 coordinate 67,687, forward strand.
CGGCCAACCCACCGGCGCGCTGGCTGAAGCCATCAACGCCGCGTTCGGTTCGTTCGACAAGTTCAAGGAAGAATTCACCAAGACGTCCGTCGGCACCTTCGGTTCCGGTTGGGGCTGGCTGGTGAAAAAGGCTGACGGTTCCCTGGCCCTGGCCAGCACCATCGGCGCCGGCAACCCGCTGACCAGCGGCGACACCCCGCTGCTGACCTGCGACGTGTGGGAACACGCCTACTACATCGACTACCGCAACGTACGTCCAAAGTATGTGGAAGCGTTCTGGAACCTGGTCAACTGGAAGTTCGTCGCTGAGCAGTTCGAAGGCAAGACCTTCACTGCCTAAGCAACCCTTGCAGTAGAAAGAGCCCGGCGATTGCCGGGCTTTTTTGTGGGTGCAGCATAGGCAAGCCAGAAATACTGGAACCCACCAATAGGATTCACCACACAAGGGGTAGGAGGAATAAACCTCTTAATCACGTGTGAGGAATTACGATGGATCCTATGTCGGCGGCAACGGGCGCAATCCCAATGATAACGGGACTTCTTGATAAGGGTATGGATCTGGCCAAAGGAGTAATGGACATGGCAAACGAGGAAATCGACATAGCCGGTGGCGGCGAAAAGATCGGCGGGGAAGGACAACAACCACAGGGTCCGGTTAATTACTAACACCGCCGGCTCGCAGAAGGCGGACCGGCTCCGCCTTCTCTCCAGTCAATATTTGTACCGCATGCTGATTCTTTATCCACGTCTGCCAGGCACCGATCTGCGTTGGTACCTCTCAATGCTGGTCAGCCAAAACGTCAATTGAGCTTATGCCCCAATGTCCCTTTGACTGCCAACCTCAGATTGCCAATACTCATGGCATATTGAAGGCCACCCGCATGAGACAAGGAATGCCCCTTTGAAGCTGGAACTCAAAAACAGCTTGTCGGTGAAGTTGCTACGGGTCGTGCTGCTGTCGGCGTTGATCGTGGGCGTGACGCTGAGCGTGGCGCAGATCGTTTTCGATGCCTACAAGACGCGCCAGGCCGTGGCCGGTGATGCCCAGCGCATCCTCGACATGTTTCGCGACCCCTCGACCCAGGCCGTCTATAGCCTGGACCGCGAGATGGGCATGCAGGTGATAGAGGGGCTGTTCCAGGACGAGGCGGTGCGCATGGCCTCCATCGGCCATCCCAACGAAACCATGCTGGCAGAAAAAAGCCGTGCCTTGCAGCACTCCCCCAGCCGCTGGCTCACCGACCTGATTCTTGGCCGGGAACGCACCTTCACCACTGCCTTGGTCGGCAAAGGCCCCTACAGCGAATATTACGGTGACCTGAGCATTACCCTCGACACCGCCACGTACGGCCAGGGCTTTATTGTCAGTTCGGTGATCATCTTCATTTCCGGCGTGTTACGCGCCTTGGCCATGGGCCTGGTGTTGTACCTGGTTTACCACTGGCTGCTGACCAAGCCGCTGTCGCGGATTATCGAACACCTGACATCGATCAACCCGGACCGCCCCAGCGAGCACAAGATCCCGCAACTCAAGGGCCACGAGCGCAACGAGTTGGGGTTGTGGATCAACACCGCCAACCAGTTGCTCGAATCCATCGAGCGCAACACCCACCTGCGCCATGAGGCGGAATCCAGCCTGCTGCGCATGGCCCAGTACGATTTCCTCACCGGCCTGCCCAACCGCCAGAAACTGCAGGAGCAACTGGACAAGATCCTCATCGACGCCGGTCGCCGCCAGCGCCGGGTTGCGGTGCTGTGCGTGGGACTGGATGACTTCAAAAGCGTCAACGAGCAGTTTACCTACCAGGCCGGCGACAAATTGCTGCTGGCCCTGGCCGACCGTCTGCGCGCCCACAGCGGTCGCCTCGGCGCCCTCGCCCGCCTGGGGGGCGACCAGTTCGCGCTGGTACAGGCCGATATCGACCAGCCCTACGAAGCGGCCGAACTGGCGCAAAGTATCCTCGACGACCTGGAGGCGGAGTTCGCCCTCGACCACGAGGAAATTCGCCTGCGCGCCACCATCGGCATCACCTTGTTTCCCGAAGATGGCGACAGCACCGAGAAGCTGCTGCAAAAAGCCGAACAGACCATGACCCTGGCCAAGAGCCGCTCTCGCAACCGCTATCAGTTCTATATCGCCAGCGTCGACAGCGAAATGCGCCGCCGCCGCGAGCTGGAAAAAGACCTGCGCGATGCCCTCAGCCGCGACCAGTTCCACCTGGTCTACCAGCCGCAGATCAGCTATCGCGACCAGCGTGTGGTAGGCGTGGAAGCCCTGATCCGTTGGCAGCACCCGGAACACGGGCTGGTGCCGCCGGACCTGTTCATCCCGCTGGCAGAACAGAACGGCACCATTATTCCGATTGGCGAATGGGTACTGGACCAGGCCTGTCGACAATTGCGCGAATGGCATGACCTGGGCTTCACCGAACTGCGCATGGCGGTCAACCTGTCCACCGTGCAGTTGCACCACACCGAGCTGCCACGGGTGGTCAACAACCTGATGCAGATCTACCGCCTGCCGCCGCGCAGCCTGGAGCTGGAAGTCACCGAAACCGGCCTGATGGAAGACATCAGCACCGCCGCCCAACACCTGTTGAGCCTGCGCCGCTCCGGGGCATTGATCGCGATTGATGACTTCGGCACCGGCTATTCCTCCTTGAGCTATTTGAAAAGCCTGCCCCTGGACAAGATCAAGATCGACAAAAGCTTCGTCCAGGACCTGCTGGACGACGATGACGACGCCACCATCGTTCGCGCCATTATCCAACTGGGCAAAAGCCTGGGCATGCAGGTCATCGCGGAAGGCGTGGAAACCGCGGAGCAGGAGGCCTACATCATCTCCGAGGGTTGCCATGAAGGTCAGGGTTACTACTACAGTAAACCCCTGCCGGCCCGGGAGTTGGCGGCTTTTTTGAAGCAGGCGGAGCGCAATGGCGCGGCCATTCTCTGAGCGGGCAAAACGATACTGAATATTTCCCGCGTATAACCCTTTACACAAAATGCAAATCTTTCGCATTATGTCGCAGTTTTGCGCGACCCCCGCGCGCCCATCAACAACCGAAGCAGGATGTTCGCCATGATTCGTATGCCCCTGGCCACCGCCAGTCTGCTGGCCATTGCCATTTCTCTCGCCGGTTGCGGCGAAGGTAAAGACAAGCCCGCAGCAAACCAGGCGCCGACCCCGGCTGCCAGCACCACCGCTCCAGCGGCTGCCACCCCTGCCGGCCAGGTCGATGAAGCGGCCGCCAAGGCCGTGGTTGCGCATTACGCCGACATGGTCTTCGCGGTGTACAGCGATGCCGAGTCCACGGCAAAAACCCTGCAAACCGCAATCGACGCCTTCCTCGCCAAACCAAACGACGAAACCCTGAAAGCCGCCCGGGCCGCCTGGGTTGCCGCGCGCGTTCCGTACCTGCAGAGCGAAGTGTTCCGCTTCGGCAACACCATCATCGATGACTGGGAAGGTCAGGTTAACGCCTGGCCCCTGGACGAAGGCCTGATCGACTACGTCGACAAATCCTACGAACACGCCCTGGGCAACCCGGGCGCTACCGCCAACATCATCGCCAACACCGAAGTCCAGGTCGGCGAAGACAAGGTCGACGTGAAGGACATCACCCCGGAAAAACTCGCCAGCCTCAATGAGCTGGGCGGTTCCGAAGCCAACGTCGCCACCGGCTACCACGCCATCGAATTCCTGCTCTGGGGCCAGGACCTGAACGGCACCGGCCCGGGCGCGGGCAACCGCCCTGCGTCGGACTACCTGACCGGCGACGGCGCAACCGGCGGCCACAACGAGCGCCGCCGCGCCTACCTGACCGCCGTGACCCAACTGCTGGTCAGCGACCTGCAGGAAATGGTCGGCAACTGGAAACCCAACGTCGAAGACAACTACCGCGCCACCCTGGAGGCAGAACCTGCCACCGACGGCCTGCGCAAAATGTTGTTCGGCATGGGCAGCCTGTCCTTGGGCGAGCTGGCCGGTGAGCGCATGAAGGTTTCCCTGGAAGCCAACTCGCCGGAAGACGAACAGGACTGCTTCAGCGACAACACCCACTACTCGCACTTCTACGACGCCAAGGGCATCCGCAACGTCTACCTGGGCGAGTACACCCGCGTCGACGGCACCAAACTGACCGGCGCCAGCCTGTCGTCCCTGGTGGCCAAGGCCGACCCGGCTGCCGATACCGCGCTGAAAGCGGACCTGGCGGCGACCGAAGCGAAGATCCAGGTCATGGTTGATCACGCCAACAAGGGTGAGCACTACGACCAGTTGATCGCGGCCGGTAACGACGCAGGTAACCAGATCGTGCGTGACGCCATCGCCGCCCTGGTCAAGCAGACCGGCTCGATCGAAGCCGCTGCCGGCAAGCTGGGCATCAGCGACCTGAACCCGGATAACGCTGATCACGAATTCTGATCAGCGCGGTGTTGAATGAGGCGGCCTTCGGGTCGCCTTTTTTGTGCACTGTCTTTACCACCGCAAACCCATGTGGGAGGGGGCTTGCTCCCGATAGCGGTGGCTCAGTAGATACTTCCTTCACTGACACACCGACATCGGGAGCAAGCCCCCTCCCACATTTGATCCATGTTGTGCCCAAATCCGCCGGTTTACATGCCCTGCACCCCAGGTAGAATGGCGCCTCTGCCCTATTTCGAGCTTACTTCATGGCGTTGCCGACCCTACGCATCATCGGTTTCATCATCGGCATCTTCCTGATCACCCTTGCGATCGCCATGGTCGTGCCCATGGCCACCCTGGTGATTTTCGAACGGACCAGCGACCTGCCCTCGTTCCTCTGGGCCAGCCTGATCACTTTTGTCGCCGGGCTTGCCCTGGTGATTCCCGGGCGTCCCGAACACGTGCACCTGCGTCCGCGAGACATGTACCTGCTCACGGTCAGCAGTTGGGTGGTGGTATGCGTATTCGCCGCGCTGCCGTTCCTGCTGACCCAGCACATCAGCTACACCGACTCGTTTTTCGAAAGCATGTCCGGCATCACCGCCACCGGCTCCACGGTGCTGAGCGGCCTGGACACCCTGTCCCCCGGCATTTTGATATGGCGCTCGCTGCTGCACTGGCTCGGCGGCATCGGCTTTATCGGCATGGCGGTGGCGATCCTGCCGCTGCTGCGCATCGGTGGCATGCGCCTGTTCCAGACCGAATCCTCGGACCGCTCGGAGAAGGTCATGCCCCGCTCGCACATGGTGGCGCGGCTGATCGTGGCGGCCTACGTCGGCATCACCATCCTCGGCAGCCTGGCGTTCTGGTGGGCCGGCATGGGCCTGTTCGATGCGATCAACCATGCGATGTCGGCGATTTCCACCGGTGGGTTCTCCACCTCGGACGAGTCCCTGGCGCACTGGAAACAACCGGCGGTGCACTGGGTGGCGGTAGTGGTGATGATCCTCGGCAGCTTGCCGTTCACCCTGTACGTGGCCACCTTGCGGGGTAATCGCAAGGCATTGATCAAGGATCAGCAAGTACAGGGCTTGCTCGGTTTGTTGCTGGTGACCTGGCTGGTGCTCGGCACCTGGTACTGGTGGACCACCAACCTGCATTGGCTGGATGCCCTGCGCCATGTGGCGTTGAACGTTACGTCGGTAGTGACCACCACCGGTTTTGCACTGGGGGACTACAGCCTGTGGGGCAATTTCTCACTGATGCTGTTTTTCTACCTGGGCTTCATCGGTGGCTGTTCCGGCTCCACGGCGGGCGGGATCAAGATTTTCCGCTTCCAGGTCGCCTATATCCTGCTCAAGGCCAACTTGAACCAGCTGATTCACCCGCGCGCGATAATCAAGCAGAAGTACAACGGCCACCGTCTCGACGAAGAGATCGTGCGTTCGATCCTGACCTTTTCGTTTTTCTTCGCCATTACCATCTGCGCCATCGCCCTGGCCTTGTCGCTGCTGGGCCTGGACTGGATGACCGCACTCACCGGCGCCGCCAGCACCGTGTCCGGCGTCGGCCCGGGCCTGGGGGAAACCATTGGCCCGGCCGGCAACTTCGCCAGCCTGCCGGATGCGGCCAAGTGGATCCTGTCCCTGGGCATGCTGCTGGGCCGGCTGGAAATCATCACAGTCTTTGTTCTGTGCATTCCGGCGTTCTGGCGTCACTGACCGTCGACGCGTCCTGCAGCCGCGCCCGGTATTCGCCGGGCGTGGCATCAAACCAGCGGCGAAACGCGCGAAAGAAGTTGCTCGGGTCGGCAAAGCCCAGCAGGTAGGCAATCTCCAACAGGGTCATGCGCGGCTGCGCCAGGTATTGCTCGGCCAGTTCGCGGCGGGTGTCGTCGAGCAGGGTCTGGAAACTCGTGCCTTCTTCCTGCAGGCGCCGCTGCAAGGTGCGCTGGGACAGGTGCAGGGTCTTGGCCACCACTTCGCGCTTGGGTTCGCCCTGGGGCAGCAGCCGGCACAGCACCTGCCGCGCCTTGTGGGTCACGCGGCTTTCGGAGAAACGCGCCAGGTACTCACCGGCAAATCGATCGTGCAACAGCGCCATGGCCTCGTTGGCCGTGGGCAGCGGCGCGTCCATGTCGGCGCGCTCAAAGATCAGCGCGTCATACGGCGCATCGAACTCCAGCGGGGCATGGAACGCTTGTTTATAGGGGGCCAGGTCCCCCGGTTGATCGCCCTGCAACAGCACTTTGCGGGGTTGCAGGGTCCGCCCGGTGAGCCAGCCGCACAGCGCCAACGCACAGGCCAGGGAGGCTTCGGCGCTTTGTCGGGTCGGCGGAAGATGATCGCCATGCACCGTCAGAATCAGCGCATAGCCTTCAGGTAATAGTCGAAAACTCAAGTCGGCGCTTTCGGCGATGATCCGCTGGTAACGCACCAAGCGCATGAAGCCTTCGGCCAGGGTGTTGCTGGACATCAAGGCGTAACCGGCCACATGAAACGACGCCGGGCGCACCACCTTGCCCATGTTCAGGCCAATCGCCGGGTTGCCCGACAACTCGACCGCGCGCTGCCACAGGCGGGTCATGGAGTCCTGCGGGAACCGCGCATCGGGGTCACTCAGGGCGGCGTAGTCCAGGCCCAGTTGCTTGAACAAGGCGCGGCAATCCAGGCCGTCCATTTCCAGTGCCTTGACTATCCCCATCGCCCAGCTTGCAGACGTTGTTCGTTCGCTCATGGCGTCTTCTTGAATAAAGCAGGCTCAAAACGGCAGCCAGGAAAGCCAAGGATACTAAAGTGGCATCTATTGTCACTGGCTGTTACCACTGATCACTCTAGACTCAAATAAGCTCCCCGCCGAACATCTGTTCGGCGGCACAACAATCAAAGGGCCGGCCGTAGTGGAAAACCTCAAGCGATTCAACAGCTTTGCCGAGTTTTACCCTTATTACCTGACCGAGCACGGCAACAGCACCTGCCGGCGCCTGCACTTTATCGGCACTACCCTGGTGATCGGCATCCTGGCCTATGCCATCGGCCGAGGCTCACTGGGGCTGTTATTGGCCGTGCCGATTGCCGGCTACAGTTTTGCCTGGATCGGGCATTTCTTCTTCGAAAAGAACCGTCCGGCGACTTTCCAGCACCCGTTCTACAGCTTGCTCGGGGATTTTGTGATGTACCGCGACATGATCCTCGGCAAGGTGCCGTTCTGAACGGTGTGACCTCTTGTCACTTGCGTAAAAACGATAAAAGGTTCGTACACCCGGCGATATAAAAGTCTTTTTGTCATTTACAGTGCTGTATCCTGCCAAGGCTTTTTGAGAGCGCGGAATCACCTGCGATTGAAAAAACAGACTTTGCGAGGAGCGACGACGATGCACGAGATACCTAATCTCCCCTTCCCAAGCCTGCACGAAACTGAGCAGCCAACACCGCAGCAGGCCAGCGCGAAGCAGCCTGAGGCCAAACAAGCAAAACCAGTCGACAGCAAGAGCCAGGACTGACGCCGTACCAGACCGTGTGGAAAGCGGACCTTTGAACGCTTTCCACACTGCCTGAATCACCCCGAGGTACCCGCCATGACAGACACCCTCCCGGACACCGCCGTACTCGACACCGCCCTGCAGATGGTCGACGTGTGGAACCGCCTCAGCGCGGACAAACAAGCCTTGCTGCTCAAGCGCTTCGGCACCCAGGAAAACGCCCTGGCCGCCCTGGTCACCACCCAGTTACTCGCCCCCCTTCAAGCCTGACGTCTTTTTGATCTGACGTTTTTGCGTTTTACCGCCCTGCGCACGCCCAAGCCCCGGTATCATTAGCAGCCTATCTTTACCTGCTGCGACAGTGGACCTCTCCCATGCCAGATACCCAGCGCCCCATGGCGGTCACGCTGCAAGTTGTTTCCATCGTGTTGTTCACCTTTATCGGCTACCTGAATATCGGCATTCCCCTGGCCGTGTTGCCGGGCTATGTCCACAGTGAACTGGGCTACGGCGCGGTGATCGCCGGCCTGGTGATCAGCGTGCAATACCTGGCCACGCTGTTGAGCCGCCCGTATGCAGGCAAAATCATCGACAACCTGGGCAGCAAGCGGGCGGTGCTGATCGGCCTGGTGGGCTGCGGCGCGAGCGGCGTGTTCATGTTGCTTGCGGCGTGGTTTTCGAGCGTGCCGGCCGTCAGCCTGGCCAGCCTGCTCATCGGTCGATTGGTACTGGGCAGCGCAGAAAGCCTGGTGGGCTCAGGCGCCATCGGCTGGGGCATTGGCCGGGTGGGCGCGGCCAATACCGCCAAGGTCATTTCGTGGAACGGTATCGCCAGTTACGGCGCGCTGGCGGTCGGTGCACCGTTGGGCGTGCTGCTGGTGAGGAATTTCGGGCTGTGGAGCATGGGCGTCAGCATTATCCTGCTGGCGGTCGTCGGCCTGTTGCTGGCCTGGAACAAAGTGGCTGCGCCCATCGTCGCCGGCGTGCGCCTGCCGTTCATGAATGTACTGGGCCGGGTGTTGCCCCACGGTTGCGCTTTGGCCCTGGGCTCCATCGGCTTTGGCACCATCGCCACCTTTATCACCCTGTATTACACCACTCAGCATTGGGATAATGCGGTGTGGGCATTGAGCCTGTTCGGCGCCAGCTTTATCGGTGCGCGCCTGCTGTTCGGCAACCTGATCAACCGTATCGGCGGCTTTCGCGTGGCAATCGCTTGCCTGTCGGTGGAGATCCTCGGCCTGCTGCTGTTGTGGCTGGCGCCGGATGCCAACCTGGCCCTGGCCGGCGCAGCGTTGAGCGGTTTCGGCTTTTCCCTGGTGTTTCCGGCGCTGGGGGTGGAGGCGGTCAACCTGGTGCCCGCGTCCAGCCGTGGTTCGGCGGTGGGCGCCTATTCGCTGTTTATCGACCTGTCGCTGGGCATTACCGGGCCGCTGGCCGGGGCCGTGGCGGCAGGTTTCGGCTTTGCGTCGATCTTCCTGTTCGCCGCCCTCGCCGCCCTCGGTGGGCTGCTGCTGAGTGTCTACCTGTACCGGCAAGCGCCCAAGGCCCGCGAAGCGCGCGATGCCTAGAAGTCGACCTTGCCGCGCCCGGCCTTGATGCTGCCGCGCTTGGTCTTGGATTCCAGGCGCCGCTTTTTCGAGCCCAGGGTGGGCTTGGTCGGGCGGCGCTTCTTCTCGACCTTGGTGGCAGTGAGGATCAGCTCCACCAGGCGTTCCAGCGCGTCGGCGCGGTTCTGTTCCTGGGTCCGGTACTGCTGGGCCTTGAGCACCAGCACGCCTTCGCTGGTGATACGGCTGTCACGCAGTGCCAGCAGTCGCTCCTTGTAGAACGCCGGCAGCGACGACGCCGGAATATCGAACCGCAGGTGCACCGCGCTCGACACCTTGTTGACGTTCTGCCCTCCGGCGCCCTGGGCGCGGATGGCGGTCAACTCGATTTCGGCATCGGGCAGGTGCACGTTGTTGGAAATAACCAGCATCACTCAATAAACCCTAGGCAACAGACACGCCCAATCAGGACAACAACCTCAACAACAAGGACGCATGACAATGAAAAGACTATTGATCACTTTGCTCGGCACCTTATCACTCATTCAAACGTCACTGTCCTTTGCAGATAACGCCAATGGCAAAAACCTCTATTCACAGCGCTGCGCCATGTGCCACGGGCCAGACCTCAAGGCAACGGGACCGTTGGCCAGGAAAACCAACCCGCCTACACCTGACCTGACAACCCCAGCCTTCAAAAAACGGCTGGCGGCTTACCCGGGCGTTATTGTGTCGTCGGTCATACTTCGCCCGAATGGAGACCTGATCCCAAAAACGCTGCGCGAGAATGGAGTAAAGGTCCCGCCGCATGCCTGGAACGTTAAGGACTTTCGCGACTTGAATGAATACATGAGCGGTGTGATTTCAAAAAGTTGACGGCTTCAAAATGCAAAAACCCCGCGCCCTATACAGGATGCGGGGTTTTCCAGGTAGGCGCCTGTTTACTTCAACGCCGCACTCGCGGTGTTCAACGCCGCTTCAGCACTGCGCTTGTTCTTGATCCAATAACACACCGCCATAAACGCCACCCACACCGGGATCGCGTACACCGACACCTGGATCCCCGGAATCATCAGCATGATCACCAGGATAAACACCACGAACGCCAGGCACACATAGTTGCCGTACGGGTACCACAGCGCCTTGAACAACGGCGCCTGGCCGGTGCGGTTCATGTGCTGGCGGAACTTGAAGTGGGAGAAGCTGATCATTGCCCAGTTGATCACCAGCGTGGCCACCACCAGTGACATCAGCAGTTCCAGCGCATGTTGCGGAATGAAGTAGTTCATCAACACCGCCACCAGCGTGACCGCCGCCGAAGCGAGGATCGAACGCACTGGCACGCCGCGCTTGTCGATCTTGGCCAGCGCCCTGGGCGCATCCCCCTGCTCGGCCATGCCCAGCAGCATGCGGCTGTTGCAGTAGGTGCCGCTGTTGTACACCGACAACGCCGCCGTCAACACCACGAAGTTGAGGATATGCGCGGCGGTGTTGCTGCCCAGCATCGAGAACACCTGCACGAACGGGCTGCCACTGTAGGCATCGCCGGAGGCGTTGAGGGTGGCCAGCAGGCTGTCCCATGGTGTCAGCGACAGCAACACCACCAGGGCGCCGATGTAGAAGATCAGGATGCGGTAGATCACCTGGTTGATCGCCTTGGGGATCACAGTGCGTGGCTGGTCGGCTTCGGCGGCGGTAAAGCCGAGCATTTCCAGGCCGCCGAAGGAGAACATGATGATCGCCATGGCCATCACCAAGCCGCTGACGCCATGGGGGAAGAAGCCGCCGTGTTCCCACAGGTTGCTCACCGAGGCTTGCGGGCCGCCGCTGCCACTGACCAGCAGGTAGCTGCCCAGGGCGATCATGCCGACAATGGCGACCACCTTGATGATGGCGAACCAGAACTCCGCTTCACCAAAGACTTTGACGTTGGCCAGGTTGATCAGGTTGATCAGCACGAAGAACGCCGCCGCCGAGACCCAGGTCGGGATCTCCGGCCACCAGTAGTGCACGTATTTGCCGACGGCTGTCAGCTCGGACATGCCCACCAGGATGTACAGGATCCAGCAGTTCCAGCCCGACAGGAAGCCGGCGAAACCGCCCCAGTACTTGTGGGCAAAGTGGCTGAAGGAACCGGCGACCGGCTCTTCGACGATCATTTCGCCGAGCTGGCGCATGATCATGAAGGCAATGAAGCCGCAGATGGCATAACCCAGGATCATCGACGGGCCGGCGGATTTGAGCACGCCGGCCGAGCCCAGGAACAGGCCGGTGCCGATGGCGCCACCAAGGGCGATCAACTGGATATGCCGATTTTTCAGGCCGCGTTTCAGCTCGCCTGAAGAGCAATGGGGTTCACTCATGAAAAGGGTCTCACGCAAGGTTTGATGATGTTGAATGCAGGTTGCTGCCTTGAATTACCGACTCAAGCAGCGCCGCTCAAACCCCAGCGCAGGCACCAGGAATACAGCGTCTTTCTAACGGTCATGCGTCACCTGTTTGTTTTTATCTGTGACGAAATCGAACCCGCCGGGCTCGTGGCCAGGCGGAGTGATCAGGGCGGGTAAACCCTGAGGTCTTGGCCTTTTGCGTGGTTACGCAAGGGGGTCACAGTAAAACGCGGCGCATTGTACACCGCTCGACAGCTTCAAGCCGCACCCGCAGAGCACGTGCGACGATCTGTCAGGTATTCCTTACAGCGGTAAATAGGCCAATCATGCCGCGAGGTGCACGTAAATTAATCGTTACAGCATGGAAAATCTGCGTTACAGCTGTAAGTTTTTGAAAAAATGGCGGTAGGAAAATTCATCACCATTAGCGATGCCAGCTCACTGTATTTGCTGAAGAAAAAAAGCCGGCGAAAAAACAGAAGAAAAAATCCAAATGAGACCGTGTCAATAAAATTTTTGCATTACCAAACACTCTCACCTAGGTTCTTTCACTTGCCCAGCGAAGCCCGCTGGCAAGCCGTTCTCAAACAACGTCCTCTAGGAGATACACCATGCAAGCACTGGAAAACGACCTGGAAACCGAACTGCAGCTCGACGATTGGTTTGAAGCGCCGACCCACGAGGCCGCCGTTGAAATGATGCAAGCCGATGCCGTGGTGCCATTTGGCACGGCGATGTGGCCTTTCTGACACCCGGCACGTATTCGGCAGGTGCTGTGCACGGCACCTGCCTCCTTACCCAAGGCACACAAGGACATACGTCATGGACAAGGCCCGCGCCGTTGAACACTTTCTCTACTACCTTGCACACCATCCGGCCCTCAGCGGCCTGAACTGCCCCACTGTGCTGCTGGGCCACACCGAGCGCTACGACGCCATCGCCCAGGCGATCGCCCAGAGCAGCGCCGCCCGTTTCAACTTCCAGGTGCAGCGCCTGGACCTGGCCGACAGCGACAGCCTGGCGCAGGCCATCGAAGCCTGCGACCTGTACCTGTTCCTCTACGATTCCTCCACCCTGCCCAACCCGCGCGCTGAAGGCCCGGACTTCATCCGTGCCCTGCAAGGCGTGATGGCCGAACACTGGAAGAAATCCCTGCTGTTCAAGGATTACGGCGACTACTTCTACGACACTTTCAGCGTCGAGCCGCAGCGCATCGCCGACCTCAACGCCACGCTGATCCGGCGCATGTCCCAAGCCGCTGTGCTGAGCTTTACCGACAAACACGGCTCACGCCTGCAGGCGCCCATGAGCAGCATCAAGAAGTGGACCAATATCAACGGCATCGGCAACCACGACCTGGCCCCCGGCGAAATCGCCACCCACAGCGAGGCCATCAATGGTCAGGTGCGGTTTGTCGGCACCTTTCTCAGCACCATCCCCTTCGCACGCAAGTACGGCGTGCTGCAGTCACCACTGGAACTGTGGATCGAAAACTCGACCATCTGCAGCGTGGCCAGTGACGTGCCGGGGCTGGCCGACGACTTCAATAAATACCTGAATGCCAACCCGTCCAATCGCCGGGTGGAGGAACTGGGGATTGGCACCAATGAAGGGGTGAAGGACCTGTATGCGCGCAATGCCGGGTTCGAGGAGCGCCACTGCGGCTTGCACCTGGGCTTGGGTGGCGGGCAGAAAGGCAGCCATCACCTGGACCTGATCTTTGCCAGTGGGGTGTTGGCGTTGGATGACAAACCCGTCTTTGACGGCACCTTTGCGTTCTGATCACCGACCTTGAAAATGATGGAGATCCAACTGTGGGAGGGGGCTTGCTCCCGATAGCGGTGCGTCAGTCGCCGGATTGGCAAGCTGATACACCGCTATCGGGAGCAAGCCCCCTCCCACATGTTTTACCTCTATTCCAAGGCACACAAACGCCAACCCTAGGGTTGGCGTTTGTGTGCCGCGGTTACATCACTGCGGTTTCTTGCGACCAAAGCCTGGACGTTGACCTGAACCGGCCGGTGCGCCACGGCGCTTGCCCGATGGCTCGTCCGCGACCAGTTTCAGGCCTGGGCGCTTTTTCGGCGCTGGCTTGGCCGGGCGCTTGGTGTTGGCGCTGTCGGCTGGGTGATCGGATGCTGGAGCACCGCGACCGGCGTCACCACGGTTGCTGCGACCACCGCTTGGCGCGTCACCACGACCGGCTGGGCGTGGGGTGCGTGGCGCACGTTCGCCTTCCTGGCGCGATGGCGCGGTTGGGCGACGCTCGCCTTCGATGTGCGGTTGACGTGAGATACGCCCCCCGGTAGCCGGTGCATCCAGCGCCGGGCGCAGGGTGCGGGCAACACGTTCGGTGCGGGCCACGGGGCGCGACGATTTACGCTGCATACGATCGAGCTTGTCTTTGCTCTTGGCGTTCATCTGCGGCATGGCGACCGGCGTCAGGCCGACTTCGGCGCTGAGGATGTCGACTTCGTACTGGCTCATTTCGCGCCAGCGGCCCATCGGCAGGTCGGAGTTGAGGAACACCGGGCCAAAACGCACGCGCTTCAGGCGGCTGACCACCAGGCCCTGGGATTCCCACAGGCGACGCACTTCACGGTTACGGCCTTCCATCACCACGCAGTGGTACCAGTGGTTGAAACCTTCACCGCCCGGGGCTTGCTTGATGTCGGTGAACTTGGCCGGGCCGTCTTCCAGCACCACGCCGGCCTTGAGGCGTTCGATCATCTCATCATCGACTTCACCACGCACACGCACGGCGTATTCGCGGTCCATCTCGTAGGACGGGTGCATCAGGCGGTTGGCCAGTTCACCGTCGGTGGTGAACATCAGCAAGCCGGTGGTGTTGATGTCGAGACGACCGATGTTGATCCAACGGCCTTCTTTGGGCTTGGGCATCTTGTCGAACACGGTCGGACGGCCTTCCGGGTCGTCACGGGTGCAGATCTCGCCATCGGGCTTGTTGTACATGATCACGCGGCGCACCGATTCGGCGGCCTCTTCACGCTTGATGACCTTGCCATCAATGGTGATTGCATCGTGCAGGTCGACGCGCTGGCCAAGGGTGGCCTCGACGCCGTTGACCTTGATGCGCTTCTGGGTGATCCAGGCTTCGACGTCGCGGCGCGAGCCCACGCCGATACGCGCCAGCACCTTTTGCAGCTTTTCGCCTGCAGGGCCGATTTCCTGGCTGTCGTTCTGGTCTTTATCGTTCATCTTAAGCACCTCCCGGTGGGTCGATTCAGGCGTGGCCTGAAGAGTGTTGAAAGCGGGGCTTTGGCCGAATAGGTCGGCAAAGGGTCGCGAATCATACGCCCATGGCGCGCGTTGCGCATCAGAGACTAGTCGATAAGCGCCAGGTCATGGTTTTTTCCGCCGACCGGTGGTGCCCCAGGCCCCGCATTCGACTGCGTCAGTCTTCGAACTGGCGGCGTTCGTTCTCGATGGCTTCGGCCAGTGCCCGGGCTTCGTCTTCTTCGTCGCTCAGGGGCG
Source organism: Pseudomonas sp. 1 R 17 (assembly GCF_900067035.1). Taxonomy (NCBI): domain Bacteria; kingdom Pseudomonadati; phylum Pseudomonadota; class Gammaproteobacteria; order Pseudomonadales; family Pseudomonadaceae; genus Pseudomonas; species Pseudomonas sp. 1 R 17. The sequence continues at coordinate 83,008 of NZ_FKLB01000053.1, forward strand.
GTTGTTCGAGGGCGGCGACGGCGGCCAGGAGTTTTTCGCGGGCTTCGGCCACGCCGAGGATATCGTCCTCAGGTTCAGGTTCGACCTCCACGCTCACCTGGGCTTCCGGCTCGGCCGCACCATCGCGCAGCAAGTCATCAAAGTCGGTCTTGATGCCCTGCTCCATGTCGTCCAGTTCCAGCAACAACGTGTGGAAACTGGTTTCGTCCTTCGGCTCCTCCGGCTCGGCGGTGGCGTCGGCCAGTTCCTGCAGGCTCGCCGGGACCGGGGCGTCGTCGAAGTCGAGCACCGGCTCGGCTTCCATCTCACGCAATTCGGCCAGGGGCGGCAGGTCGTCGAGGTTTTTCAGGTTGAAATGGTCGAGGAACACCTTGGTGGTGGCGAACATCGCCGGTTTGCCGGGCACGTCGCGGTAGCCGACGATACGGATCCACTCACGCTCCAGCAGCGTCTTGACGATATGGCTGTTGACCGCCACGCCCCGCACGTCCTCGATTTCGCCACGGGTGATGGGCTGGCGATAGGCGATCAGCGCCATGGTCTCCAGCATCGCCCGTGAATAGCGCTGCGGGCGCTCTTCCCAGAGGCGGCCGACCCACGGGGAAAACTTCTCACGGATCTGCAGGCGATAACCCGACGCCACCTCACGCAGTTCAAAGGCGCGGCCGTCGCAGGATTTGCGCAGGATTTCCAGCGCCTTCTTGAACACCGGCGGTTCAGGGCGCTCGGCTTCCTCAAACAGTTCGAACAGACGCTCCAGGGATTGCGGTTTACCCGAGGCCAGGAGAAAGGCCTCCAGCAACGGGGCCAATTCGCGGGGTTCAGTCAGATTCATCGTTTCAGCTCTTTATTCGGCTCGCGCCCGCACGTGGATAGCCGCAAAAGGCTCATTCTGGACCAGCTCGACCAAGGACTCCTTGACCAGCTCGAGGACCGCCATAAAGGTCACCACCACCCCCAGGCGCCCTTCTTCCGCCGTGAACAGCTCCACAAACGGCACAAACCCGCCGCCCTTGAGGCGTTCGAGCACATCGCTCATACGCTCGCGGGTGGACAGGGCCTCGCGACTGACCTGGTGGTGTTCAAACATATCGCCACGGCGCAGCACCTCGGCCATGGACATCAGCAACTCTTCCAGGCTCACGTCCGGCAGCAGCTTGCGCGCGCGGGCTTCGGGGGCGTCGAGCTTGGGTACCACCACGTCGCGGCCGACGCGGCTCAGGCCGTCGATACCTTCGGCGGCGGCCTTGAAGCGCTCGTATTCCTGCAGCCGGCGGATCAGTTCGGCGCGCGGGTCGTCCTCTTCGGCCTCGACCGTCTCCGCGCGCGGCAACAGCATGCGCGACTTGATCTCGGCGAGCATGGCGGCCATCACCAGGTACTCGGCAGCCAGTTCCAGGCGTACCGACTGCATCAACTCGACATAGCCCATGTACTGGCGGGTGATTTCCGCCACCGGGATGTCGAGGATGTTGATGTTCTGCTTGCGGATCAGGTACAGCAGCAAGTCCAGCGGGCCCTCGAAAGCCTCAAGGAAGACCTCCAGGGCGTCCGGCGGAATGTACAGGTCCAGCGGCATTTCCAGCACCGCCTGGCCGTATACCATGGCAAACGGCAGCTCCTGCTGGGCGCCCGCCTGGCTGTCGACGGTTTCCACGGCTGACATTCAGGCCTCGGCCATAAAGGGCGCAGGATCGCCGCAACCGACACGGATCACTTCAGGTTCGCCGTCGGCCAGGTTGATCACGGTGGAGGCCTTGTTGCCGCCGAAACCGCCGTCGATGATCAGGTCCACCTGTTTTTCCAGCAATTGGCGCATCTCGTACGGGTCTTCCAGGGGCTCGGTGTCGCCGGGCATGATCAGCGACACACTCATCAACGGCTCACCCAGCTCGGCCAGCAACGCCAGGGCGATGGGATGCTCCGGCACCCGCAGGCCGATGGTGCGTTTTTTCGGGTGCAGCAGCAGGCGCGGCACTTCGCGGGTGGCGTTGAGGATAAAAGTGTAGGGCCCTGGCGTGTGGGCCTTGAGCAGGCGGAAGGTGCCGGTGTCGACCTTGGCGAACAGGCCCAGCTGGGACAAGTCGCTACAGATCAGCGCAAAGTTGTGCTTGTCATCCAGCTGGCGCAGGCGTCTGACACGCTCGACTGCGCCCTTGTCACCGATCTGGCAACCGATGGCGTATGACGAATCGGTTGGGTAGATCACCACACCGCCGGCGCGAATGATCTCTACGGCCTGCTTGATCAGGCGCGCCTGGGGGTTTTCCGGATGAATCTGGAAGAATTGACTCACGGGTTCTACCTGTTCAGACGGTGGCAATAATGGGGTCATGCTTGAATCTCCCCCACAACAGCGGCAAATCTTCCGGGACCGCGCGGTACTCGCCGATCTCGGACCAGCCGCCAGGGCCATGAAAGTCACTGCCGGCGCTGACCAGCAGACCAAATTCGCGGGCAAGGATCGACAGGCTGCCCACCTGTTCGGCGGGTTGAAAGCCGTTGACCACTTCGATCGCGTGACCGCCCGCTCCAATATAGTCGCCAATCAGCTTGCGACGCTTGCTGCGGGTGAAATCGTAATGCCAGGGATGCGCCAGGCTGACCCAGGCTCCGGAGGCCCGCAGGGTCTCGACGGTGTCTTCGAGGGTCGGCCAATGTTGCTTCACATCGCCCAACTTGCCGGCGCCCAGCCACTTGCGAAAGGCTTCGGCGCGGTCTTTGACAAAACCCTCACGCACCATCCAGTCGGCAAAGTGCGGACGGGCCGGCGCGTTGCCGCTGTCACCCAGTTCCTGCTGGAGGGCGCGGGCGCCGTCGAGGGCGTTGGGCATGCCTTTGAGGCTGAGTTTTCGGCTTATTTCTTCGGACCGCAGCCAGCGGCCATCGTGCAATTGCGCGATAGCCTCCACCAGCGGCGGCGCTTTTTGATCGAAGCCGTAGCCGAGCACATGAATGGTGGCGCCGCCCCAGGTGCAGGACAATTCCACCCCGTTGACCAGTTGCATGCCCAGGGCATGGGCCGTTGTACGCGCTTCGTCGAGGCCTTCGAGGGTGTCGTGGTCGGTCAACGAGAGGACTCGCACGCCTTTTTCAAACGCACGCGCAACCAGTACCGCGGGCGCCAGGGCGCCGTCGGAGGCCGTGCTGTGGCAGTGCAAATCAACATTCACGGGGGTGTGTAACCTCAAGTCAGCTGGCGCTATCGCAACCAAGGATGTTTGTTATTATGCCGCCACATCCAGCTTCTGGCTCTTACTGTGAAACAATTCATCGACTTCATCCCGCTGTTGCTGTTTTTCATCGTTTACAAACTCGACCCCAGGGTCATCGACCTGGCCGGCCATGAGCTGACTGTCGGCGGCATCTACAGCGCCACCGCCGTGCTCATCATCAGCTCTGTGGTGGTCTACGGCGCCATCTTCATTTCCCAGCGCAAACTGGAAAAAAGCCAGTGGCTGACCCTGGTCGCCTGCCTGGTCTTCGGCAGCCTGACCCTGGCCTTCCACAGCGAAACCTTCCTTAAATGGAAAGCGCCGGTGGTGAACTGGCTGTTCGCCCTGGCATTCATCGGCAGCCACTTCATCGGTGATCGCCTGCTGATCAAGCGGATCATGGGCCACGCACTGACCCTGCCGGAACCGGTGTGGACACGCTTGAACGTGGCCTGGATCGTGTTTTTCATCTTCTGCGGTGCCGCCAACCTGTTCGTGGCGTTTACCTTCCAGGACTACTGGGTCGACTTCAAAGTGTTCGGCAGCCTGGGCATGACCGTGCTGTTCCTGGTCGCCCAGGGCATCTACCTGTCGCGCCACCTGCATGACACCGAGCCTACTACGCCGAAAACCGAGGACTGACATGCTCTACGCCATCATTGCCACCGACGTTGCCAACTCGCTGGAAAAACGCCTGTCCGTGCGCCCGGCCCACGTCGAGCGCCTGAAAGTCCTTCAAGCCGAAGGCCGCATCGTGCTGGCCGGCCCGCACCCGGCCGTGGACAGCAACGACCCGGGCGACGCCGGTTTTACCGGTAGCCTGATCGTCGCCGAGTTCGCCTCGCTGGCCGATGCCCAGGCCTGGGCCAAGGCCGATCCCTATGTCGCCGCAGGGGTCTACGCCGACGTAGTGATCAAACCCTTCAAGCAAGTCCTGCCCTGATCCCGATTGCGCCGAACCTATTGAGTACGGCGCACTCCTAATTGCTCATTATTTTCGGCAACCTGCCGACAACGTTCTGAATATTCGTGTGGAATCAGGAGTTCCGATGCGCTTACGTCAGTTGTGTCTGTTGGCAGTGTTAATGATCGGGGCTACGGCCCACGCTGAAGAAACCTCGAGCACCGGCAGTTCCACGCCCCTGTCCTTGAGCGCCGGCGCCCAGATCACCGAGTTGCAGCAACGCTTGAAAGAAAGCGAGCGGCAGCGTGAAGAACTGAGCAAGCAACTGCAAAGCGCGGATGCCACCCGCGAAAGCGCTCAATTGAGTCGCCTTCGCCAGGAGAACCAACGCCTGGCCCAGCAACTCAAAGATGCACAGGGCGGCGCCTTGACCCGCTGGCTGACCGAGCAGCAACAATGGTTCGTCACGGGTGGGGCCGTCGCACTGATCGCCCTGTTGTGCGGGATCTTCGCCAGCGGTGGGCACCGTCGCCGTCGACAATGGCTAAATTGAGTGAGTCATGAGCGAGCTGTTACTGATAGATGATGACCAGGAGCTCTGCGAGCTGCTGAGCAGTTGGCTGAGCCAGGAAGGTTTCCAGGTGCGCGCCTGCCACGATGGCTTGAGCGCGCGCAAAGCCTTGGCCGACAGCGCCCCGGCGGCGGTGGTACTGGATGTGATGCTGCCCGACGGCAGCGGCCTGGAGCTGCTCAAGCAATTGCGCAACGACCATCCGGAGCTGCCGGTGCTGATGCTTTCGGCGCGGGGCGAACCCCTGGACCGCATCCTCGGCCTGGAATTGGGCGCCGACGACTACCTGGCCAAGCCCTGCGACCCACGCGAACTCACCGCGCGCCTGCGCGCGGTATTGCGCCGCAGCCACCCGGCCGCCGTGTCCAGCCAACTGGAACTGGGCGACCTGTGCTTCAGCCCGGTGCGCGGCGTGGTCAGCATCGATGAGCAGGAATTCACCCTCACCGTCTCCGAAAGCCGCCTGCTGGAAGCATTATTGCGCCAGCCCGGCGAACCACTGGACAAGCAGGAACTGGCGCAAATCGCCCTGGGCCGCAAGCTGACCCTTTACGATCGCAGCCTGGACATGCACGTCAGCAACCTGCGCAAGAAGATCGGCCCTCACCCCGATGGCCGGCCACGGATCGTGGCGTTGCGCAGCCGGGGCTACTATTACAGCCTCTAGAGGCAGCTATAAGTTGCAAGCTACAAGCGGCAAGTGAAAAGCTGTTACTTGCCGCTTGCAGCTAAAAACTTGCAGCTGCCGCCCCCCTTACCAAACCTTTACCCTCTCCTGACGGCGGCTGACCTTGATCTCCGTAATCTACTCACATCCGGACTCACCGGAATAGAGACAGGAGAATCACCATGCGCAAGACCCTTATCGCTTTGATGTTCGCCGCCGCCCTGCCGACCGTTGCCATGGCCGCACTGCCTGAAGGCCCGGGCCCGATGGGCGGCCCTGAAGGGCACATGATGGGTGGCCCGGGCCACGGCGGTGAACACGGTCCGCGTGGCAAAGGCGGCCCCTTCAGCCAACTGGACCTGAGCCGCGAACAGCGCGAGCAGATCGGCAAGCTGATGGGTGACCAATGGCACGCTCGCAAGGACCTGGTCAAAAAGTACCTGGACAAACTCCCGGCCGCCGACCAGAAAGCCATGCAGGATGAAATCGCCGCCGGCAAGCAGAAAACCCAGGCCGATATCCGTGCCGTGCTCAAGCCTGACCAGCAGAAGAAGTTCGACGAGATCGTCAAGAAGCAAGAACAGCGCCGTGCAGAATGGAAGGAATTCCAGGCCTGGAAAGCGCAACAGCCGCAAAAAGCGCAATAATGCACCCGCGTTAACACTCCCAGCCCAGTGGCCACCGCCACTGGGCTTTTCCTGTTTGAGGGTTTCCTGTGCGTTCATTGTTCTGGCGCATCCTGGCCAGTTTCTGGCTGGCCATCGCCCTGGTTGCCGGGTTGTCGATCCTGCTTGGGCACATGCTTAACCAGGATGCCTGGATTCTCAGCCGCCACCCCGGCCTCAATAACCTCGCGCAAGAGTGGACCCAACTCTACGAAGCCCAGGGCGAGGATGCCGCCCAGGACCTGCTGCAACAGCGCAAGCGCCAGTACCACATCGACGTGCAAGTGCTCAACGAAAGCGGCGAGCCGGTGGTGCGCGGCACCTTCCCGCGCCGCGCCGCCGCCTTTGAAGCCCGACAGAACGACAGCAAGGAAGGCCATCTGCCCTGGCGACGCCTGACCGCCGAGTACACCAGCGAGAAGACCGGCGACACCTACCTGTTGATCTACCGCATCCCGCACCCGGAACTGGACGAGTGGCACCGCAGCAGCCTGGCATGGCCCTTGAGCGCACTGACGATTGCCCTGGTGGTACTGACCTTGTTCAGCCTGTTCGTCACCTTGTCCATCACCCGCCCACTAAGCCGCCTGCGCGGCGCCGTGCATGACCTCGGCCAGGCCACCTACCAGCAGAACAGCCTGGCGCAACTGGCTAACCGCCGCGATGAGTTCGGCGTACTCGCCACCGACTTCAACCGCATGGGCGCACGCCTGCAAAGCCTGATCGGCAGTCAACGCCAGCTGCTGCGCGACGTGTCCCATGAGCTGCGCTCGCCCCTCGCGCGCCTGCGCATCGCCCTGGCCTTGGCCGAGCGCGCCAGCCCCGAAGAACGGGAAAAACTCTGGCCACGCCTGACCCGCGAATGCGACCGCCTGGAAGCGCTGATCAGCGAGATCCTGGTGCTGGCCCGCGTCGATGCCGACAATGCCAGCGCCGAAGACATCGACCTCATCCCCCTGCTCAAAACCCTGCAAAAGGATGCCCAACTCAGCGCGCCGGACCAGGTGGTGCAACTGAGCACCGACGCAGACCTGCAACTGAAGGGCTGGCCGACCATGATCGAACGGGCTGTGGATAACCTGCTGCGCAATGCCCAGCGCTTTAACCCGCCGGGGCAACCGATCGATTTGCACGCCCAGCGCCAGGGCGAACGTATCCTGATCAGCGTGCGCGACCATGGCCCCGGCGTGGACGCCGAACACCTGAGCCAACTCGGTGAACCGTTCTACCGCGCTCCCGGCCAGACCGCCCAAGGCCACGGCCTGGGCCTGGCGATCGCGCGACGCGCGGCCGAACGCCACGGTGGCAGCCTGATCCTGGCCAATCACCCAGCCGGTGGTTTTATCGCCAGCATCGACCTGCCGTTGGAACCGGGAGTTGTCACGCCGGTGTGATGATCTTCTATAGTGGCCCCTCTCTTACGGAGGGCCTTTGATGACTGACCTGCTGACTCCCATCCAAGCCGCACTCGATCTACCCCACATCCCGCTGACCTTCACCGAGGCTGGCGCCCTGCCCTCGACCTTCGCTGTCACCGAGCTGGCCAGTGCCAGCATCGGCGCCGCCGGGCAGGCCGTCGCCCAGTTGATCCGGCAACAGACCGGGCGCCAGCCCGAGGTGAGTGTGGACCGACGCCTCGCCTCTTTCTGGTTCTCGTCCTCGATCCGCCCGCTGGGCTGGCAAGTGCCACCGTTGTGGGATCCGGTGGCCGGCGATTACGCCAGCGCCGATGGCTGGATTCGCCTGCATACCAACGCGCCTCATCACCGTGCCGCCGCCGAGCGGGTGCTGGGCAAGGTCGCCGACCGCGCCGGGATGGCCGGCAAGGTCGCGGCGTGGAACGCGGCAGAACTGGAACAGGCGATTGTCGACCAAGGTGGCTGCGCCGCGCAGATGCGTGCCTGGCAAGCCTGGCAGCAACATCCGCAGGGGTTGGCGGTGAACGCCGAGGCGCTGGTCCAACGCCAGACCTTCGAAACCACGACCGACAAACCCTGGCACGGTTCGCTGGCACGCCCGCTGGCCGGCCTCAAGGTGCTGGACCTGACCCGCGTATTGGCCGGCCCGGTGGCCAGTCGTTTCCTTGCCGGCCTCGGCGCGGATGTACTGCGCATCGACTCACCCACCTGGAACGAACCCGGTGTAGTCCCGGAAATGACCCTGGGCAAACGCTGCGCGCGCCTGGACCTGAAAACGCCCGAAGGTCGGCGGGTTTTCGAGCGTTTGCTCAGGGACGCCGACATCCTGTTCCACGGATACCGCGCTGACGCCCTGGAGCATCTGGGCTACACCGCCCCCGAACTGCAACACCTCGCCCCAGGCCTGATCGACGTCAGCCTCAACGCCTACGGCTGGAGCGGCCCGTGGCGTAATCGCCGGGGCTTCGACAGCCTGGTGCAGATGAGCAGCGGGATCGCCGAGGCCGGCATGCTCTGGAAACACGCGGATAAACCGGTGCCACTGCCGTTGCAGGCGCTGGATCACGCGACCGGGTATCTGATGGCGGCCAGTGCGATTCAGGCGCTGGGCGAACGGCTGCAGTCGGGGCGCGGTGGTTCGGCGCGGTTGTCGTTGGCACGCACCGCAACGTTACTGGTGCAAGCAGGCCAAGTGCCCGAGCAACCGTCGTTGCGCGAGGAAGAACCAGGGGATCAAGGCCTGGTCGTCGAACAGACCGCCTGGGGCCAGGCCCATCGGCTGCTGCCCCCGCTGACTATCAGCGGTACGCCATTGCAATGGGATTTGCCGGCGGGAGAATTGGGCTCCCACCGGCCTCAATGGTGACTTGACGGCCGCTATCGGCAGCAAGCCCCCCACACTTTGATGGGTGAACATATTCAAAATGTGGGAGGGGGCTTGCTCCCGATGAGGCCAGTACCGTCACCCCATCACAACGACAACACCCCGCTGTACAACCCATACGCCGCCAGCCCTGCACCGGCGATCACGCAGCTGAAAATGCCTTTCTCAACGTGGGTAAACAACGGCTGGCCCTGTTCGCGCTTGGCCAGGGCGAACAGGATCACGCCCGGCGCATACAGCAGCGCCGACAGCAGCAGGTATTTAAGGCCCCCGGCGTAGAGCAACCATACGGCGTAACCCAGGGCGATCAACCCCACCAGCAGGTCCTTGATGCGATGGCGGTGGGCACCTTCATAGGTTTCACCACGCCCGCTCAGCAACACCGCGTAAGCCGCCGACCACAGGTAAGGCACGAGGATCATCGACGACGCCAGGTAGATCAGGGTGGTGTAGGTGCTGTGGGAAAACAGCGTGATCACCAGGAAGACCTGGATCATCACATTGGTCAGCCACAAGGCGTTGACCGGCACCTGGTTGGCATTTTCCTTTTTCAGGAAGGCCGGCATGGTCTTGTCATGGGCGGTGGCATAGAGGATCTCGGCACACAGCAGCGCCCAGGACAACAAGGCCCCCAGCAGCGACACGGCCAGGCCGATACTGATCAGCAACGCGCCCCAGGGACCGACGATATGCTCGAGCACACCGGCCAGGGACGGGTTTTGCAGGCCGGCCAGCTCCGCCTGGCTCATGATGCCGAGGGACAACACATTCACCAGCACCAACAGCGCCAGCACGCCGAGAAAGCCGATCACCGTGGCCCGCCCCACGTCCGCGCGCTTCTCGGCCCGCGCCGAATACACACTGGCGCCTTCAATGCCGATAAACACAAATACCGTGACCAGCATCATATTGCGCACCTGGTCCACCACACTGCCCAATTGCGGCTTTTCCAGGCCCCAGATGTCAGCAGTGAAGATATCGGCCTTGAACGCCACGGCGGCGATCACCACGAACATCAGCAGCGGCACCAGCTTGGCCACGGTGGTGATCTGGTTAATGAACGCGGCTTCCTTGATCCCGCGCATCACCAGGAAATGCACGGCCCACAGCAGCAACGATGCGCAGCCGATGGCCACCGGCGTATTGCCTTGGCCGAACACCGGGAAAAAATAGCCGAGGGTGCTGAACAGCAACACGAAATAACCGACATTGCCCATCCACGCGCTGATCCAGTAACCCCAGGCCGACGAAAAACCCATGTAGTCGCCGAAACCCGCCTTGGCGTAGGCGTACACCCCGGAATCCAGTTCCGGCTTGCGATTGGCCAAGGTCTGGAAGACAAACGCCAGGGTCAGCATGCCCACGGCGGTGGTCGCCCAACCGATCAACACCGCGCCCACCTCCGCGCGCGCGGCCATGTTCTGCGGCAACGAGAAGATCCCCCCGCCAATCATCGAGCCCACCACCAAGGCAATCAGGGCGCCAAGCCGAAGTTTCTGGGCCGGTTGAGACATGCAGACTCCTGAATAAAATTTGAGCGGACAACCATGCACTCAACTAATTAACTCAGCGAGTGTAGCGTTTATTAAAGACAGCGATAAAACCGCCACGCTCATAACTCAGCGGCATGACAGTTTGCATAGTTTAGGCTTATCTAGATTTTAAATACGCCGAATACTTTGTCGCTTCCAAGCTCTTTATTGTCGCCATTGCGAAAAGTTTGCACATTCAGGAAAACGGGCTAGTTTCAAACGTCCATACGCAGCACTAAATGATTGACCAAACCGCAGAGATCGCTCTGGAAAGCGCCTTTGCGCGGAAAACTATTGCCCACGACTTTCCAGTCTAAGTCATTAATTCACAATGGAATGTGCCAATGAAGTGATCTGAGTCAGCTGTTTGATTAGCGCACGGAATTATTCTGTGGTCTCTCTTCTCCTGCATTGGAGTTATGCGATGTCTGAATCTCCCGGAAAACTTCGATTGGGTGCACTGGTTGCACTTGTCGTCGGCTCAATGATTGGCGGCGGGATCTTCTCTCTGCCGCAAAACATGGCCGCCAGTGCCGATGTTGGCGCGGTATTGATCGGTTGGGTAATTACCGCCGTGGGCATGCTGACCCTGGCCTTCGTCTTCCAGACCCTGGCCAATCGCAAACCTGATCTGGACGGCGGCGTCTACGCCTACGCCAAGGCCGGCTTCGGTGACTACATGGGCTTTTCGTCGGCCTGGGGTTACTGGATCAGCGCCTGGCTGGGCAACGTCGGTTACTTCGTCCTCCTGTTCAGCACCCTCGGTTACTTCTTCCCGATCTTTGGCGAAGGCAATACGCCTGCGGCGGTGATTGGCGCGTCGGTCTTGCTGTGGGCCGTGCACTTTCTGGTGCTGCGCGGGATAAAGGAAGCGGCGTTCATCAACCTGGTGACCACCGTCGCCAAGGTGGTGCCGCTGGTGCTGTTCGTGTTGATCGCCGTGTTCGCCTTCAAGCTGGACATTTTCACCGCTGACATCTGGGGCGTGAAGAACCCGGACCTGGGCAGCGTGATGAACCAGGTGCGCAACATGATGCTGGTCACCGTGTGGGTGTTCATCGGTATCGAAGGCGCGAGCATCTTCTCGGCACGCGCCGAAAAACGCAGCGACGTCGGCAAGGCCACCGTGATCGGTTTTATCACCGTGCTGCTGTTCCTGATGCTGGTGAACGTGCTGTCCCTGGGCATCATGACCCAACCGGAGCTGGCCAAGCTGCAGAACCCGTCGATGGCCGCCGTGCTGGAGCATGTGGTGGGCCACTGGGGTGCGGTGCTGATCAGCGTCGGCTTGATCATCTCGTTGCTGGGTGCGCTGCTGTCGTGGGTGCTGCTGTGTGCGGAGATCATGTTCGCCGCCGCCAAGGACCACACCATGCCGGAGTTCCTGCGCAAGGAAAACGCCAACCATGTGCCGGCCAACGCCCTGTGGTTGACCAACGCCATGGTCCAGATATTCCTGGTGATCACGCTGTTTTCCGCCAGTACCTACCTGTCGCTGATCTACCTCGCCACCTCGATGATCCTGGTGCCTTACCTGTGGTCGGCGGCCTACGCGCTGCTGCTGGCGGTACGCGGCGAAACCTACGAAAACGCCCTCAAGGAGCGCAGGAAGGACCTGTTTATCGGCGCGGTCGCACTGATCTACGCGGTCTGGCTGCTCTATGCCGGCGGCACCAAGTACCTGCTGTTGTCCGCCCTGCTCTATGCCCCCGGCGCGATCCTGTTCGCCAAGGCCAAGCATGAACTGGGCAAACCGATTTTCACCAACGTCGAGAAGCTGATTTTCGCCGCAGTCGTCATTGGCGCCCTGGTGGCTGCCTATGGCCTCTACGACGGCTTCCTGACTCTGTAACTGATGTTCACTGGAGGATCTGTAATGACCACGGAAAAAGTGAAGTACGGCGTACATTCCGAAGCCGGCAAACTGCGCAAAGTCATGGTGTGCTCCCCAGGCTTGGCCCACCAGCGGCTGACCCCTAACAACTGCGATGAACTGCTGTTCGATGACGTGCTCTGGGTAGCCCAGGCCAAGCGCGACCATTTCGACTTCGTGACCAAGATGCGCGAACGGGACATTGATGTGCTGGAAATGCACAACCTGCTGACCGATATCGTTGCCAACCCCGAAGCCCTGGACTGGATCCTGGAACGAAAGATCACTTCCAACACCGTGGGCCTGGGCCTGGTCGAGGAAGTCAGCTCCTGGCTGCGCAGCCTTGAGCCGCGCAAGATCGCCGAGTTCCTGATCGGTGGCGTGTCAGCCGATGACCTGCCGAGCAGCTTCGGTGGCAAGACCATCGAGATGTTCCGCGACTTCCTCGGCCACGCCAGTTTTATCCTGCCGCCGCTGCCCAACACCCAGTTCACCCGCGACACCACCTGCTGGATCTACGGCGGCGTGACGCTCAACCCGATGTACTGGCCGGCGCGACGCCAGGAAACCCTGCTGGCGAGCGCCATCTACAAATTCCACCCCGAGTTCACCAACGCGGACTTCCAGATCTGGTACGGCGACCCCGACCAGGAACACGGTGCCGCCACGCTGGAAGGCGGTGACGTCATGCCGATTGGCAATGGCGTGGTGTTGATCGGCATGGGCGAGCGTTCGTCCCACCAGGCCATCGGCCAACTGGCGCGCAACCTGTTCAAGAACAAAGCGGTGGAACGGGTGATCGTTGCCGGTCTGCCGAAGTCCCGCGCGGCGATGCACCTGGACACCGTGTTCAGCTTCTGCGACCGCGACCTGGTGACCATCTTCCCCGAAGTGGTCAACCAGATCGTGCCCTTCACCCTGCGCCCTGACGAAAGCAAACCCCACGGCATCGACATTCAGCGGGAGAAAACCAACTTCCTCGAGACCGTGGCCGCAGCGCTCAACCTCAAGGCCCTGCGCGTGGTCGAGACCGGCGGCAACAGCTTCGCCGCCGAACGCGAGCAGTGGGACGACGGCAACAACGTGGTGGCCGTGGAGCCTGGCGTAGTGATCGGCTACGACCGCAACACCTACACCAACACCCTGCTGCGCAAGGCCGGCGTGGAAGTCATCACCATCAGCGCCGGTGAACTCGGCCGTGGCCGTGGCGGCGGCCACTGCATGACCTGCCCGATCATCCGCGACCCTATCGACTATTAAGGAGATTCCATCATGGCTTTCAATATGCGCAACCGCAGCCTACTGTCGCTGATGCACCACACCACCCGCGAACTGAATTACCTGCTGGATCTGTCCCGCGACCTCAAGCGCGCCAAATACACCGGCACCGAGCGTCCGCACCTGCAAGGCAAGAACATCGCGCTGATCTTCGAAAAAACCTCGACCCGCACCCGGTGCGCCTTCGAAGTGGCGGCCCACGACCAGGGTGCCCACGTCACCTATATCGACCCGGTGTCGTCGCAGATCGGCCACAAAGAAAGCATGAAAGACACCGCCCGCGTACTCGGTCGCATGTTCGACGCCATTGAATACCGTGGCTTCGAGCAGGAAATCGTCGAAGAACTGGCCAAGTTCGCCGGCGTGCCGGTGTTCAACGGCCTCACTGCCGAATTCCACCCGACCCAAATGATCGCCGACACCCTGACCATGCGCGAGCACAGCGACAAGCCGCTGCATGACATCAGCTACGCCTACCTGGGCGACGCGCGCTACAACATGGGTAACTCGCTGCTGATGATCGGCGCCAAGCTCGGCATGGACGTGCGCATCGGCGCGCCGAAAGCCCTGTGGCCCCATGAAGACTTCATCAAACAGTGCCAGGCCTTCGCCGAGGAAAGCGGCGCGCGCATTACCATCACCGAAGACCCGAAAGAAGCCGTCAAGGGCGTGGACTTCATCCACACCGATATCTGGGTGTCCATGGGTGAGCCGGTGGAAGCGTGGGACGAACGCATCGAGCAACTGCTGCCGTACCAGGTCAACGCCAAGATGATGAAAGCCTCGGGCAACCCTCGGGTGAAATTCATGCACTGCCTGCCGGCGTTCCACAACAGCGAAACCAAGGTCGGCAAGGACATCGCCGCACGTTATCCGAACCTGGCCAATGGTGTGGAAGTGACCGAGGAAGTCTTCGAGTCACCGGCCAACATCGCCTTTGAGCAGGCGGAAAACCGCATGCACACCATCAAGGCGATCCTGGTGTCGGCACTCGCGGATATCTAAACCCTGCTGCGATCCCACTGTAGGAGCGAGCTTGCTCGCGAAAAATTCAAGGGCACCGCGTTCATTCAGGATGGGCGCGTTATCGTTGACCTCCTTCGCGAGCAAGCTCGCTCCTACAAAGGATTACGAGCTCTAGAAGGATTGCAATATGCGCATCGTCGTAGCCCTGGGCGGCAACGCCCTCCTGCGCCGTGGTGAACCCATGACCGCAGACAACCAACGCGCCAATATCCGCATCGCCACCGAACAGATCGCCAAGATCCATGCCGGCAACGAACTGGTCATCGCCCACGGCAATGGCCCGCAGGTCGGCCTGCTGTCGTTGCAGGCGGCGGCCTACACCAGCGTTTCGCCGTACCCGCTGGACGTGCTCGGTGCCGAGACCGAAGGCATGATCGGCTACATCATCGAACAGGAACTGGGCAACCTGCTGGACTTCGAAGTGCCGTTCGCCACCCTGCTCACCCAGGTGGAAGTGGACGCCAAGGACCCTGCCTTCCAGAACCCGACCAAGCCCATCGGCCCGGTGTACTCCAAGGCCGAAGCGGAAAAACTCGCCGCCGAGAAAGGCTGGGCCATCGCCCCGGATGGCGATAAATATCGCCGCGTCGTGGCCAGCCCACGGCCCAAACGTATTTTCGAGATTCGCCCGATCAAGTGGCTGCTGGAAAAAAGCGCCATCGTGATCTGCGCCGGTGGTGGCGGTATCCCGACCCTGTACGGTGAAGACGGCAAGCTCAAAGGCATCGAAGCCGTGATCGACAAAGACCTGTGCTCCTCGTTGCTGGCCACGCAACTGGACGCCGATTTGCTGGTGATCGCCACCGACGTCAACGCCGCTTTTATCGACTTCGGCAAGCCGACCCAGAAAGCCATCGGCCAGGCCCACCCCGACGACATGGAAAAACTCGGCTTCGCCGCCGGTTCCATGGGCCCCAAGGTGCAAGCCGCCTGCGAGTTCGCCCGCCAGACTGGCAAAACCGCGGTGATCGGTTCACTCTCCGACATCGAAGCCATCGTCCAGGGCAGCGCCGGCACACGCATCAGCACGGCGACACCTGGCATCACCTATCTGTGAAGTAGAGGAGATACGCCTATGGCCACCTTTGAACCCGGTCACCTGCACGTCGAACGTCACGCGCTGAACAAGGACGACTACAGCTACAACCTGTGTATCGACTACGAAGTCAGCCAGGACCCAAGGGAAGGCAAGGGCATGCTGTTCAAGCTGCACGGCTCGGTGCAGGGCAAGGACCTCAAGGAAGAGTTCTTCTTGCCCAAGGACCAGGCATTCGACTTTGCCCGGCATGCGATGAACATCGCGCAGAAGTATGGGATGCCGAAAATGGCAGTGCTCAATGGCTCGATGCACAAACAGTACGACCTGATGTTCGAGGATGTACGGCATCAACTGGATGTGAAATCCGGGGACCCGATCAAACCTGAACACTTGGAATAACCCGGTAGGACTGACACAACACTGTGCAAAATGTGGGAGGGGGCTTGCTCCCGATAGCAGGGTGTCAGTCAGCTTATTTTCAGCTGACACACCGCCATCGGGAGCAAGCCCCCTCCCACATTTTGATCTCCATTATTTGTCAGATTTCACCTGTGCCCCGCTCCAAGGCATACTTGCCGCCTCCCACTCTCCAGAACTGCTAAGCGCCCCATGCGTATCCACGTCAGCTTCATCGACCGCGTCGGCATTACCCAGGAAGTCCTGGCCTTGCTCGGTGGGCGCAATCTCAACCTGGATGCGGTGGAAATGGTGCCGCCCAACGTCTATATCGATGCGCCGACCCTCAGCGCCGACGTGCTCGAAGAGCTGCGTGACGCGCTGTTCAGCGTGCACGGCGTACAAGCGGTGACGGTGGTGGACATCCTTCCCGGCCAACGCCGCCACCTGCAACTCGACGCCCTGCTGGCGGCCATGACCGACCCGGTGCTGGCCCTGGACAGCGCGGGCAAGATCCTGCTGGCCAACCCGGCGCTGATCGCGCTGTACGGTCGCGAACCGGCCGGGGAAAGTATCGCCGAGCTGTTCAATGACTCGGCCTTGCTGGACACCTTGCTGGAAAACGGCTTTCGCCTGCCCTTGCGTGAAATCAGCGTCAACGGCCAGACGCTTTTGCTCGACGCCACGCCGATCACCGATGCCGGCGCCCTGCTCACCCTGTACCAACCCAACCGCATCGGCGAACAACTGTCGGCGCTGCACCACGATCATGCCGAAGGCTTTGATGCGCTGCTGGGCGAATCCCCGGTGATCCGCACCCTCAAGGCACGCGCACAACGGGTGGCCGCGCTCGATGCGCCGCTGTTGATCCAGGGCGAAACCGGCACCGGCAAGGAGTTGGTGGCGCGGGCCTGCCATGCCATCAGCGCGCGCCACAGTGCGCCGTTTTTGGCGCTGAACTGCGCGGCGCTGCCGGAGAATCTCGCCGAAAGTGAATTGTTCGGCTACGCCCCCGGCGCCTTTACCGGCGCCCAACGCGGCGGCAAGCCGGGGCTGATGGAGCTGGCCAACCAGGGCACGGTGTTTCTCGATGAAATCGGCGAAATGTCGCCCTATTTGCAAGCCAAGCTGCTGCGTTTTCTCAACGACGGCAGCTTCCGCCGGGTCGGCGGCGACCGCGAAGTGAAGGTCAATGTGCGCATCCTCAGCGCCACCCACCGCGACCTGGAAAAAATGGTCAGCGAAGGTACCTTCCGCGAAGACCTGTTCTACCGCCTCAACGTGCTCAACGTCGAAGTGCCGCCCCTGCGTGAGCGCGGCCAGGACATCCTGCTGTTGGCCCGCTACTTCATGCAACAGGCCTGTGCGCAGATCCAGCGCCCGGTGTGCCGCCTGGCGCCCGGCACCTATCCGGCGCTGTTGGGCAACCGCTGGCCGGGCAATGTGCGCCAGTTGCAGAACGTGATCTTCCGCGCCGCCGCCATCTGCGAAAGCAGCCTGGTGGACATCGGTGACCTGGACATCGCCGGCACCTCCGTGGCCCGCCAGAACGACGGCGAAGTCGATAGCCTGGAACAGGCCGTCGAGGACTTCGAGCGCAGCCTGCTGGAGAAACTCTACGTCAGTTACCCCTCGACCCGGCAGTTGGCCAGCCGCCTGCAAACCTCACACACCGCCATCGCCCACCGCTTGCGCAAGTACGGCATTCCAAACAAGCCCTGACTCGCTGCATGGAATGCATTTCCAAGTTTTGGTCTGAGAACGACATCCGCTGTACTGAAAGCGCTACAGTGGAACGATTTCGCTACAGCCCTGCTTTTTGCGCGCCATGCAAGGCTTTGATCCACATAGGCTTTTTTTCCCCGACCTGACTGTAGCGAAATCGCTACAGCTAAACCGCATAAGCCTATACCCATATTTATTAACTTATTGATTTATAACGGATTAATAAGGTTGGCCGCGATATTGCTAAGCAACTCCCCATTATTCCAATCCCGCCCACCAGACGA
Source organism: Pseudomonas sp. 1 R 17 (assembly GCF_900067035.1). NCBI lineage: Bacteria > Pseudomonadati > Pseudomonadota > Gammaproteobacteria > Pseudomonadales > Pseudomonadaceae > Pseudomonas > Pseudomonas sp. 1 R 17. The sequence goes on from NZ_FKLB01000053.1 coordinate 100,985, forward strand.
TTCTGGCCCTGAGGAGTTTCCATGAGCGAGTTGCGTTTCACTGAAGATCACGAATGGCTGCGCGCCGAAGCTGACGGCAGCGTCACCGTGGGTATCACCGCTTTCGCGCAGAACGCGCTCGGTGATGTGGTTTTCGTGCAACTGCCGGAGTTGCAGGCCTATGACAAGGGCGCTGAAGCGTCCACGGTTGAATCGGTCAAGGCCGCCAGCGGCGTGTACATGCCGTTGGACGGTGAAGTGCTGGAAGTGAACGCCAAGCTCGATGGCAGCCCGGAACTGGTCAACGAAGACCCGCTGGGCGAAGGCTGGTTCTTCCGCTTTAAACCGGCCGATGCCGGTGCGGTAGCTAAACTGTTGGATCAGGACGCGTACGACCGCCTGATCAAAGCCAACGCCGAAGCCTGAGGAGCGCGCCATGACCATCAATCTCAGCACCGCCAATGAGTTCATCGCCCGCCACATCGGCCCGCGCCAGGAAGATGAGCAGCGGATGCTCGCCAGCCTGGGCTTCGATTCCCTGGAAGCCCTGAGCGCCAGCGTGATCCCGGAAAGCATCAAGGGCACCAGCGTGCTCGGCCTGGAAGACGGCCTGGGCGAAGCCGAGGCCCTGGCCAGGATCAAGGCCATTGCCAGCCAGAACCAACTGTTCAAGACCTACATCGGCCAGGGCTACTACAACTGCCATACGCCGTCGCCGATCCTGCGCAACCTCCTGGAAAACCCGGCCTGGTACACCGCCTACACCCCCTACCAGCCAGAAATTTCCCAAGGCCGCCTGGAAGCGCTGCTGAACTTCCAGACCCTGATCAGCGACCTCACCGGCCTGCCGATCGCCAACGCCTCGCTGCTCGATGAAGCCACCGCCGCCGCCGAAGCCATGACCTTCTGCAAGCGCCTGAGCAAGAACAAGGGCAGCAACGCCTTCTTCGCCTCGGTCCACAGCCACCCGCAAACCCTCGACGTACTGCGCACCCGTGCCGAGCCGCTGGGCATCGACGTGGTGGTCGGCGATGAGCGCGAACTGACCGATGTCAGCCGGTTCTTCGGCGCCCTGCTGCAATACCCGGCCAGCAACGGTGACGTGTTCGACTACCGCGCGCTGACCGAGCGTTTCCATACCGCCAACGCCCTGGTGGCCGTGGCTGCCGATCTGTTGGCCCTGACCCTGCTGGCCCCGCCGGGTGAGTTCGGCGCCGATGTGGCAATCGGCAGCGCGCAACGCTTCGGCGTGCCGCTGGGCTTCGGTGGCCCGCACGCGGCGTACTTCTCCACCAAGGATGCGTTCAAGCGCGACATGCCGGGGCGTCTGGTCGGTGTGTCGGTAGACCGCTTCGGCAAGCCGGCCCTGCGCCTGGCCATGCAGACCCGCGAGCAACATATCCGCCGCGAGAAAGCCACCAGCAACATCTGCACCGCGCAAGTGCTGCTCGCCAACATCGCCAGCATGTATGCCGTGTACCACGGGCCCAAGGGCCTGACCCAGATCGCCAAGCGCATTCACCAGCTGACCGCGATGCTCGCCAAGGGCTTGACCGCGCTGGGCCTCAAGGTCGAGCAGGCACACTTCTTCGACACCCTGACCCTGCACACCGGCGCCGACACCGCTGCGCTGCACGACAAGGCCCGCGCCCAGCGCATCAACCTGCGCGTGGTGGACGCCGGGCGGGTTGGCCTTTCGGTCGACGAAACCACCACCCAAGGCGATATCGAAACCCTGTGGACGATCTTTGCCAATGGCAAAGCCCTGCCGGACGTCAACGCCACGGTGGACAGCCGCCTGCCCGACGCATTGCTGCGCCAGTCACCGATCCTCAGCCATCCGGTGTTCAACCGTTATCACTCGGAAACCGAGCTGATGCGCTACCTGCGCAAGCTGGCGGACAAGGACCTGGCCCTGGACCGCACCATGATCCCGCTGGGCTCGTGCACCATGAAGCTCAACGCCGCCAGTGAAATGATCCCGGTGACCTGGGCCGAGTTCGGTGCCCTGCACCCGTTCGCCCCGGCCGAGCAAAGCGCCGGCTACCTGCAACTGACCTCCGACCTGGAGGCCATGCTCTGCGCGGCCACCGGGTATGACGCGATCTCCCTGCAGCCGAACGCCGGTTCCCAGGGCGAGTACGCCGGCCTGTTGGCCATCCGTGCCTATCACCAGAGCCGTGGCGAAGCACGTCGCGACATCTGCCTGATCCCATCGTCGGCCCACGGCACCAACCCGGCCACCGCCAACATGGCCGGCATGCGTGTGGTGGTTACCGCCTGCGACGCCCGTGGCAACGTCGACATCGAAGACCTGCGCGCCAAGGCCATCGAGCACCGTGAGCACCTCGCCGCGCTGATGATTACCTACCCGTCCACCCACGGCGTGTTCGAAGAAGGTATCCGCGAAATCTGCGGGATCATCCACGACAACGGCGGCCAGGTGTACATCGACGGCGCCAACATGAACGCGATGGTTGGCCTGTGCGCACCGGGTAAGTTCGGCGGCGACGTGTCCCACCTGAATTTGCACAAGACCTTCTGCATCCCCCACGGCGGTGGCGGCCCGGGCGTTGGCCCGATTGGCGTCAAGTCCCACCTCACGCCCTTCCTGCCCGGCCACGCGGCCATGGCGCGCAAGGAAGGCGCGGTGTGTGCGGCACCGTTCGGCAGTGCAAGCATCCTGCCGATCACCTGGATGTACATCAGCATGATGGGCGGCGCAGGCCTCAAGCGCGCGTCGCAGCTGGCGATCCTGAATGCCAACTACATTTCCCGTCGGCTCGAAGAGCACTACCCCGTGCTGTACACCGGCAGCAACGGCCTGGTGGCGCACGAATGCATCCTCGACCTGCGCCCGCTGAAGGACAGCAGCGGCATCAGCGTGGATGACGTGGCCAAGCGCCTGATCGACTTTGGCTTCCACGCCCCGACCATGTCGTTCCCGGTGGCGGGTACGCTGATGATCGAGCCGACCGAAAGCGAGTCCAAGGAAGAACTGGACCGCTTCTGCGACGCGATGATCGCCATCCGCGAAGAAATCCGCGCGGTGGAAAACGGCACCCTGGACAAGGACGACAACCCGCTGAAAAACGCACCACACACCGCGGCGGAACTGGTTGGCGAATGGAGCCACCCATACAGCCGTGAACAAGCGGTGTACCCGGTCGCTTCGTTGATCGAAGGCAAGTACTGGCCACCGGTTGGCCGGGTTGACAATGTGTTTGGTGATCGCAATCTCGTATGCGCATGCCCTTCAATCGAGAGCTACGCGTAACCTGAGGCTGAACTCAATCAAATGTGGGAGGGGGCTTGCTCCCGATGGCGGTTTTACATTCAACATCTCTGTTGACTGACACACTGCCATCGGGAGCAAGCCCCCTCCCACATTGACCGAGTACCACCCAATACATAACAAGAAACCGGAGAACAACTCATGTCTTTAAGCGTGTTCGACCTGTTCAAGATTGGCATCGGCCCCTCCAGTTCCCACACCGTCGGCCCCATGCGTGCGGCCGCTCGGTTCGTCGAGGGCCTCAAGCGTGACAACCTGCTGAGCGCCACCACCGGCATCAAGGTGGAACTCTATGGCTCCCTCGGCGCCACCGGCAAAGGCCACGGCAGCGACAAGGCCGTGCTGCTGGGCCTGGAAGGCGAACACCCGGACACCGTGAACACCGAAACCGTGGCCGCACGCCTGGCGCAGATGCGCGGCGACGGTCGCTTGAACCTGCTCGGCGAACACAGCATTGCGTTCAACGAGAAAGAACACCTGGCGATGATTCGCAAACCCCTGGCCTACCACCCCAACGGCATGATTTTTCGTGCCTTTGATGCGGCGGGTATCCAGATCCGCAGCCGCGAGTACTACTCGGTGGGCGGCGGTTTTGTGGTGGATGAAGACGCCGCCGGTGCGGACCGGATCGTCGAAGACGCCACCCCACTGACGTTCCCGTTCAAGCATGCCAAGGACTTGCTCGGCCATTGCACCACCTACGGTCTGTCCATCAGCCAGGTGATGCTGACCAATGAAAGTGCCTGGCGCCCGGAAGCGGAAACCCGTGCCGGCCTGTTGAAGATCTGGCAGGTGATGCAGGACTGCGTGGCAGCCGGCTGTCGCAACGAAGGCATCTTGCCCGGCGGCCTGAAGGTCAAGCGTCGTGCCGCCGCCTTGCATCGCCAGTTGTGCAAGAACCCGGAGTCGGCCCTGCGCGACCCGTTGTCGGTGCTGGACTGGGTCAACCTGTACGCCCTGGCCGTCAACGAAGAAAACGCCAACGGCGGGCGCGTGGTCACGGCGCCCACCAACGGCGCGGCCGGGATTGTGCCGGCGGTGCTGCATTACTACATGCGCTTTATCCCCGGCGCGAATGAAGACGGCGTGGTGCGCTTTCTGCTCACCGCCGCCGCCATCGGGATTCTGTACAAGGAAAACGCGTCGATCTCCGGGGCCGAAGTCGGTTGCCAGGGTGAAGTCGGCGTGGCCTGCTCCATGGCCGCTGGCGCGTTGTGCGAAGTATTGGGCGGTACGGTTTCCCAGGTGGAAAACGCCGCCGAGATCGGCATGGAACACAACCTCGGCCTGACCTGCGACCCGATTGGCGGGCTGGTGCAGGTGCCCTGCATCGAGCGCAATGCCATGGGCTCGGTGAAGGCCATCAATGCGGTGCGCATGGCCTTGCGTGGCGACGGGCAACACTTCGTCTCGCTGGACAAGGTCATCCGCACCATGCGCCAGACCGGCGCCGACATGAAAAGCAAATACAAGGAAACCGCCCGTGGCGGTTTAGCGGTCAACATTATCGAGTGCTGACGCCTAAAGGCGCGCCGGCACGTTTTTCAGGAGCTGAACATGTCCACCGAAACCCTGTTGAAAACCCCATTGCACGCCCTGCACCTCGAGCTGGGTGCACGCATGGTGCCCTTCGCCGGCTACGACATGCCGGTGCAATACCCACTGGGCGTGATGAAGGAGCACCTGCACACCCGTGAACAGGCCGGGCTGTTCGACGTGTCCCACATGGGCCAGATCCGCCTGACCGGCGCCAATGCCGCAAAGGCCCTGGAAACCCTGGTGCCGGTCGACATCATCGACCTGCCGGTCGGCATGCAGCGCTACGCCATGTTCACCAATGACCAGGGCGGCATCCTCGACGACCTGATGGTGGCGAACCTGGGTAACGACGAACTGTTCCTGGTAGTCAACGCGGCCTGCAAGGACCAGGACCTGGCGCACCTGCGCCAGCATATCGGCGAGCAGTGCCGCATCGAGCCGCTGTTCGAAGAACGCGCGCTGCTGGCCCTGCAAGGCCCGGCCGCAGTGAAGGTATTGGCGCGCCTGGCCCCGGAAGTCACCCGGATGACCTTCATGCAATTCGCCCCGGTGCGCCTGCTGGGCGTGGACTGCTACGTCAGCCGCTCGGGCTACACCGGTGAAGACGGTTTTGAAATCTCCGTGCCTGCCGCCAGCGCCGAAAGCCTGGCGCGCAGCCTGCTGGCCGAGGACGAAGTGCAGGCCATCGGCCTGGGCGCCCGTGACTCGCTGCGCCTGGAAGCCGGCCTGTGCCTGTACGGCCACGACATGAACACTGAGACCACCCCGATCGAAGCCAGCCTCTTGTGGGCAATCTCCAAGGCCCGACGCACCGACGGTGCGCGTGCCGGTGGCTTCCCGGGTGCCGACCGCATCTTCACCCAGCAGCAAACCGGTGTAAGCCGCAAGCGCGTAGGCCTGCTGCCCCAGGAACGCACACCCGTACGTGAAGGCGCAGAGATCGTCGACGAACACGGCAGCGTGATCGGCAGCGTGTGCAGCGGTGGCTTTGGCCCGAGCCTGGGTGGCCCACTGGCCATGGGTTACCTGGACAGCGCATTCACCGCACTGGACACCGAAGTCTCTGCGTTGGTGCGTGGGAAAAAAGTGCCACTTCGTGTAAGCAAAATGCCATTTGTGCCGCAACGTTACTATCGTGGCTGATTGACTGTTCCTATAAGTAACGCGGTTGCGTTAACGTGCACTAATCTGTAACGCAACCGCCATAAAACAGTGCAGCAACGATAGGCATTATTATAGGAATTAACCTATAACAAGTGACCCATTCTATCGAATAAGTCGGTTCCACATTATTCAACGAAGTGTCATGAGGCCGAGCAAAACCTGGGCTTTTGCCAGGGCTTGTTTTTTCTCCATTAGTTGGCGTAGAGTTTGCCCACTGTGTTTGCATGGGTCGCTTGGAACCTGGACCTGGGCAGTAGCTGAAGTAGTTGTGCTACAACCCGTTCGACGTCTCTTACTTTCCTGCAACCCAGCCCAGTACTCTTTCATGTGAAAGGGGCTGTCATTAATTTTTAGCGTCAAGGAAATAAGAAAATGGCTGATCGTCAGAGCGGTACCGTCAAGTGGTTTAACGACGAGAAAGGGTTTGGTTTTATCACTCCAGAAAGCGGTCCGGATCTGTTCGTGCATTTCCGCGCTATTCAAGGCAACGGCTTCAAAAGCCTGAAGGAAGGCCAGAAGGTCACCTTCGTTGCAGTTCAAGGCCAGAAAGGCATGCAGGCTGACGAAGTACAAGCAGAAGGCTGATCCTTCCTGCGACAAAAAGCCCCTGACATGACATCAGGGGCTTTTTTATGGGCGCTATTCCGTAAAATGATTTTTTTCCTCTGAGAGCCCTGCCATGTCCAAACCCTTGCTGAGTCCCCAAGGCGAGTTCCCCGCCGTTGGCCTGGGCCGTCGCCTGGCAGCGATGTTCTATGACTTCCTGTTGTGCACCGCGCTGCTGATCGTCACCGCGTTTATCTACAAGCTGGTATGGATCGCGTTCGTGGGCGAAGCCAGGATGCGCACCCTCACCGAATCCGGCGCACTGGACGGTGACCCGCTGCTGTCGACGATTCTGTTCTTTGTGCTGTTTGGTTTCTTTGCCAAGTTCTGGACCCATTCCGGGCAAACCCTGGGCATGCAGGTCTGGGGCGTGCGCGTGCAAAACGCCGACGGCTCGCGGATCAGCCTGTGGCAGGCGCTGTTGCGCTTTGTGGTGTCGATTGCGTCATGGTTGTGCGTGGGGCTGGGGTTTGTCTGGTCGTTGTTCGACAAGCACAAACGCAGCTGGCATGACATCTACTCGGATACGCAGTTGGTGCGCATCCCGAAGCAAAAGAAATAATACCCTTCTTATTGGAGATCAAAATGTGGGAAGGGGCTTGCCCCCTCCCACATTTTCAACCGAGCTCGCCTCGATTCAGGCGTTACCGGCCAGCCTCAGGCGCGCAGCCTGGGTGAAATCCAGCATGCGCTTGAGCGGTCGCACGGCGTGAGGAATCACCGACGGCTCGACGAATATCTCGTTACTGCCCTCACGCAGGCACTGCAGCGTGCGCTCCAGCGTATTCATCGCCATCCACGGGCAGTGTGCGCAACTGCGGCACGCGGCGCCGTTACCGGCCGTGGGCGCTTCGACGAAGACCTTGTCCGGGCACAGCTGCTGCATCTTGTAGAAGATGCCGCGGTCGGTCGCCACGATGAAGGTCTTGTTCGGCAGCCGCTGTGCCGCCGCAATCAATTGGCTGGTGGAGCCCACCGCGTCGGCCAGTTCGATCACCGAGGTCGGCGATTCCGGGTGCACCAGGATCGCTGCGTCCGGGTACAGCGCCTTCATGTCTTCCAACTGCTTGGACTTGAACTCCTCGTGGACGATGCACGCACCGTCCCACAGCAGCATGTCGGCGCCGGTCTGGCGCTGGATGTAGGTACCCAGGTGCTTGTCCGGGCCCCAGATGATGGTCTCGCCGTTGTCCATCAGGCTTTCGACGATTTCCAGCGCACAGCTGGAGGTCACCACCCAATCGGCCCGGGCCTTGACCGCCGCCGAGGTGTTGGCATACACCACCACGGTGCGTTCGGGATGCTGGTCGCAGAACGCCGAAAACTCATCCACCGGACACCCCAGGTCCAGGGAGCAGGTGGCTTCCAGGGTCGGCATGAGGATGCGTTTTTCGGGGGTGAGGATTTTGGCGGTCTCGCCCATGAAACGTACACCGGCGACCAGTACGGTCTTGGCCGGGTGGGCTGCGCCGAAGCGGGCCATTTCCAGGGAGTCGGAGACACAGCCGCCGGTTTCTTCGGCCAGGGCCTGGATCACCGGATCGCAATAGAAGTGGGCAACCAGCACCGCGTCCTGAGCCTTGAGCTCGGCAGCAATGGCGGCACGCAGGCTCGCCTCTTCCTCGGCGCTGAGGGCCTTGGGCTGCTTGGCGTCGAGGTGGGCTTGAACCAGTAGGCGTTCGGAAATGTGCGTCATGTTCGCAAGACCTGCAGGCGCAGTAGCGCGAAAGTCGAGTGTACCACCGGCTCTGGAGCCCTTCGGGCGCCGCCGGACGAAGTGATTGTGTTCATCAAGCACGGGTAAAGGTGAAGCTGCGCAAGGCTACAGAATATCCAATGGTTTCAAAAGCCTAATCTGGCTTTGACGCGTGTGCCTGTCGATTAAAAAACCGCAATGGTACCTTGGGTCTCCCCCGCCTTCAGACATCACCTCAAGCACATAGCCGTCAGCGGGCAGTGTTCATGCAGCAAGTTCGTTCAGACCGTTTTGGAAAGAGGCTCAAACTGGCATTGGTACCGGGCGTCCTTGAGGTTGCTTTCGAACTGCTCAAGACCGTCGTAGATGTTTTGCAGCCCTTCGATCTGGGCTTTCAGCTCGAGCTTTTTATCCGCAATCGCCTGGTTGGCCAAATCCCACGGCAGCTCCTGGCCCCGGTGATCCTGAAGGATCGCCTGCATTTCCTTGAGCTTGAAGCCCAACTGCTGAGCGCATTTGATAAACGTCAGCAGCTCAACGCTTTGCTGGCTATAGACCCGATACTTCCCTTCGCGCACCGGCGGCGGCAGCAAACCAATGTCTTCATAGTGGCGGATCGTCTTGACTGTCGTGCCCGACAACTGGGCAGCTTTGCCGATATACATGTAAAAGTCCTTTTTTATGGCGCAGAAGAGGCGCGTACTTTGGCGCGCCGCATCTTCACACATGTCTACGGGGTCGGAAACCCGAAGGTGGCAAAAGGCAGTGTAATTGGCAGGGATAAAGCCGGCATCGCCTGCTGCAAGGCGATGCTGTGCAACGGCTATGTCAGCGGCAAGCAATAGCCTGGGCTTGCTTGAGCCAGGCTTCGCGCTGGGAGTCGCCGGAACCGAGGATCGGCCCGAACGTGAGGGTCTTCAATGGTTTGATGCCGCAGAACTCCAGGGTAGTCTTGCGCATCTGGTGCAGGCCCGGCATGCAGTAGACCCACTTGTAGTACCACGGCGGGGTATCCATCGTGACCAGCAGGTGGGCCGTGCGCCCCTTCAAAAGCTTGTCGGGAAAGGCTTTGCCTTCGCGATACTTGAAGGCAAATCCGGGAAGGAATATTCGATCGAAGAAGCCTTTCATCAGGGCCGGAATTCCGCCCCACCAGATGGGATAGACAAACGCCAGGTGCTCAGCCCACGTGATATCGGCCTGGGCCTTGAGCAGATCGGGCTCCAGCAACTGAACCTGTTTGTAGCCATCGTGCAGCACTGGATCAAACCGCAGTGCATCCAGGCGTAACAGACGCACATCGTGCCCGGCCTCTGTGGCCGCCTTCACATAGGTGTCGGTCAATGCCCCACAGAAACTGTCGGTTGAGGGGTGCCCCAGAATCACCAGTACTCGCTTGCTCATCATCACTTCATCCTGAAAAGTCGAGCGGGCAGGATAGGGTGTGCCCGTAACAGGAGAGTCAACAGGGAGGTTTGCCAAATGCTGGTATAGCTTGGGTGCATTGCGCACCGGCAGGTAAGCACCAAATCGCAGGCAAAAAAAAACCCGGAAATCCTCACTTGCGTGGGCCTTCCGGATTTTCTAAACCGCCAAAAATGGTGGGTCGTGTGGGATTCGAACCTACGACCAATTGGTTAAAAGCCAACTGCTCTACCAACTGAGCTAACGACCCGCTGTGTGGTGGCGCGTATAATACTGATTTCTAAGGATTATTCAACACCTTATTTGAAATAAATCAGAAATAACGCGTCGGGTCCGTAATTCCGGCCATCTGGAAGCCCTCTGCACGCAGCCGGCAGCTGTCGCATTTCCCACAGGCACGGCCGTCATCGTCTGCCTGATAGCAGGAAACTGTCAGCGAGTAATCGACACCGAGTCCTACGCCAGCCTTCACGATAGCGGCCTTGCTCAGGTTTTGCAGCGGTGCCTGGATCCGGAAACCCTGCCCTTCTACCCCGGCTTTTGTCGCCAAATTGGCCATACGCTCGAACGACTCGACGTATTCGGGGCGGCAGTCCGGGTAGCCGTTGTAATCAAGCGCGTTAACCCCGATGAAGATGTCACGGGCACTCAGAACCTCCGCCCAGCCCAGGGCCAGGGACAGGAACACGGTGTTGCGTGCCGGTACGTAGGTAACCGGGATGCCTTGGGTGGGGGCCTCTGGGACGTCGATAGTGCTGTCGGTCAAGGCCGAGCCACCCATGCCGTCGAGGTTCAGGCCAATCACCTTGTGTTCGACCACGCCCAAGTCTCGGGCCACACGGGCGGCTGCATCCAGCTCGGCGCGGTGGCGCTGACCGTAGTCGAAGCTCATGGTGTAACAGCTGTAACCTTCGGCGCGAACCATGGCCACTAGCGTTGCGGAATCGAGGCCACCTGACAGCAGGATGACCGCGCGCTTTTGATCAGTCATCTCAGCGCCCCGGTTCGTCGTTCCACAGGTATTTATGCAGCTGCAATTGCAGGCGTACGGGCAGGTTATCGGCAACCACCCAGTCGGCCAGATCGCGCGCGTTCAGGTCGTGGTGGCTGGGAGAGAACAATACCTCACCGGCACGGCGGTCAAGGCCGTACTGGATCAGCTTGGAATTGGCCCAGTCGTAGTCTTCACGGGAACAAATCACGAACTTGACCTGATCGTTGGGCGTCAGCAGTTCGATGTTCTCGTAGCGGTTGCGGTGCACTTCCTTGGAGCCCGGCGTCTTGAGGTCAACCACTCGGCTGACACGCGGGTCTACAGCGGAAATATCCAGGGCCCCACTGGTTTCCAGGGAGACCTCGTAACCGGCATCACACAGCTGTTTGAGCAAGGGGATGGCGTTGGGCTGGGCCAGGGGCTCGCCACCCGTTACACAGACGTAGCGGGGCCGGTAGCCGGCAACCTGCTCCAGGATGTCTTCGAGGGTGCGCACAGTGCCGCCACTGAAGGCGTAGGCGCTGTCACAGTATTGGCAACGCAAGGGGCAACCGGTCAGGCGCACAAAAACCGTGGGCAGGCCAGCGGTTCGCGTTTCACCCTGTAACGAGTAAAAAACTTCGGTGATGCGTAATGTGTCTTGCATAGTCGCCACGGGCGTAACAGCTAAACAGGCTGTCCGCCTCCGTCAGGCACTTCAAGGAACCCCGCCAACGCGTAGGCCCCAGGAAGCGTGTGTCATAAAAGGGCGTGGATTCTAACGAAAAAACCCGCGCCAGGCGCGGGTTTCTTCTAAACGGCTGCATCGCTTACAAGCGTTGCAGATCCCGTTGGGCCAACTGTGCAGCGGAGGTACCCGGATATTGGGCTACGACCTGCTGCAGAATGCCTTTGACCTTGTCGGTATGACCCAGGCGGCGTTCTACGTCAGCGAGTTTATACAGCGAGTCGGGCACCTTGGCGTGCTTGGGGTACAGCTGGCTGACCTTGGCAAATGCCTGGCCCGCCCCCTGCAGATCACCCTTTGCCAGATTCACCTCGCCCAACCAGTATTGGGCGTTGCCCGCGTACTGGCTGTTTGGGTAGCGGCCCAGGAAGGCGGTAAAGGCTTTGCTGGCCTTATCGAAATCCTTGGCCTTGATCAGGTCGAAGGCTGCATCGTAATACAGCTTTTCCTTCGCCGGATCACCCGGTTCACTGCTGGCGGCAGGGGCTTGGCTCGCAGCGGCGGCCCCTGCTGCACCACCGATAGCCGCGCTGGGCGCGCCACCGGCAGAAGAATTATCAGGAGTAGCGGCAGGTGTAACACCGGCTCCTATACGTCGATCAAGATCCTGGTAACGCTCCAGGCCTTCCTGCTTCAGCTGACGCACCTCATTTTGCAGAACTTCAATGGTGCCTTGTTGCTGCGCCAATTGATCCTGCATGCGTTGCAGCTGGTTGAACAGTTCGCCCTGTGCCGAGGGAGCGGACGTAGCCGCCCCCCCAGCATAGGCGCCATTCGTGCCATAACCCGCTGGCGGATAACTGCTCCCGCTATTGTTATAGCCAGAGTTGCTATCTTCCACAGGAACCGCAGCCCACACCGCAAGCGGGGCGAGGCTGAGAGCCAATACAGTTAGAGCACGACGGCACGTTCGCATGACGAATTACTTACGCAGTTCGACGCGACGGTTTTGAGCCCAGGACTGCTCGTCGTGGCCAGTAGCAACTGGACGCTCTTTACCGTAGGAAACCAGTTCCAGTTGGCCTGGAGCAACACCTTGCAGTACCAGGTAGCGCTGAACGGCTTTCGCACGACGCTCGCCCAGTGCCATGTTGTACTCACGAGTACCACGTTCGTCAGTGTTACCTTCCAGAACAACGCGAGCGCCGTTAGCTTTCAGGTCCTTCGCGTGAACGTCCAGAGCGCGCATGGCTTCTGGTTTCAGGTCCGAACTGTCGTATTCGAAGTAGAAAGTGGTGATAGCGCGCAGAGCAGCTTCTTCGCTCAGGGAGCCGTCAACTGCACCAGTGTTAGCGCCGTAACCAGCGTTTGGATCAACAGCTGCGCCTTCACCGGCATTGTCGCCGCCTTTAGACGAGCAACCAACGGCTACGGACAGAGCCAGAGCCAGAGCAGCAAACTTACCAAACTTCAGCATTTCCATCGTGAAACTCCTAATGAACCCCAGTGTGTTAAGTACTTCTTTTTGTAGCGCCGCGTCAGTTCAGGTAAGGGGACCAGGACGGTTCTCTGACTTCGCCTTGTGCGGTAGGAAGCGGGAGCCTTACGCGTCCATTAATGGACACGAGCATCAAGACTCCCCGGCCCTGCTGGCGGGTGGCGTAGATTACCATGGTGCCGTTGGGCGCAACAGTAGCTGACTCATCAAGGTTGGTATCTGTGAGGATTTTTACCGTTCCACGCTGCAAATCCTGGGCCGCAACCCGGAAATTAGTGAAACCATCCTGACGGTGAATCATCACCAACGTCTTTTCATCAGCCGAAAGCTTAGGATTGGCGTTGTAGTTACCGATAAAGGTCACGCGTTCCGCGCCCCCACCGCCAACGCTGGTCTTGTAGATCTGTGGCTTGCCGCCGCGGTCCGAGGTGAAGTAGATGGTCGAACCATCCTTGCCCCAGAACGGTTCGGTGTTGATACCAGGACCGCTGGTCACGCGGCTGATCTGGCGCGAAGCCATGTTCATCACGTAGATGTCCGGGTTGCCGTCCTTGGACAGTACGAATGCCAGGCGCGAACCATCCGGCGACCAGGCCGGTGCACCGTTGAGGCCTTCAAAGTTGGTGATCTGCTCACGACGGCCAGTATCGATGTGCTGGACGAAGATACGCGGACGCTTCTGTTCGAAAGACACGTAGGCAATACGCTTGCCGTCCGGCGCGAAGCGCGGCGACAGGATTGGCTCACGGGATTGCAGCAAGGTCACTGCCCGCGCACCGTCGTAGTCCGAACGCTGCAGGGTGTAGCGAGTGTTGTCTACGGAGAAACGCTCGGCCGTTACATAAAGCAGGCGTGTCGAGAACGCCCCCTTGATACCGGTGAGTTTTTCAAACGACTGGTCCGAGATGTAGTGGGCCATGTCGCGCAGTTGTTCGGCGGTACCCGATACGCTGCCGGTCAGGACCTGCTGCTCAGTGGCCACGTTGAACAAGGTGTACTGGATCTGCAGGCGACCGCCGGCCGGCGTGATGCTGCCGACCATCAGGTACTGCGCGCCCACCGCTTTCCAATCACGGAAGATGACTTCGCTGGCCTGGGTCGGCTGGCTGATCATGTTGCCTTTCGGAATCGGTGCGTAGTAACCGGAATTGCGCAGGTCGTCGCTGACGATCTGGGCCATGTCGTCCGGCAGCACGCTGCCGCCCTGCCAGCCAAACGGCACTACCGCGATCGGGGTGGCCCGATCGCTGCCGCTGGTGACCAGGATGTTCTTTTCATCCGCCGCCGCTATCCCTGCCATACAGCAAATAACGACAAGCATTCCTCGAAGAAGGTTTCTCACAAGGCTAGATCCTCAGGTGTGAATGTCATCTTGAATGAACGATAGGGAGCGAAGTCGCTTGGTTTCATTCCCTGCATCTCGGTCAACCGGCCAATATTCTTGACCGCGGCAACCGCCGAACTGTCGAACGAACCGTCACCACTGGACTTGGCCACGCTGACCGAAGTCACCGTACCGTCCGGCAACATGCCGATCTGCAGCACTACTGTCATGCCTTTGCGTGCCGAAGGTGGACGTGTCCAGCCTTCTGCTGCCCGCGCCCGAATCAGGTCGTCGAAACTGCCCGCGACTTCATCACCACGCTCATCGGCCAAGGCTTGCTGACGCTGCGGCGTGTCGGAGAGCAAATCTGCCAAGGCCTGGGCCTTTTTCTCTTCGGCGGATTTACGCGCTGCTTCCTGGGCCTTTTTCTTGCTGGCATCGGCGGCAGCTTTCTTCTTCGCGTCGTCGGCGATTTTCTTCTTCGCCTCGTCTGCTTCAGCTTTTTTCTTGGCGTCTTCGGCGGCTTTCTTCTTCGCGTCTTCGACTATTTTCTTCTTGGCGTCTTCAGCGGCCTTTTTCTTGGCCTCTTCTTCGGCAGCCTTCTTGGCTTCTTCTTCAGATTTCTTCTTGGCTATATCAGCCAATTGTTTCTCTTCAGCTTTTTTAGCTTCGGCAGCTTTCTCGGCTTTCTTGGCTTCATCAGCCTTTTTCGCCTCGTCGGCCTTCTTGGCTTCGTCAGCCTTTTTCGATTCCTCGGCCTTTTGAGCCGCCTCTTCTTTCTTTTGTTCCGCAGCAGCCTTCACCGCTTCCTGCTCGACCTTCTTCTGTTCCATCTGTTCGACTTCAGTCTGGCGCGCAGCCGACTTCTGGGCCTCACCCGCAATCTTCTGATTGGTCTGGGTGGTGGCCTGGCTTTTCGATTTCAGCTGATACAGGGTCGCCTGCACGATCGGCTTGGCTGGCGGCAGGTCCGGAGTCATGGCAAAGCTGACGAACAACATGCCAAAGACCAGGACGTGCAGGGCAATTGCCCAGACGCTAGGCCAGAAGAAGCTTTCCGAGGCGGACGGCTCTCGCTGTTGCTGCATCAGGGCGCCTCGGTAATCAAGCCAACGTTACCGACGCCGGCCTTCTGCAGCCCGCCCATGGCGCCCATGACGGAACCGTAGTCGACCGACTTGTCGCCGCGGATGAACACCTGGGTGTGCTTGCCGCCTTCGTTGCCGGAGCGAATGATCTTGGTCACCGCATCGGTCATCGCCGGCAGGGTCAAGGCCTTGTCCTGTTGCTTCTGGGTGTCGACTTCGCTGCCAAGGTTCCAGTAATAGGTCTTGTCAGCCTTGATCGAAATGGTCAGGACCTGAGTGTTGTTGTCCTGCGGCAAGGCTTCACTGGAAACCTTGGGCAGATCAACCTTCACGCCCTGGTTGAGCATCGGCGCGGTCACCATGAAGATCACCAGCAGCACCAGCATCACGTCGATGTAGGGTACTACGTTCATCTCGGCGACCGGCTTGCGCTTTTTGCGAGCTCGAGCGATTAAAGCCATTGGGAATTACCTGCTTATTCTTCGCTGGTGTGCACTTTACGGTGCAGGATCGCCTGGAACTCATCGGCGAAGGTGTAGTAACGGCTGATCAACGTTTCGCTGGTTGCAGCAAAGCGGTTGTAGGCAATTACTGCGGGGATAGCGGCGAACAGGCCGATCGCGGTGGCGATCAGGGCTTCGGCAATACCCGGGGCCACGGTGGCCAGGGTCGCTTGCTGGGCCTGGGCCAGGCCGCGGAACGAGTTCATGATCCCCCACACCGTACCGAACAGGCCGATGTACGGGCTGACGGAACCGACGGTAGCGAGGAACGGCAGGCTCTGCTCCAGTTTCTCTTCTTCACGGGAAATGGCGACGCGCATGGCACGGGCCACGCCTTCCATGACCGCTTCCGGATCAACACCCGGCTGCTGGCGCAGGCGCGAGAATTCCTTGAAGCCCGCGCGGAAGATCTGCTCGACGCCCGAGTCCGGGTCCGGGTTGCTGCCGGCCTGGCGGTACAGCTTGGACAGGTCGATACCCGACCAGAAGCGCTCTTCAAAGCTCTCCAGGGCACGTCGACCGGCGCGCAGCAGGTTGCTGCGCTGAAAAATCATGACCCAAGAGGTAACCGATGCGGCTACCAGGGTCAGCATCACCAGTTGAACCACGACACTGGCATTGCTGACCAGGCTCCACATGGAGGAATGGTCGACGACGGTAGGTTCCACGCTAAATCTCCTGCTTTGATTGTTTACCCGCGCCGCTCACGGCGGCAAAGGCCGCACGTAGAGTTTCGGGAATGGCCCGAGGTTTCAAACTATTGGTGCGCACACACGCCACCAGGAACTGCCCCTCACAGAGCAGCGTTGCATCCGTTGCCCGCCTGACCTGCTGCTTGAAACGCAGGCTGGCACGGTTCAATTCGATTACTTCAGCGCTGACCAGCAGCTCGTCGTCCAGTCGCGCCGGTGCGTGGTAACGCGCCTCGCTGGAATGCACGACGAATAACAGGTCCTCCCCTGCCAGCTGGGATTGGGCAAAGCCCAGCTCCCGTAGCCGCTCGGTACGAGCCCGCTCCATGAACTTGAGATAATTGACGTAATACACGATGCCGCCGGCATCGGTGTCCTCGTAATAAACGCGACAGCGATGTGCGAACGACTGATCCCCGTTTTGCGCGCGCATACTCTAGTGCTTACTCCTCAGGTTGCCAATCCGGTGGGGCAACTGTTTTTTCATTCTCGAAAAACATATCCAGTGACTGAATGACGACGCCAGCCACTAGGACAGCACAAACATCGAATAAATCGACTGGCGTGAAGCTTTTAATCGTCCACTGCATCAAGGAATTCGTCTACTACGGGCATCTCCCCCAATCGTGACGGAATGTTTAACCCGAAGTGCAGATAGGCATGGCGCGTCACCACCCGCCCCCTTGGCGTACGCATGATATAGCCCTGCTGGATCAGGTACGGCTCCAGCACATCTTCGATGGTATGGCGCTCTTCACTGATGGCCGCCGCCAGGCTGTCGACACCCACCGGGCCGCCGTCGAACTTCTCGATCATGGTCAAGAGCAGGCGTCGATCCTGATGATCGAAGCCGTGCTCGTCCACATCCAGCAGGTTCAAGGCCAGGTCCGCCACGGCCTTGGTGATATGCCCCTTGGCCCGTACTTCGGCAAAGTCACGCACACGACGCAACAAGCGGTTGGCAATCCGTGGCGTGCCCCGGGCCCGACGAGCGATTTCAAACGCGCCCTCCGGGTCCAGGGGCAGGCCGAGAATACTGGCCGAACGGCTGACAATGGTCGCCAGATCGGTAGTGCTATAGAACTCCAGACGTTGAACGATGCCGAAACGGTCTCGCAGCGGGTTGGTCAGCATGCCCGCACGGGTCGTCGCGCCCACCAGCGTGAACGGTGGCAAGTCGAGCTTGATCGAGCGGGCCGCCGGGCCTTCGCCGATCATGATGTCGAGCTGGAAATCTTCCATCGCCGGGTACAGCACTTCCTCGACGATAGGCGAGAGCCGGTGGATCTCGTCGATGAACAGCACGTCATGGGGCTCGAGGTTGGTGAGCAACGCCGCCAAATCACCTGGCCGCTCCAGCACCGGGCCGGAGGTGGACTTGATCGACACGCCCATTTCCTGGGCAATGATGTTGGCCAGGGTGGTTTTACCCAGCCCCGGCGGGCCGAAGATCAAGGTATGGTCCAAGGACTCACTGCGCCCGCGCGCGGCCTGGATAAACAACTCCATCTGCTCGCGCACGGTGGGCTGGCCGATGTAGTCGGCAAGGCTCAAGGGCCGGATGGCGCGGTCCTGGACTTCTTCACGGTCACGAGGCCCGGTGGCCGCGATCAGACGATCAGCTTCAATCACTTAAATCATTCCCTTCAGGGCTCGGCGGATCATGTCTTCGCTGCTCAGGTTCTTGTCCTTGATGGCCGAGACGGCCTTGCTGGCCTCCTGGGGTTTGTAGCCCAGGGAGATCAGCGCACTGACGGCGTCGCTTTCAGCACTCGCGACCTGGCCCGCCGGCATATCCGGCTGGTTCGGCACCAGGGCGAACATGCTCGGCACCACTTCCCAGGCCTTGAAGCGGTCCTTGAGTTCTACCAACAGGCGCTCGGCGGTTTTCTTGCCCACGCCCGGTACCTTGGTCAGCGCTGAGGTGTCCTGGGCCGAAACGGCTCGTACCAGCTCATCCACTTCCAGGCTCGACATCAACGCCAGGGCCAATTTAGGCCCCACGCCATTAAGGCGAATCAGTTCGCGGAAGAAGTCGCGGTCGCGCTTGCCAATGAAACCATAGAGTAGTTGCGCGTCTTCGCGCACCACCAGATGGGTATGCAGCGTTATAGGTTCACCGACCGACGGCAGGCGGTACAGGGTGGTCATGGGCACTTCCAGCTCATACCCCAGCCCGTTTACATCCAGAATCAGGTGCGGCGGCTGTTTCTCAGCCAGGGTGCCGCGCAAGCGTCCAATCACGGTTCAGATCCTTAAAGCTTGGGGTCAGAGCGAGGCCTGACCGGAAATAACGATTGCGCTGATGCTATCAGAGACGCAGGCGCCCGCCACGACTGCGTGCCATGCCCAGGCCGTGAGGCAGCAGGCTGGAGCGCGTGTGTGCATGGCAAATGGCAATGGCCAGGGCGTCGGAGGCATCGATCTGCGGCTTTGAGGTGAGCTTGAGCATGTGCATGACCATCATCTGCACCTGCTCTTTATTGGCCGCACCGGTGCCGACCACGGCCTGCTTGACCTGGGTCGCGGTGTATTCGGCGATTTCCATGCCCTCTTCGGCCCCTGCCACGATGGCGGCGCCACGGGCTTGTCCGAGTTTAAGGGCTGAGTCGGCGTTTTTTGCCATGAACACTTTTTCGATGCCCATGGTGACCGGTCCGTAGGTCTGGATCACTTCACGCACGCCGCGATAGACGATCTGCAGGCGCTCAGCCAACTCGCCTGCGCCGGTACGGATACAGCCCGAAGCGACGTAGACGCAGCCGCGCGGGGTGTGTTGCACCACACCAAAACCGGTGATGCGCGAACCGGGGTCGATACCTAGGATTAAAGTCATAACGCCTGCAGGTCGGATAAACACATTTTTTGATACATCGTAGTTCTAATGTGGGAGGGGGCTTGCTCCCGATGGCGATCGTCCAGTTAGACATAGGCTGACTGATACACCGCCATCGGGAGCAAGCCCCCTCCCACATTTGGATCTACGTCATTCTTCAGCCTAGCTGTTCGGCCACGGATTCCGGGATGTCGGCGTTGGAATACACGTTCTGTACATCATCCAGGTCTTCGAGCATATCGAGCATCTTCAGCACTTTCTGCGCACCGTCCAGGTCCAGCTCGGCACTGGTGGTCGGCAGCATCACGATCTCGGCGTCGGAGCCTTTGAAACCGGCCGCTTCCAGGGCATTACGCACGGCGTAGAAGCCGGCGAACGAGGTAAACACGTCGATGGAGCCATCTTCATTGGTCACTACGTCGTCGGCATCCGCCTCCATCGCCGCTTCCATCAGCGCATCTTCATCCACACCCGGCGCGAAGGAGATCTGCCCCTTGCGTTCGAACAGGTAGGCCACCGAACCGTCAGTCCCCAGGTTGCCGCCACACTTGCTGAACGCATGACGCACGGCGGCGGCAGTACGGTTGCGGTTATCGGTCATGCATTCGACCATCACCGCCACGCCACCCGGGCCGTAGCCTTCGTAGGTCAACTCGACCATGTCGTCGGTGTCGGCAGCGCCGGCCCCACGGGCCACGGCACGGTCGATAATGTCACGACTCATGTTGGCGCCGAGGGCCTTGTCCAGGGCCAGGCGCAGACGCGGGTTGGAGCCCGGGTCACCCCCGCCCTGGCGGGCAGCGACCGTCAGCTCACGGATCCACTTGGTAAAAATCTTGCCTTTCTTGGCATCCTGACGCTCTTTGCGGTGCTTGATGTTCGCCCACTTGGAATGGCCAGCCATAACACAACTCCGAAATTCTCTAGAAACCTTATCAACCCCACCCCGGGTGGGATACACCCCTTGTAACGCAAAGGCGCATCCGAAGATGCGCCTTTTTAGACTGCGTAAACCTCAGTGCGCTTTCACGCAGCAGCCTTACTCAGCCTTCGGCGTCTCGCGCAGGCGGATATGCAGCTCGCGCAATGCCTTGGCATCCACCACGCCCGGAGCCTGGGTCATGACGTCCGCAGCACTCTGGGTTTTCGGGAACGCGATCACTTCACGGATCGACTGGGCACCGGTCATCAGCATCACCAGGCGGTCGAGGCCGAAAGCCAGGCCACCGTGGGGCGGCGCACCGTATTTCAAGGCGTCGAGCAGGAAGCCGAACTTCTCTTCCTGTTCCGCTTCGTTGATGCCCAGCAGGCGGAAGACCGCTTGTTGCATCTCTTTGCGGTGGATACGGATCGAACCGCCACCCAGCTCAGTACCGTTCAACACCATGTCATACGCGCGGGACAGCGCGCCTGCCGGGTTGGCTTCCAGCTCTTCGGGCGAGCACTTCGGCGCGGTGAACGGGTGGTGCAAGGCGCTGAAGCTGCCGTCATCGTTCTCTTCGAACATCGGGAAGTCGACGACCCACATCGGTGCCCACTTGCAGGTCAGCAGGTCCAGGTCGTGGCCCAGCTTGATCCGCAGCGCGCCCAGGGCTTCGCTGACGATCTTGGCTTTGTCGGCGCCGAAGAACACGATGTCGCCGTCGACCGCGCCCACGCGATCCAGGATCACATTGAGGTTGGCTTCCGGGATGTTCTTCACGATTGGCGACTGCAGGCCTTCAACACCCTTGGCGCGCTCGTTGACCTTGATATACGCCAGGCCCTTGGCACCGTAGATGCCGACGAACTTGGTGTAGTCGTCGATCTGCTTGCGCGGCATGCTCGCGCCGCCAGGCACGCGCAGGGCGGCGATGCGGCATTTCGGGTCGTTGGCGGGGCCGCTGAACACCTTGAAATCAACTTCGGTGAGCTGGTCGGCCACGTCCACCAGTTCCAGCGGGTTACGCAGGTCTGGCTTGTCCGAACCGTAGCGGCGCATGGCTTCTTCGAAGGTCATGTGCGGGAATTCGCCGAACTCCAGGTCCAGCACTTCCTTGAACAGGTTGCGGATCATCTGCTCGGTGATGCCCATGATCTCTTTTTCATCGAGGAAGCTGGTCTCGATGTCGATCTGGGTGAATTCCGGCTGGCGGTCGGCGCGCAGGTCTTCGTCGCGGAAGCACTTGGCGATCTGGTAGTAACGGTCGAAACCGGCCACCATCAGCAGCTGCTTGAACAGCTGCGGCGACTGCGGCAAGGCGAAGAAACTGCCGGCGTGGGTACGGCTAGGCACCAGGTAGTCACGCGCGCCTTCCGGGGTGGCCCGGGTCAGGATAGGCGTTTCGACGTCAAGGAAGCCGTTCTCGTCGAGGAAGCGGCGGATGCTGGTGGTCATGCGCGAACGCAGGCGCAGCTTCTCGGCCATTTCCGGACGACGCAGGTCCAGGAAGCGGTAGCGCAGGCGGGTTTCTTCGCCGACGTCGGAGTATTCGTTCAACGGGAACGGCGGGGTTTCCGATTCGTTCAGTACTTCCAGCTCGTAGCCCAGCACTTCGATCGCACCGGACGCCATGTTCGCGTTCACGGCACCGGCCGGACGCAGGCGAACCTTGCCGGTGATCTTCACGACGTACTCGCTGCGCACACGGTCAGCGGCGGCGAAGCTTTCGGCGCGATCCGGATCGAATACCACCTGGGCCAGGCCATCACGATCACGGATATCGAGGAAGATCACCCCGCCGTGGTCGCGGCGACGGTGAACCCATCCGCAAAGGGTGATTTCCTGACCATCCAGGGTCTCGTTCAGTTGGCCGCAATAGTGGCTGCGCATCATGGTAGTGGTTTCACTTCTCGTAATTCGAAATTCGGTGGAGGCCTGCCTCGTCACCGTACATTAAAGCAGGGGACGGATAATGCAGGAGCCTGCGCATGGAGTTCAACTCAGTCTGCTTTGTCGCCGCCCGCCAGGTTCTTCTTCGAACCGGTCTTGAAATCGGTCTCGTACCAGCCGCTGCCGCTCAGGCGGAAGCCCGGCATGGACAACATCTTCTTGAGCTCGGGTGCCTGGCAGGCCGGGCAATCGACCAGCGGCGCTGCGCTGATCTTCTGGATGGCTTCCAACTGATGTCCACAGGAAGCACATTGATAGTCATACATGGGCATGGCGATGTCTCGGCGGTCGATCGTTACTGTGCCGCGCCCGCTCCTGATAAAGAGCAGAGGGAGAAAGCCCCGGCAGCAGCAAAGCGCGGGATTATATCTGGTAAATCAAGGCAGCGCAGCCGGCTTTCTGCCCGGGGCAGGCCCACCTCGACAGCGGACCGGCCCCGAGGCCTGCCGATTACTCAGGGCTTGGCGAGGCAGCACGGCCCTTTAACAGATGAACCACACACACTACCCTGACCAACCCACTGAAGTTCTTCACTCCTCCATACCGCAAGTGCACTTCCCGATCGACATAGGACAGCAATGCACTGACAGAGCAGGCATTGATCCTGGCTATTTCCGTGAGGATATTCCAATAGATCTGCTCAAGCCGAAGACAAGTAGAAAATCCGTTGAGCCTTACCGATCGGGACAATGGCTTGGCCAGCCCCATATCGAACCCCTTGGCGAAGGGGTCGACGCTTATCTTGTGGAAACCACCGGTTTCCATCACTCCCACATCCACTCCACGTGACATACACCTGACACTCCATTGCCAAACAACAGCCCATGGGTTCTCCCATTGGACAGTGGCCCTATAAGACAGCAGGACGAGGCAGGCAGCCAGAAGACGGGGCGTTGATAGGCGTAGGACAACGCCAGGAAATGCGTGGAAACAAGCAAGTGGCGCCACAATGGCGCCACTGTGGCTGTCGTTTACTGGCTTTCGAGCAGGGAACGCAGCATCCACGCGGTTTTCTCGTGAACCTGCATGCGCTGGGTCAGCAGGTCCGCGGTCGGCTCATCGCTGACCTTGTCGAGCAACGGGAAAATACCACGTGCGGTACGCGTGACCGCCTCCTGGCCCGCCACCAGTTGCTTGATCATCTCTTCTGCGCTGGGAACACCCTCTTCTTCCTTGATGGAGGAAAGGCGGGAGTAGATCGAATAGGCGCCCGGTGCCGGGAAACCCAGGGCACGGATACGCTCGGCTATGGCGTCCACCGCCAGCGCCAGTTCGTTGTACTGCTCTTCGAACATCAGGTGCAGCGTACGGAACATGGGGCCCGTGACGTTCCAATGGAAGTTGTGGGTCTTCAGGTACAGTACATAGGTATCGGAAAGCAGCCGTGAAAGCCCATCGACGATGGATTTACGATCTTCTTCACTGATACCGATATCGATTGCCATGTTTATCCCCTTCAATTGACAAGCATTCATTGATCAGGTGCACGACCACTCTAGCAAGAGCGCCGCAGAGACGCAGCCCGACACCCTCGGGCGACATGCGGCAAATCGCCCCTGCACGACCTGTCAGCCCGTGCAGTACAAGCCTTTGGGCATGTCGGAAATTTTCTTTAAGGCCGCCAGAAACCCCTGCACATGTCTAGGACAAGCGTTTCACGCAGAAATGCCACGCCCCTTTCAACCGCGGAAAATGCTCGATTTGAGTAGGCACGGCCTTTGCTGTTAAATAGGCAGCGTGTCGCCGTCGTTAATTTCCACGGCAAGCGGCATAGGCTGATACCCGCGCACGTGCCCAACGCCTCCCATTGTTCAGAAGCGAACCGTGCCAGTCAGCTCTTCCTTGTGATCCGTCTTAACGTGAGTTAATCAAAATGTTGAAAATCGTCCACCTGCTAACGGGCGTTGCAGCGTTGCTGCTGTCCTTTATCCCGAGCCTGCAGCCTGAAAGCCTGCCCTACCTGCAACAACACGACGCTCTGTACCTGGCCTTGTTCGGCCTTCTTAACCTGACGCTCGCTCCCGTAATCCCTTACTGGAACAAAGGCACACGTCATCAACTGCAAAACCTGGTCAGCGCGCTGCTGGTACTGACCGTTGTCGTACAAACCCTCACCCTCCTGGCACCTATGCCTGAAGTGGGCGGCCATCCGGCCATCCTGCTCAGCCTGGTGATTGCTGTGGTCGCTATCGTTCTTCACCTGGCCATCAGCTTCTACCGTTCGTCCCCGGCGGCCGCGTCGCAAAACTACGACATGACCAATCGGGATACCGGTACCGTCAAGTGGTTCAACACCTCCAAAGGCTTCGGCTTTATTTCCCGCGATTCGGGCGACGACATCTTCGTCCACTTCCGGGCTATCCGTGGCGAAGGTCATCGCGTCCTGGTGGAAGGCCAGCGCGTGGAGTTCTCCGTGATGAATCGCGACAAAGGCCTGCAAGCCGAAGACGTGATCGCAGCCCTGCCGCGTCGCTGATTCCAGCCGTCGCAGCAAAAAAACCGCGATCCAGCCTTGGCTGGGTCGCGGTTTTTTATTGCACTCGGATTAATAGTGCGGTGGCGGCGCCTCTTCTTCGGACGTCTCGAACTGGCCGCCCATTTCTTCCTGACGCTTGAGCAGCGCGGTCATCTGCAGCTGCAGGCGTTCAACCGCGCGCTGCTGGACGACCAGGATGTCATTGAGGGTCTCGATGGTGTCGTCCTGAAAGGCCAGGCGGCTCTCCAGATCGGTAACGCGGTCTTGCAAGTCCATGGTTCAACCCTGGGTAAAGATAAAGTCGGCAGGCAGCAACGCGTGCAGGCGCACACGAATGGCCGCCACTTGTTCTTCAGTGTACGGCTGGGCCGGATGCTTGCCCCAAACCGGCGCAGGCCACGCGGCGTCATCACGCTTACGTACGATCACATGCACGTGCAATTGGCTGACGACATTGCCCAGCGCACCGATATTCATCTTGTCGGCGCCCAGGCCTTCGTTGAGTAACTGCGCCAGCAACGTAGTTTCCTTCCAGAGGATCTGTTGATCTGCGACATCCAGCTGAAACACTTCGCTGATACCGTTGATGCGTGGCACCAGGATGAACCAGGGGTAATTCGAGTCATTGGACAGCAGCAGGCGGCACAACGGGAAGTCCCCGATCACCAGTGTGTCTTGTTGCAGGCGTTGGTCTAAGGCGAACACCACGGGCACTCCGTTTGGCAGGTCAAGTTCCGGCGCCCAGCATACCTTTGAATGCAGGCGGCTTCACGGCGAATACGGGAGAGCCCCGGCGCATCCGGAGAAAAAAACCGCACCCTTTCGATGCAGGCGAATAATTGAGCTACGCTAACTCGGGCCTCACCGGGATGCACCAAAATGACCCACTTGTGCCTCAAAGAGATCCGCCAACTACCCACTCATGGGGGTGGACCGGTAACGTTTTCCTCGGGCAACGTTTTTTTTGCCCCCCCAACAGCGGTAACACACGGGCGTCAAGCCCAAACCAAACGGCGTAAAAAGCCCGTACTTATGCGGTTTTTACACCGTCGTAACGTTTTTCACGAAAAAATGACATTCAGTTACCAGTTTGGGCGCGCTTGTTGCATTCACCCCCCTATCGTCGACAACGGCACCTGCAGGGAAGTGAGTGTTTCGCGATAAAAAACAGTGGCGTTTCAATGCATACCAAGGAAGACGACAAACTCTGAAAGACGTTTGAAAACAGCATTGAAGTTGTCAGTCCCGTTACATTCGGACTGTGAATTTGCGACATGGAACTAGCAATTTACGACAGCCTCGTAAAGAAGCTGAAAGGAAAGATGGGTAAGTATCGTCAATAGAGTCTGCGTGATATAACTTTGCGCCGACACAAAAAAGAAAGAGCCGCCCAGATAAAAATACAGGTGGGACGGCAGTACTCTTCCTAAAACCAAAGGAGCAAATCACGATGCGCGTGATGAAGTGGAGCATGATCGCCCTGGCTGTTTCAGCAGGCACCTCGCAGTTCGCAATGGCGTCCGCCCAGGACGATTCCAAGGGCTTTATCGAGGACAGTACAGCCAGCATTCTGACGCGGGCCCTGTATTTCAGCCGTGACCGCCGTAACCACGGTGCAGAACAAAGCCGTATCGAAGAAACAGGCCTTGGCTTCCACGGCCTCTTCAGCTCGGGTTACACCCAAGGCACCATCGGTGTCGGTGTCGACGTGATCGGCCTGCTGGGCGTCAAGCTGGACAGCGGCAAAGGCCGTGCCGGCACCGGTCTGTTCCCAGAGGGTTCCGACGGCCGTTCGCAGGATGACTACTCCAAAGGCGGCGCAGCCATCAAGTTCCGTATGTCCAATACGGTCCTGAAGATCGGTGATCAGTACACCACCGCTCCAGTGTTCGCTTCCGATGACAGCCGTTTGCTGCCGGAACTGCCGCAAGGCATCTCCATCACCAGCAACGAAATCAAAGATCTGAAACTGGAAGCCGGTCACTTCACCTCGATCGTTGCCCAGGATCAAACCTACCGCGACAGTATCGCCAGCTCCGAACCAGGCTCGAGCCGTGGCCTGCGAGACGCCAACTTCGTGGGCGGCGTGTACTCCTGGACCCCAGAGTTCACCACCAGCCTCTACTACTCGAAAGTGGAAGACTACTGGAAGAAGATCTACGCCAACGTCAACTGGACCCACGCGCTCAGCGATGACCAGTCCGTGGCTGTCGACTTCAACATCTACGACACCAAGAGCGACGGCGCCGGCCTGGTCCGTGCTGACAAAGACAGCACCACCAAGCTCGACAACCGTGCGTTCAGCCTGCAAGGCGCGTACACCATTGGCGCTCACACCTTCACCCTGGCAGCACAGAAGGTCAGCGGCGACGGCCAGTACGGCTACGGCGTAGACGGCGGCGGCACGATTTTCCTGGCCAACTCCATCGCCCGCTCCGACTTCAACGCTGAAGACGAGAAGTCCTACCAGGCTCGCTATGACCTGAACATGGCGACCTTTGGCATCCCAGGCCTGAGCTTCATGACTCGTTATGTGAAAGGTACTGGCGCCAACACCTCGACCACTAACAATGGTAAAGAGTGGGAACGCGACATCGAAGCCAAATACGTGATCCAGAGCGGTCCAGCCAAAGACCTGAGCCTGCGCGTACGTCAGGCGACCTATCGCTCATCTGATCAGGTTTACTCGGGTTCCCTCGACGAACTGCGTCTGATCGCGCAATACCCGCTGAACATCTTGTAATTGCCGGTTCAATTACAACGATGACTTAAGGCCCCGGCCTTAAACAAAAAAGCCGCTCCCCTGTTTACAAGGGAGCGGCTTTTTCATTGCAGTTTTATTTCAGTAAATAACTAGCAAGCTAACTAACGAGATTCAAGTGACACGTTTAACCTGACCTTTCGGCCAAGTTAAACGCGCTTCTTTCACTTACTTCGGAGCTGCTTCCTGCATCACTCGAATAACGCGCTGCGGAAATGGAATATCAATCCCCGCAGCCTTTAAACGATCACGCGCCAGTTCATTCAACATGAACACTACATCCCAATAATCCGGGGTATTGGTCCAGCAGCGCAGGGAAACAGTGATCGAGCTATCGCCCAAGGTCGACACCACGGCCACCGCAGCAGGATCCGTCAGTACACGCGGATCTTTTGACAGCTCCAGCAGCACTTCACGAGCCTTTTGCAGATCCGCCTCGTAGTCCACACCCACATCAAAGACCACCTTGCGGGTCGGCTGACGGTTGGTGTTGGTGATGATGCCGTTGGACAGGATGCCGTTGGGCACGATGACGGTCTTGTTGTCACCGGTACGCAGCACGGTGTGGAAGATTTGGATGCTATCGACAGTCCCGGAGGTGCCCTGGGCCTCGATCCAGTCACCAATGCGGAACGGGCGGAACAACAGAATCAGCACACCACCGGCAAAGTTCGCCAGGCTGCCTTGCAACGCCAGGCCGATGGCCAGGGTAGCGGCACCGATGGCGGCGACGAACGACGTGGTCGCCACGCCGATCATCGAGGCCACACTGACAATCAGCATGACTTTCAGCGCGATGTTCGCCAGGCTGGTGATGAAGTGCTGCAGCGCCAGGTCCGCGTTACGCATGGCCAGCAGGCGGCCCACGCGGTGGGTCAATACGTTGATCAGCCACCAGCCAATGGCCAGGGTGATCACCGCCAGCAACACCCGGCTGCCGTATTCCATGATCATCGGGATCCATGACTGTGAGGTCTTGATCAAGTGATCCATTTCAGCGTTTAAATCCATGTAGCTTCTCCTGTATGGCGAATGTGCGGCTTATTGACTGCCTGAAAACGCAAATGAGCCCCGTAGGGCTCAAGAGCAGGCGCTGGCTCTGGGGCGTGGGACGCCGAAAACGCCCGCAGGTTCCCCAATGTGCCATCAGTCGCGGAAGTTATTGAACTGCAGCGGCATGTCGAAGGTCTTGGCGCGCAGGGCGGCAATGGCATCCTGCAGGTCATCACGCTTCTTGCCGGTGACACGAACCTGCTCACCCTGGATGGCCGCCTGGACTTTCAGCTTGGCATCCTTGATATGGGCAACGATCTTCTTTGCCAGCTCCTTGTCGATACCTTCCTTGAGTACGGCTTCCTGCTTCATCAGCTTGCCGGAGGCGTAGGCGTCCTTGATTTCAAGGCACTGCGCGTCGATCTTGCGCTTGACCAACGACAGCTTGAGGATCTCGATCATCGCTTCCAGCTGGAAATCGGCTTCAGCGGTCAGGTTGACGGTCAGTTCCTTTTCCTTGAATTCGAAGCTGCCCTTGCCTTTCAAGTCATAGCGGCGGTCCAGCTCCTTGACGGCGTTCTCGACGGCGTTGGTGACTTCGTGTTTGTCCAGTTCAGATACCACGTCGAACGAAGGCATGTGATTTCTCCAATATAAGGGGCGGGCTCAGTAGAGATGGAGCGCGCCAGAGCTAAAATGCCGGGGCATTATAGCGGTTCTTTCGTCCCGTTCACTGTGAGCGACCCTACGGAGCAGAAACTGATGTCGACCACCTGGCATATTCTTGGCGCGGGCAGCCTGGGCACACTGTGGGCCACCCGCCTGGCTCGTGCCGGCTTACCCGTCAGGTTGATCCTGCGCGATGCCACGCGCCTGGCCAGCTACCGGGCTTCACCCGGCTTGACCCTGGTGGAACACGGCGTCGCCCATACCTACTCGGTGTTCGCTGAAACGCCCTACAGCCCCGAGCCGATTCATCGCCTGCTGGTAGCGTGCAAGGCCTACGACGCCCAGGGCGCTGTCGCACAACTGCAACACCGCCTCGCACCGGACGCCGAGCTGATCCTGCTGCAGAACGGCCTCGGCAGCCAAGACGCGGTGGCCGCGCAACTGCCCCAGGCGCGCTGCATTTTTGCCTCCAGCACCGAAGGCGCGTTTCGCGACGGTGACTGGCGCGTGGTGTTCGCCGGCCATGGCTACACCTGGCTGGGGGACGCGAGCCACCCTACTCCGCCGCTGTGGCTGGATGACCTGCACGCTGCGGGCATCCCCCACGAATGGAGTACCGACATCCTGACGCGCCTGTGGCGCAAACTGGCGCTCAATTGCGCGATCAACCCGCTGACGGTGCTTTACCAGTGCCGCAATGGCGAACTGCAGAGCCATCAATGTGAAGTCGCGACCCTGTGTGCCGAGCTTGGCGAACTGCTGGAATGCTGCGGCCAACCCACCGCCGCGCTGGATCTGCACCAGGAAGTGGAACGGGTTATCCAGGCCACGGCCGCCAATTATTCCTCCATGTACCAGGACGTGGCCAACGCCCGCCGCACCGAAATCAGCTACTTGTTGGGCTATGCTTGCCAGGCGGCCGCCCGTCACCAATTGAGCCTGCCCCATGTGCAACAACTGCAAGTGCGCCTGGTCGAGCAGTTACTTGCACGCGGATTGCCCCGCGACTGAGGCACGCGCTACCCTGCCCGCCTGTCTATCACCTGGGAAAACCCTGATGCCGCTGCGCCAGCGTCTAGAAAACCTACCGGTCGGGCAGAAACTGCTGGCCGCCCTGCTGGTGCTGCTGACCACCGTCCTGCTGGTGGCCAACCTGACCTTTATCAGCGCCGCCTACTGGATCTCCCAGGAAAGCATGGCCCCCCAGGCCTTGCAGGCCATCGGCCGGCTGGTATCCAACCCGGCTCTAGCCGCCGAAGCCCTTGAATCCCCGGCCAAGGCCGATGCGCTGCTCAATGAACTGACCAGCTATTCGCCTCTGCGCGCCGCCGCCCTGTACGACGGCGAAGGCAATCGCCTGGCGCAGATGCAACACGGCGATCGCCTGCACCTGCCGGACAACTACCGGCATATCGAAGCCTGGCGCGTGACCGAATTTCGCAGTAACCAGGTCATCACCCTGCCCCGTCCCGGCCAACCGTCCGGCCACCTGCTGCTGGTGGCCAGCAGTGAGCTGCCGGTGGCCTTCTATACCGGCACATTGACGGCGAGCCTGGGCATCCTGATTTTCAGTGTGCTGCTGTGGTTGATCATCGCCCGGCAGATCAAACGCCTGATCACCCGGCCGATCCATGAACTCGAAGAGCTGTCACGCCAGGTCACCCGCGAAGAGAACTACGCCCTGCGTGCCGGCCGGGGCAACCGCGATGAAATCGGCAGCCTCGCCGAAGCCTTCAACACCATGCTGTCGCGCATCGAAGCCCGGGAGCAGCAGCTCAAGCGCGCGCGGGACGACTCCCAGGCGGCCTACGACCAGGCACAAGGCCTGGCCGAAGAGACACGCCACACCAACCGCAAGCTGGAGCTGGAAGTCCAGGTGCGCAGCAAGATCGAGAAAAAGCTCACCGGTTTCCAGAACTACCTGAACAGCATCATCGACTCGATGCCTTCGGCACTGATCGCCCTGGACGAACAGCTCTACGTCACCCAATGGAATCAGGAGGCCACGGCCCTGTCCGGCACGCGCCTGGATGAAGCGCTGAATCAACCGATCTACCTCGCCTTCCAGCCGCTCAAGCCGTACCTGCCGCAGATCAAGGCCACGGTGGAACAACACACGGTGGAACGCATCGAGCGCGTCACCTGGATCAAGGACGACGAACCCAAGCATTACGCCCTGACCTTCTACCCGCTGATGGGCGGTGCCGGGCGCGGTGTAGTGATCCGTATCGACGACATCACCCAGCGCCTGTCACTGGAAGAGATGATGGTGCAGTCGGAAAAAATGCTCTCCGTCGGCGGACTTGCCGCCGGCATGGCCCACGAGAT
Source organism: Pseudomonas sp. 1 R 17 (assembly GCF_900067035.1). Classification (NCBI taxonomy): domain Bacteria; kingdom Pseudomonadati; phylum Pseudomonadota; class Gammaproteobacteria; order Pseudomonadales; family Pseudomonadaceae; genus Pseudomonas; species Pseudomonas sp. 1 R 17. The sequence goes on from NZ_FKLB01000053.1 coordinate 132,390, forward strand.
CAACAACCCGCTGGGGGCGATCCTGCATAACGTGCAGAACATTCGCCGGCGCCTGTCCCCCGACTTGCCCAAGAACCTGGAACACGCCGAACAGGTGGGGGTTGAGCTGGACACCGTTAACCGCTACCTGCAAAGCCGCGAAGTGCCGCAACTGCTCGACGGTATCCAGCAGGCGGGGGCACGGGCGGCGAAAATCGTCACCCACATGCTCAGCTTCAGCCGCCGCAGCAACCGGCAGATGGCGCCTTGCGACCTGCCGGCGCTGATCGACCAGGCGGTAGAAATCGCCGGTAACGACTTTGACCTGGCCATTGGCTTCGATTTCAAGGGCCAGGCAATCATCCGTCAGTTCGACCCGCAACTGGGCCCCGTGCCCGGCACGGCCAACGAACTGGAACAGGTGCTGCTCAACCTGCTGAAAAACGCCGCCCAGGCCATTCACCTGCGCGAGGACGACAGCGAACCGGGACGCATCATCCTGCGCACGCGCCTTAACCCGCCGTGGGCGGAAATCCAGGTGGAAGACAATGGCATCGGCATGAGCGAAAACGTGCGTAAACGCACCTTCGAGCCGTTCTTTACCACCAAGGAAATCGGCCAGGGCACCGGGCTTGGGCTGTCGGTGTCGTACTTCATCATCACCAACAACCACAAGGGCCAGATGGAGGTGCATTCCACCCTCGGCCAAGGCACCTGCTTCACCTTGCGCCTGCCCCTGGCGGGCCAACTGCCACCTTACGAACTCACCCAACTGGAGCACTGACCATGGGCTTTCGCCTGTCGAAGATTTACACCCGCACCGGCGATAAAGGCGAAACCGGCCTCGGCGACGGCCGCCGCGTGCCCAAGGACCATCCCCGGGTGGAAGCCATCGGAGAGGTCGATACGCTGAATAGCCAGTTGGGGTTACTGCTGGCGTATCTCGAAGCCCTCGGCGGGCAGCATCCAGGCTTACAGGACGTGATCGAGGTGCTTACGCCTTGCCAGCATCGATTGTTCGATCTGGGTGGGGAGTTGGCAATGCCGGAGTACAAGGCATTGAACGCGGCGGAAGTGGATCGGCTGGAAGCGGCGATCGATCGCTGGAACGAAGAACTCGGGCCCCTGGAGAATTTCATCTTGCCCGGTGGTTCAGCGCTGATTGCCCAGGCCCATGTGTGCCGCAGCCTGGCGCGCAGTGCCGAGCGGCGCTGTCAGCATTTGAATGCGGTCGAGCCGTTGGAAGGGGTGGGGTTGGCGTATATCAATCGGCTGTCGGATTTGCTGTTTGTGGCGGCGCGGGTGATTGCCAAGCGCCAGGGTGTTGCAGAAGTGTTGTGGCAGGCGGCGGCGAAGCCACACTGATGATGATTCGGTGACTGATAGGGCCTCATCGGGGTGTAGCCCCCTCCCACACTTTGATCACATTCCAAAGGTGGAACCCGGTCGAATGTGGGAGGGGGCTTGCTCCCGATAGCGCCCTTCAGAACAGCATCAAACCTCAGGCCAGAACGCCCGAATTCCTGCGACACCTTGAGCGCCGGCTTCCCACGCCTGCTCCCGCTGCGCAGGCTCAACCCCACCCAACAGAAACACCGGTTTGCTGAACCCACGGATCAACTCTGCCGCCTGCTCCCAGCCCAACGGCTGCGCATCGGGATGGGTCTGGGTCGGCTGCACCGGCGACAGCGTGACAAAATCCACGTCCATCAACTCCGCCAACGCCAGTTCTTCCGCGTTATGGCATGACGCCGCCAACCAGCGATCCTTCGGCAACGGCCGGCCCTTGCTCGCATATTTGCGCAGTTGGGCCGAGGTCATATGCCAGCCGGCCGCCGGGAAGTCCCCGAGCCATTCAAACGGTCCCTTGAGCATCAACTGCGCCTTACCGGCGCACAGGCCCACCGCATCTACCGCAAGGTCGCGGTACTTGGGGTCGTAACCGTTGGGCGCCCGCAGCTGGATCAGCTTGATGCCACCGGCAATAGCCTTCTGGATCCCGCGCAAGAGCGTGGGCGTTTCCAGCTCGCCCGGCGTGATCAGGTAGTCGGCCGGCAAGCGCGCAGCCGCCACGATCGGCGCATTGGCCGCCGGGAACTCATAGTGGGACAGATCGCGCGGGGCCACCCATTCCAGCGGTTGTCCCTCGGCACCGTGGGGCTCGCCGGTAAAGGCCGAGACTTCCCAGACATCCAGCAACACCTGCTTGTCCGGGTAGTCATGTTGCACCTTGATCAGCGGTCGCGCCGTGGTGACCTGGATACCCAGCTCTTCCTGCAACTCACGGGACAGGGCCGTGGCGACCGACTCATCGGCCTCCACCTTGCCACCGGGAAACTCCCACAGGCCGCCCTGATGCTGGGTATCGGCACGGCGCGCCAGCAGGATCCTGCCGTCGACACCGCGGATCACCGCTGCTGCTACATGCACTCGTTTCACCGCGCTTATCCTCTTCTATCAGGTGCGGTATTCCGCATTGATCTTCACGTACTCGTGGGACAGGTCGGTGGTCCAGATGGTTTCGCTGCACTCACCGCGACCGAGTTCGATGCGGATGGTGATTTCTTCCTGCTGCATCACCGCCGAACCCTGGGCTTCGGTGTAGGTCTCGGCACGGGCGCCACGGCTGGCGATGCATACGTCACCCAGGAACACGTCGATCTTGCTCACGTCCAGGTCCGGCACGCCGGCACGGCCGACGGCAGCCAGAATACGGCCCCAGTTCGGGTCGGAGGCGAACAGCGCGGTCTTGATCAGCGGCGAGTGGGCCACGGTGTAGCCGACATCCAGGCATTCCTGGTGGTTGGCGCCGCCGTTGACTTCAACGGTCACGAACTTGGTCGCGCCTTCACCGTCACGCACGATGGCCTGGGCCACGTCCATGCACACCTCGAACACCGCCTGCTTCAGCGCCGCGAACAGCGGGCCGCTGGCCTCGGTGATTTCCGGCAGGTTGGCCTGGCCGGTGGCGATCAGCATGCAGCAGTCATTGGTGGACGTATCGCCATCAATGGTGATGCGGTTGAACGACTTGTTGGCGCCGTCCAGGATCAGGCTGTGCAGCACATCGCGGGAAACCTTGGCGTCGGTGGCGATATAGCCAAGCATGGTGGCCATGTTCGGGCGAATCATGCCCGCGCCCTTGCTGATACCGGTCACGGTAACCGTCACACCGTCGTGCACGAACTGGCGGCTCGCGCCTTTTGGCAGGGTGTCGGTGGTCATGATGCCGGTGGCGGCTGCCGCCCAGTTATCCACGGACAGGTCGTCCAGCGCGGCTTGCAGGGCGCCTTCGATTTTTTCGACCGGCAACGGCTCACCGATGACGCCGGTGGAGTATGGCAGCACTTGGCTGGCGTCCACGCCGGCCAGTTGGGCCAGCTTGGCACAGGTGCGCGCAGCGGCGACCAGCCCCGGCTCGCCGGTACCGGCGTTGGCATTGCCGGTGTTGGTCAGCAGGTAACGAATCGAGCCGGCAACACGCTGCTTGGCCAGGATCACCGGCGCGGCGCAGAAGGCGTTGAGGGTGAACACGCCCGCAACGGTCGAGCCTTCGGCACAGCGCATCACCACCACATCCTTGCGCCCTGGGCGCTTGATGCCGGCCGAAGCGATACCGAGCTCAAAACCGGCAACCGGGTGCAATGTGGGCAAAGGACCAAGACCAACAGCCATGAATGCGCTCCTTAAAAATAGGTGATGTCTGTGCCGTCGTGATCGACGGTGAAATTAATGGCAAAACGCCGCGACGGCAGGGGCCGGTCGCGGCGCGGGGTGTAGCAGCGTCAGGCAAAAATCTTAGTTGATTTCGCCGTGGCAGTGTTTGTACTTCTTGCCCGAACCGCACCAGCACAGTTCGTTGCGGCCCAGCTTCTGCTCGTTACGAACCGGGGTCTGGGCCAGGGCCACATCGACCTCTTCACCCAATACTTCAGGCGCTTCCAGACCGGGTGCCTCGTCGTGCTGGAACTGCATGCGCGCAGCCAGTGCCTCGGCCTCCTGGCGCAGGCGCGCTTCTTCCTCGATCGGGTCTTCGCGACGCACCTGAACGTGGGACAGCACGCGAATCGAATCGCGCTTGATCGAATCCAGCAACTCGGAGAACAGCGTGAACGACTCGCGCTTGTACTCCTGCTTCGGGTTCTTCTGGGCATAGCCACGCAGGTGGATGCCGTGACGCAGGTGGTCCATGGTCGACAGGTGGTCTTTCCACAGGTCGTCCAGCACGCGCAGTACGATTTGCTTCTCGAAGGTGCGCAGTGCTTCGGCACTCGCCTGCTCTTCTTTCTCGTTGTACGCGGCCAGCAGCTCGGTCATGAGCTTCTCGCGCAGGGTTTCCTCGTACAGGTGGTCGTCTTCGTCGAGCCATTGCTGGACCGGCAAGTCGACACCGAAGTCGCTCTTCAACGCAGCTTCCAGACCGGCGACATCCCACTGTTCAGGCAGCGATTGTGGCGGGATATGTGCGCTGACAGTGGCGTTGAGCACGTCCTGACGGAAATCGGCGATGGTTTCGCCAATATTGTCGGCGGCCAGCAACGTGTTACGCATGTGATAGATCACTTTACGCTGTTCGTTGTTGACGTCATCGAACTCGAGCAGTTGCTTACGAATGTCGAAGTTACGGCCTTCTACCTTGCGCTGGGCCTTCTCGATGGCGTTGGTCACCATGCGGTGCTCGATCGCTTCACCGGACTGCATGCCCAGGGCCTTCATGAAGTTCTTCACCCGATCCGAGGCGAAGATGCGCATCAGGCTGTCTTCCAGGGACAGGTAGAAACGGCTGGAACCGGCGTCACCCTGGCGGCCGGCACGACCGCGCAGCTGGTTGTCGATACGACGGGATTCGTGGCGCTCGGATGCGATCACCTGCAAGCCACCGGATTCCAGCACGGCCTGGTGGCGTTTCTGCCAGTCAGCCTTGATCTGGGCGATCTGCTCAGGGGTCGGATCGTCCAGCGAAGCCACTTCCACTTCCCAGTTGCCGCCCAGCAGGATGTCGGTACCACGACCGGCCATGTTGGTGGCGATGGTCAGCGCACCCGGGCGACCGGCCTGGGCGATGATCTCGGCTTCTTTTTCGTGGAACTTGGCGTTGAGGACCTTGTGCTCGATACCTTCCTTGTTGAGCAGGTTGGACACGTGCTCGGAAGTCTCGATGGTGGCGGTACCTACCAGGATCGGACGACCCTGGGCCATGCCGTCCTTGATATCGTTGATGATCGCCGCGTATTTCTCTTCGGCGGTCAGGAACACCAGGTCGTTGAAATCTTTACGGGCCAGCGGCTTGTTCGGCGGGATGACCACCACCGACAGGCCGTAGATCTGGTGGAATTCGAACGCTTCGGTGTCGGCGGTACCGGTCATGCCGGACAGCTTGTTGTACAGGCGGAAGTAGTTCTGGAAGGTGGTGGACGCCAACGTCTGGCTTTCGGCCTGGATGTTGAGCATTTCCTTGGCTTCGATGGCCTGGTGCAGGCCTTCGGACAGACGACGGCCCGGCATGGTACGGCCGGTGTGTTCGTCGACCAGTACGACCTGGCCATCCTGCACGATGTATTCGACGTTGCGATGGAACAGCTTGTGGGCACGCAGGCCGGCATACACGTGGGTCAGCAGGCCCAGGTTATGGGCCGAGTACAGGCTCTCGCCTTCGGCCAGCAGGCCGATCTGGGTCAGCATGTCTTCGACGAACTGGTGACCGGCTTCGTTGAGTTCGACCTGGCGGGTCTTCTCGTCGATGGTGAAGTGACCTTCTTTGGTCACCACGCCTTCCACTTCCTCGATGTGCTGCTCAAGGCGCGGGATCAACTTGTTGATCTCGGTGTAAAGGCGCGAGCTGTCTTCGGCCTGGCCGGAGATGATCAGCGGGGTACGGGCTTCGTCGATGAGGATGGAGTCGACTTCGTCGATCACGGCAAAGTTGAGTTCGCGCTGGAATTTTTCTTCCATGCTGAACGCCATGTTGTCGCGCAGGTAGTCGAAACCGAATTCGTTGTTGGTACCGTAGGTGATGTCGGCGGCGTAGGCGGCGCGCTTCTCTTCCGGCGGCTGGAACGGCGTTACCACGCCTACGGTCAGGCCGAGGAACTCATACAGCGGGCGCATCCAGTTGGCGTCCCGGCGAGCCAGGTAGTCGTTCACCGTCACAACGTGCACGCCCTTGCCGGACAGTGCGTTGAGGTAAACACCCAGGGTTGCTACCAGGGTCTTGCCTTCACCGGTACGCATTTCGGCAATCATGCCTTCATGCAAGGTCATGCCGCCGATCAACTGGACGTCGAAGTGGCGCATGCCCATGACACGCTTACCGGCTTCACGGGCAACCGCAAAGGCTTCGGGAAGCAGCTTGTCGAGGGTTTCACCTTTGGCTATGCGGGCCTTGAACTCTTCGGTCTTGGCGCGCAATTGCTCGTCCGAAAGGGCAACCATCTGCTCTTCGAAGGCATTGACCAGCTGCACCGTCTTGAGCATGCGTTTGACTTCGCGCTCATTCTTGCTTCCAAAAAGTTTCTTTAACAAAGGCGCAAACATATCGGCAGGTTCTTCCACACATAGGGATGGAGGGCGCACCGTGAGTGGCCCGAGCAGCCCTCACGGCCGCATGCGAACGCGCATTCTACCCGGAATCGTGGGTGAGGAAAGTGGCGTTGTTCCCCGAGGCGGGCAAGGGGCTGTGAGAGGGCTTGTTTAAAATAAGGGCTTTTGCGCGAACTTCAACCCGTGGAGCTCATTGATTTTGTGGATAAAGCCCCGGCAATGCATTGCCCGGGGCCGCGTAGACGCTTTCTGCTAAGATGGCCGCTCTGTTACTTAAGGTGTCCAATCATGGCATTTCGCCCTCTTACAGCCCGCGCGCCCAGCGTGTTGCTTCGCGAAGCCAAGCCGTTGAAAGCCATCTTTGGCCATGCGCAACGCTTGGGCCATTTGCAACGCCTCCTCGAAAGCCAACTTCAACCGGCCGCCCGTGAGCATTGCCACGTGGCGTCCTGGCGTGAAGGCAACCTGCTGCTGATTGTCACAGATGGTCACTGGGCGACCCGCCTGCGCTATCAGCAAAAACGCCTGCAGCGTCAATTGATGGCATTCGATGAGTTCGCCAGCTTGACGCGCATCCAGTTCAAGGTGCAGCCGCCGACCGTGCAGCAAGGCGCGGCGGGCCACACGATGGACTTGTCGGAGACGGCGGCCGAGACGATTCAGGCCACGGCCGACGGCATCAGCGATCCAGGCTTGCGCGCGGCACTTGAGCGGCTGGCCGCCCATGGCAAGCCCAAACCTTGAACCGCTACTTGCGCTTACTGCCGCCCAGCAAAGACCCCAGCAAACCACGCACCAGTTGGCGCCCCATCTGATTGGCGGCCTGCTGCATCGCGGATTTCAGCGCCTTGCCTGCGGTGGTTCCCAGAAACGCCCCGGCCTTGTCAGTGAAACTGGGCTCCTCGTCGGCCTGCCTGGCCTCTTCGGTCGGTCCAAGCGCCTTGCGCGCCATCAACACTTCATAGGCCGACTCGCGATCAATCGGCTTGTCATAGCGCCCCTGCAAGGGCGAACTGGCCACCAATGCAGCGCGTTCAGCCAAACTGAGCGGCCCGATTCGCGATTGCGGCGGCGCGACCAGTACGCGTTGGACGACTTCCGGCGTACCTTTTTCCTGCAAGGTGCCCACCAATGCCTCACCCGTGCCCAGCTCGGTCAACACCGATAACGCATCAAACGCCGGGTTCGGCCGGAACCCGTCTGCAACCGCTCGCAAGGATTTCTGTTCTTTCGTGGTGAACGCCCGCAGGCCATGCTGGATGCGCAAACCCAGTTGCGCCAGCACGGAGTCCGGCAGGTCGCCCGGCGATTGGGTGACGAAATACACCCCCACGCCCTTGGAACGGATCAGCCGCACCACTTGTTCCAAGCGCTCTTGCAAAGCCTTGGGCGTGTCGGCAAACAACAAATGCGCCTCGTCGAAAAACAGCGCGAGCAACGGTTTGTCGGCGTCGCCGCGCTCGGGCAGTTGCTCGAACAATTCCGCCAACAACCACAACAGGAAGGTCGCGTACACCTTCGGCGCTTCATGCACCAGGCGGCTGGCGTCCAGCAGATGGATACGCCCGCGTCCCTCGCGGGTGGGCTGCAAGATGTCTTCAAGCTGCAGGGCCGGCTCGCCAAACAACGCCTCGGCGCCCTGCTGCTCCAATACTGCCAGACGCCGCAACAGCGCCTGGCTGGAGCCGGTGGTCATCAGCGCCGCATCCTCGCCGAGCAACTCCGGGTGATAACGCAGGTGGTTGAGCAGGGCCTTGAGGTCCTTGAGATCCAGCAGCAACAGGCCTTCGCGATCCGCCACCTTGAACGCCGCGTAAAGGGCCGACTGCTGGCTGTCCGTGAGCTCCAGCAAACTGCCGAGCAACAACGGCCCCATTTCGCTGATGGTGGTGCGCAATGGATGACCGGACTGCCCGTGGATATCCCACAGCGTGACGGGATACGCCTTGGCCGTGTAATTAAGGAACGGCATGCCGGCGATGCGCTCTGCGACTTTGCCCTGAGGGTTGGCGGCGGCACCCAGGCCACAGAGGTCACCTTTGATATCTGCGGCAAATACCGCGACGCCCGCATCACTGAACGCTTCGGCCAGACGTTGCAACGTGACCGTCTTGCCTGTGCCCGTGGCGCCGGCGATCAAACCGTGACGGTTGGCCAGGCGCATGGCCTGGGCAATGGGCTGGCCGTCAAGACCGGCACCGATAAGGAGTTGCGTGGAGTCAGGCATTTCGTCACCCATGGTTAATCTTTAATGTCGCCAGGTCGATAAGACAGATGTGAGACCTACAAAGTCTAAAAAACGCTCAGATAGTTCCTACAGGGACCAACGGAAATATCAACCTTTTTTGACGCTACCCTCCCGCGTGTTCCACAAGGACGCGCTTCGGATATTAAGACCTTAGCGGACCCTTCAAGCTATGAATAAAAATCTGCGTTTCAGCCATAAAATCCTGCTTGCAGCCTCCCTTATCGTCATCGCGGCCTTCGCACTGTTCACCCTCTACAACGACTACCTGCAACGCAATGCCATTCGCGACGACCTTAACAATTACCTGCATGAAATGGGCGATGTCACCGCCAGCAACATTCAGACCTGGCTCACCGGGCGCATTGCGCTGGTGGAAAACGCGGCGCAAAACATCGCCATCAACCCTGAGCCTTCGACCGTTGCCAGCCTGCTGGAACAGAAAGCCCTGACGTCGTCCTTCATGGCTACCTACGTGGGCGATAGCAAAGGGGCCTTCACCATCCGCCCCGACACGAAGATGCCAGATGGCTTCGACCCACGCGTTCGGCCTTGGTACAAGGGCGCCCAAAGCAGCAACGGCTCGACGCTGACCGAACCGTATATCGATGCCGCTACGGGGCAGTTGATCATCTCCATCGCCACCCCCAGCGCTAAAGGCGGCCAGAGCATTGGCGTGGTGGGCGGCGACCTGAGCCTGCAAACCCTGGTGGATAACATCGGCGCGCTGAACTTCGGCGGCATGGGCTACGCGTTCCTGGTCAGCGCCGACGGCAAGGTGCTGGTACACCCGGACAAAAGCCTGGTGATGAAAACCCTGGCCGACATGTATCCAAAAAACACGCCGAAGATCAGCGGCGACTTCAGTGAAGTCCAAGCCAATGGCAAGGACAACATCGTGACCTTCACACCAATCAAGGGCCTGCCGTCGGTGAACTGGTACCTGGGCATTTCGGTGGATAAAGACAAATCCTTCGCCATGCTCAGCGAATTTCGCACCTCGGCGGTGATCGCCACGCTCATTGCGGTGGTGATCATCATTGCCTTGTTGGGCATGCTGATTCGCGTGCTGTTGCAACCGCTGCACCTCATGACCCGTGCCATGCAAGACATCGCCGACGGCGAAGGTGACCTGACTCGCCGCCTGACCATCCAGAATCACGATGAGTTCGGCACCCTGGGCACTGCATTCAACCGCTTCGTGGAGCGGATTCATACGTCCATCCGCGAAGTGTCCTCGGCCACCCAACAGGTGAATGAAGTCGCACTGCGGGTTGTCAGTGCGTCCAACTCGTCGATGGTCAATTCCGACGAACAGGCCAACCGCACCAACAGCGTTGCCGCCGCGATCAACGAACTGGGCGCCGCCGCACAGGAAATCGCGCGTAACGCCGCCCAAGCCTCCAACCAGGCCAGTGACGCACGGCAATTGGCCGAAGACGGTCAACAGGTAGTTGAACGCAATATCAAGGCGATGACTCAGCTGTCTGCAATGATCAGTGCCTCAAGCAGCAATATCGAAGCACTTAACAGCAAGACGGTGAATATCGGCCAGATTCTTGAGGTAATCACCAGTATTTCCCAGCAAACCAACCTGCTGGCACTGAATGCCGCCATCGAAGCCGCACGCGCCGGGGAAGCCGGGCGCGGGTTTGCGGTGGTCGCCGATGAAGTGCGCAACCTGGCCCATCGCACCCAGGAGTCGGCACAGCAGGTACAAAAGATGATCGAGGAACTGCAAATCGGTGCCCGTGACTCGGTCAGCACCATGAGCGACAGCCAGCGCCACAGTCATGACAGCGTGGAAATCGCCAACCTGGCCGGCGAACGCTTGAACAGCGTGACCCAGCGCATTGGCGAGATCGACGGCATGAACCAGTCGGTGGCCACCGCCACTGAAGAGCAGACCTCGGTCGTGGAGTCGATCAACATGGACATCACCGAGATCAACACCCTCAATCAGGAAGGCGTGGAAAACCTGCAATCGACGCTGCGCGCCTGCGCCGACCTGGAACAGCAGGCGGCACGGTTGAAACAGCTGGTGGGCAGCTTCCGGATCTGAACTACCGCAGGAGCCGGTCAGGCTCCCACACTGTTTTCACGATGAACGCCAACCGAACATCTATCCTTAGCTCAGGTCCACGTTAGGAGAGCAATGGATCGGAGGGATGTTCATCGTGCATATCGCTGACATAACCATGTTCTACGCCCCGACAAGCGGCGGCGTGCGCACTTACCTGGACGCCAAGCACCGACGCCTGGGGCTCAAGCCCGGCATTCGCCATAGCCTGTTGATTCCCGGCGCGCAATGGAGCAATCAGGATGGCATCTTCAAGGTACCGGCTCCCGCGCTGCCCTTCGGCAAAGGCTACCGCTTCCCCCTTCGCCTCTCCCCCTGGCGAAATGTCCTGCACGATTTACAGCCCGATCTGATCGAGGTAGGTGATCCCTATCTCACCGCCTGGGCCGCGCTGGATGCCCGGCGCCAGCTGGATGTGCCGGTGATCGGCTTTTACCACTCCGACTTACCGTTACTGGTGAGCAACCGCATGGGGTCTTGGTTTGCCCCGAACGTTGAAGCCTATGTCAGCAAACTCTATGGAAGTTTCGACCGGGTACTGGCGCCCAGCCAGGTAATGGCCGACAAGCTCATGGGGCTCGGCGTGAAGAATGTGTTCGTCCAACCACTGGGCGTCGACCTGCAAACCTTTACCCCTGACGCCCGCGACCCAGGCCTGCGCGCCGAGCTGGGGATCGGCGCAGACACCCGCCTGCTGATCTTTGCGGGGCGCGGTTCCAAGGAAAAAAACCTGCCGATCCTGCTTCGCTGCATGAAACGGCTGGGGGACGGCTATCACTTGGTGCTGGTGGGCTCCGGCATGCCGACCAGCGTGCCGGCCAATGTCACCGTCATCGAGGGGTTTCGCCCGGCACAGCATGTCGCCCGGCTGATGGCCAGTGCCGATGCCTTGCTGCATGGCGGCGACCAGGAAACCTTTGGCCTGGTCATCCTCGAAGCCATGGCTTGCGGCATACCGGTAATCGCGGTGGCGGCTGGCGCGTTCACGGAGATAGTCGACGAACGCTGCGGCCTGCTGTGCGCGCCAAACAATCCAAGGGCGATGGCCGATACGGTGCGCGAGCTGTTCAACCTCGGCAGCAGGCGCCTGGGCGCTCAGGCTCGGCGTCATGTAGAACAACATTACGCCTGGTATACGGTGGTCGACAGCCTGCTCGGCCACTACCACGCGGTACTGGGCAGTCACAAGCCGATGCCTTCCCATGCATGAGCGCTCGGTATTACTGGTGCTGCACGATGTGGCGCCGCACAACTGGGCCGACTATCGGCCCTTTGTCGAAGCCGTCGATGCCCTGGGTGCCGTACCAATCACATGGTTGGTGGTGCCGGACTTCCATCATCGCGACGCCTTGACTGCCCACGGCGATTTTCAACGCCTGCTGGATCGCCGCGTGATCAAGGGCGATGAACTTGCCTTGCACGGTTACTACCATTGCGATGATCAACCAGCACCGCGCACACCCAAAGACTGGTTCATGCGCCGCCTCTACACCCATGAGGCTGAGTTCTATCAACTGTCTCAAGCCCAGGCTCTTGATCGTCTTCAGGATGGCATTGAAGTATTCCGGCGTCATGACTGGCCGTTGCACGGCTTCGTCGCACCCGCCTGGTTAATGAGCCAGGGCACTCGCGAGGCCCTGCGCCAACTACCGCTGAGCTACACCAGCAGCCCGCAGCATCTGTATCGACTGCCCGATTTCACGCCGATCGACGCCCCGGGCCTGACCTGGAGTGCGCGCAGTGCATGGCGCCGAGGGGTGTCCAGAGTCATCAGCGATCGTCGCGAACAGCGCTGGCACGCCGCCCCGGTGATTCGCCTGGGCGTGCACCCGGTGGACATGCGCCACGCATTCTCTCGCTGCTATTGGCTTGAAACCGTACAACGCCTACTCAACGCAGGGCGAACACCGCTGACCAAGGCTGCCTGGCTGGCTGAACAGGTGGTCGCTCAAGCACCTCGGCCAGGGGAAACGGGCAATTCATCGGCCTCGTGCAATTGCTCCCACAGCTCGGCTGCTCCCGGAAAGTCCGTACCGTCTTCCGGCTCCAGCGCCTCCGGGTCGTAACGACTCAGGCAGCCCTCACCCAACGTAGCAGGCGCCTTGGACGTGGCTTTATCAAGTGGGTCGGTCATGGCCTGGTCCTGAAAAGTGCGGGGAATGAAAAAGGGCCTGCAGCGATTTAACGCCCAGGCCCTTCTTTGTTCAACCAAGACGCTTGAATCAGAATACGACCGTCTTGTTGCCGTGCACCAGCACGCGGTCTTCCAAGTGATAGCGCAGGCCACGGGCCAGCACCATCTTCTCGACATCACGGCCAAACCGCACCATGTCCTCAATGCTGTCACTGTGGCTGACACGCACCACGTCCTGCTCGATGATCGGACCGGCATCCAGCTCTTCAGTGACGTAATGGCAGGTTGCGCCAATCAACTTCACGCCACGCAGGGAAGCCTGGTGGTAAGGCTTGGCCCCCACGAACGAAGGCAGGAAGCTGTGGTGAATGTTGATCACCTTGCCTGCGTATTCGCGGCACAGCTCAGGCGGCAGGATTTGCATGTAGCGCGCCAGCACAACCACGTCGGCCTCATGCTGCTTGACCAGGCGAGAGACCTCGGCGAATGCCGGCTCCTTGTCCTGCGGGTTGACCGGCACATGGTAATAGGGAATGCCATGCCACTCGACCATGCTGCGCAGGTCGTCATGGTTGGAGATCACGCACGCGATCTCGCAGTCCAGCTCGTCGCTGTGCCAGCGGTGCAGCAAGTCGGCCAGGCAGTGGGATTCGCGGCTGGCCATCAACACCACGCGCTTTTTCTGCTCGGTGTCGGTGATGTGCCAGGTCATCGAAAACTCTTCTGCGATGGGCGCAAATGCCTCGCGGAACGCTTCAAGACCAAAGGGCAGCGTGTCGGCACGGATTTCGTGACGCATGAAGAACCAACCGCTGAGGTTGTCCGAGTGATGGCTCGCCTCGGTGATCCAGCCGTTGTGGGAGGCCAGAAAGTTACTGACTTTGGCAACGATGCCGACCCGGTCCGGGCAAGCAATCACCAGCCGAAAAGTGCGCATTAGGGGGGAACTCCAGAACTTCGCAAAGGCCGCCATTCTAGCGATTGTGCAGAAAAACTGCAGTATTCGATGAGCCTTATTCTGATCCGTTGCCCTGGCCACGTCCCTTAATAGCGCATGGTTTTACCATCGCTATATGAATGAACAGCGCACGCTGCAGCAATTATGCAAATTTCAAGGAGATTATTTTCGGGGTAGCCCCCTACTAATTAACTCGATTGCATAGCGTCTTCACAAACATTCAAAGTAATTCACCTGAATACGCGCTTAAATGTTTACTTGGGGAAACCGCCTGACTATTATTGGACCACTATCCCTGTCAATCAGCGTTCTACATAAGGTAGTCCACATGTCTCTGATCAACGAATACCGTGCCACCGAAGAAGCTATCAAAGAGCTGCAAGCTCGTTTGAAGAACCTGTCCCAAGATGACAAACTGAAAACCGAGCTGGAATTCGAAGGCAAACTGCGCACCCTCATGGGTGAATACTCCAAATCCCTGCGTGACATCATCGCGCTGCTGGATCCAGAGTCGAAAGTTAAAGCACCCCGTGGCGCCGTGAAAACTACCGGTACCAAGCGTGCTCGCAAGGTCAAGCAATACAAGAACCCGCACAACGGCGAAGTGATTGAAACCAAAGGCGGTAACCACAAAACCCTGAAAGAGTGGAAAGCCAAGTGGGGCGGTGACGTGGTTGAAGGCTGGGCTACCCTGCTGGGCTAAGCCTCACCCGGTCTGCGCTTGATACGCGACCCATTAAAAACGCCAGCTTGCTGGCGTTTTTTATTGACCGTCTTTTCTACAAACCGCTACTACCGATTCACACGAGCGGCTAAAGAGTCAGCATATCTCTGCCATTGCTCCAGCACCTGCTGCTGAAACGGCGTCGCACTAACGGCCAACTCCTGCCGAGCGTGATTAAATGCCTCCAAGGTATTCGGCGCGCCGAATTCAGGATTTGCCAAACGTTGCTGACAGAAAAGTTTCCAGCGTTGTAGCTCCTCGCTGTTCAGCGTATCGGGGAAGTTACGCGCCCGGTAGCGAAACAATAATTCAGGCAAACGGTGATCATCAAAAGGCCACTGCTGGCTGGCTAATTGCGCAGGCTCAGCCGCCCGGACTTGCTCGCATAAGCGTCGATCACGATCCCCGATAAAACCCTCGTAAAGCTGCTGTTCCGGGTCTGAACTCGGTGCAAAATCTTCCTCGGCGTAAATGACTGCCAACTTATCGCGCCAAAGTGCCTGTGCGTCAGTTAGCCGCAGCGCCCGCGCCTGGCAAATATCCATATCCAATTGCAGGCGTTCACGATCCTCGGCCCGCAGTACGTTCAAGGGCGCGACCACGGGGCAACGGTTGATATGCACCAACTTGAGCGGCACCGGCAGCTCGCCCTCGGCAAGGTCCTCACGACGGGTGTACAGGCGTTGGCGCAAGGCAGCGGCATCCAGGTCCAGCAGCCCCTGGGGATCGAGCCCAAGGTCGCAGACAATCAGCGCATTGCGGTTGCGCGGGTGCCAGGCCAGGGGCAGCACGACCCCCAGGTAATGACGCTCGGCAGAAAAACGTCCGGAGATATGCACCATGGGTTGCAGCAAGCGCACCTGGTCCATCACCCGTTGCTTGCTGCGCAGTTGAAACAGCCAGTCGTACAGCTTGGGCTGCTTCTCGCGCACCAGGCGAGCCAGGGCGATGGTGGCACGCACGTCGGATAACGCATCGTGGGCCTGGCCGTGGTCAATCCCGTTGGCGGCGGTCAGGCGCTCGAGCTTGAGGGTCACGCGCCCGTCCTGCTGGGGCCACTCGATGCCTTCCGGGCGCAGGGCGTAGGCAGTGCGAACCACGTCGATCAGGTCCCAGCGGCTGTTACCGCCCTGCCACTCCCGCGCGTAGGGGTCGAAAAAATTGCGATACAGGCTGTAGCGCGTCATTTCATCGTCAAACCGCAAGGTGTTGTAGCCTGCGCCGCACGTCCCCGGGGCCGCCAGTTCGGCATGTACACGGGTCATGAAATCGGCCTCGGCCAGGCCTTTTTCCGCCAGTGTTACAGGGGTGATGCCGGTAATGGCACAGGCGGCGGGATGGGGCAGGATGTCGTCGCTGGGCTTGCAGTAAAGATTGACCGGCGGGCCGACCTCGTTGAGATCGAGGTCCGTACGAATGCCGGCAACCTGCAGTGGGCGATCGCTGCGCGGGTTGATGCCGGTGGTTTCATAGTCGTACCAGAAAATGGAGGTCACGGGCTATTCCTGTGCTGAAGATCGACGAAGTCTAGGCGTTCAGCCGTGTTCGGGGCCAGCACCAATTCTACTGTACAAACATCCAGCAAAACCTTGAGTAGTTGCTTCCATCACCGACACTGTTAGCATCCGTGTCTCCAGCCGCTCTGCACTGCCAAGGATCGCGATGCCATCAGCCCCATTGGACACCCTCTACCAGATCGAGACCCCGGAGGGCATCGACCTGCCGCTGCGCCCAGCCGGCCTGGTGCCACGGGCGCTGGCATTTGCCTTCGACCTCGGCGCACGTGCAGTGATCATGGGCGTGCTGCTGGTGCCATTGGCGTTGCTCGGCAATATAGGTGTTGGCCTGGGGTCGCTTCTGCTGTTCCTGGTCAGTTGGTGGTACATGGTGCTGTTCGAGGTACTCAACCAGGGCTGCTCACCGGGCAAACAGGTCATGGGCTTGCGGGTCGTGCAGGACGACGGTACCCCCATAGGCTGGTCGGCGTCGCTGATCCGCAACCTCCTGCGGTTTGTCGACATGCTGCCTTTCGGCTACTTTCTCGGCGCAATCAGTTGCCTGCAACATCCTCATTTCAAACGCCTTGGCGACCTGGCCGCTGGCACCTTGGTGGTCTACCGCGAACAGCCTCTGGCACGTCCCCAGGTGCCCCAAGCTGCAGCCCTGCGCTTGTCGTTTGCCCTGGACCTGAGTGAACAGCGAGCGATTCTTGGCTTCGCCGAACGCCAGGGCGAACTGTCCCCTGAACGGGTACACGAACTCGCCTCGATCCTCGCGACGCCGCTGCAGGTGTCCCCGGCCCGCGCCGTGGAGCAACTCAACGGTGTGGCCCGCGGCCTGCTGGGGCCGACATGAAGCAGAGTCTTTTCGAAAGCCGTTACCAACACCAATGGCAAGCTTTTGCCGAACAACTGAAGCAGTTGGAACACGGCAAGGCCAAGGCCAGTGATATGGCCGATTTCCCTCATCAATACCGGCGTCTATGTCAGCTCCTGGCCCTCGCCCAGGAGCGCGGCTACAGCAGTTACCTGGTGGATCCCCTGCAACAACTGGCATTGCGCGGCCATCAACAACTGTATCGCCACCGCAGCCAATTGGCCGCGAACGTGCTGAGTTTCGTCCTGGCCGATTTTCCGCGTCTGGTGCGAGAACAGTGGCGTTTCGTGTTGATTGCCAGCCTGCTGTTCTTTGGCAGCCTGCTGGGCATTGCCCTGCTGGTCTACCTGTTCCCCGACCTGATCTACAGCATTGTCAGCCCCCAGCAGGTGGCAGAGATGCAGGGCATGTATGACCCCGAGGCCAGCCGGCTGGGGCGCGCCGCCGAACGTGCGTCGAGCGAAGACTGGATGATGTTTGGCTACTACGTCATGCACAACATCGGTATCGCCTTTCAGACATTTGCCGCCGGCTTGCTGTTCGGCCTGGGCAGTGTGTTTTTCCTGATATTCAACGGGCTGATCATCGGCGCGGTTTCCGGGCACCTGACCGAAATCGGCTATGGGCAGACCTTCTGGTCATTTGTCATCGGCCATGGGGCCTTTGAGTTGACGGCCATAGCACTCGCCGGTGCCGCAGGCTTGCAACTGGGCTGGGCGTTGATCGCCCCGGGGCAACTGACCCGTGGCGAATCCCTGCGGCTCGCAGCGCGCAAGAGTGTGCAATTGCTGTGCGGTGTCATGGTGTTCCTGCTGATCGCAGCATTTATCGAGGCCTACTGGTCTTCCACCACCCAGATCGCCCCTTGGATCAAATACCTGGTGGGTGCTGCACTCTGGCTGCTGGTGGCGGCTTACCTGACCCTTGCCGGACGGACTCGCCATGCGCCTGAGTAATGCCAGCGTGGCGATTCGCCCGCGTACCGCATGGGAGGCCATGGACCTTGGGGTATTAATGGCCCGGGAACATCGCCTGCTATTGATGAGCAGTTGGGCGCTGGTGACCCTGCCGGTTTTTGCCCTGCTTACCGCGTTGCTATGGAAATACCCGTCCACAGCCATGTTCCTGTTCTGGTGGCTCAAACCGGCGTTCGACCGCTTGCCTTTATATATCCTCTCCAAAGCCCTGTTCGGCGAAACACCCAGCCTTAAGCAGGCCGTGCGCGAATGGCCAAGACTGCTTAACCACCAACTGCTGGCCAGCCTGACCTGGCGCCGACTTAGCCTCAGCCGCAGTTTTGTAATGCCGGTCAGCCAGCTCGAAGGCCTGGACGGCCAGGCGCGCCAGAAACGCCTGGGCGTGCTGCTGCAGCGCAATGCAGGAGCCGCGCGCTGGTTGACCACCGTTGGGGTGCACCTGGAAATCGGCCTGTGGTTCGGCTGCATGGCGCTGTTCTATCTATTCATTCCGCAACAGCTTGAACTGGATTGGGATTGGGATTGGCAACGGCTGGCGCTGGCGACGGGCTCCGAGGGGGTCTGGCTGGAACACTTGAGCAACGCCTTCTACGCCTTGATCCTGGTGTTTTGGGAGCCCATCTATGTTGCCTGTGGTTTCAGCCTTTATCTCAATCGCCGCACCCTGCTGGAGGCGTGGGACCTGGAGCTGGTATTCCGCCGCCTGCGCCAGCGTCTGAGCAGTGTGGCGCCACTGTTAGTGCTGGTGATCGGGCTGACCTTGCTGCCATTCAACCTGCCCGCCATGGCGGATGACGCCAAGCCACTACCTCCCCAAAGCGCAAGCCAGTCCATCAAGTCGCTGCTGGACAAGCCGCCCTTCAAAAATCCGGAAACCGTCACCCGCTATCGCTTTGGCGAAGAAAAGCCCGTCGTTAAAAACAAGGCACACAGTGACGGCAAACTTCCGGCGTGGCTGCAAGCGCTGCTGGACAACCTCAACAGCAACACGTTCAAGCCTGTCGCCCAAGGCCTGGAAGTGCTGTTATGGAGCCTGCTGATCGGTGGTGTGGCCCTGCTGGCCTGGCGTTATCGGGACTGGTTGCACACCTTTGTCAGCCTGCGCGGGGCACGTACACCCAAAGCAGCGAAACCACCACCCGCGCAATTGTTCGGCCTGGAACTGGGCGCCGAGACCCTGCCCGAGGATATCGCCAGCGCCGCCGAGCAACTCTGGTCTACCCAGCCACGGGAGGCCCTCGGCCTTTTGTATCGTGGCCTGCTGAGCAGGTTGCTGCATGACTTCAACCTGCCCCTTAAAAGTGCTGACACCGAAGGCCAGATCCTGCAACGGGTTCACCAATTGCAGCAGCCGCAGTTGCTGGCCTTCAGTGATGAATTGACGCGGCACTGGCAAAACCTCGCCTATGGCCATCACCTGCCCCCGGTCTCAGTCCAGCAGACATTGTGCAACGATTGGCGTGCCCTGTTCAGTGCGGGAGGCGTCCGATGAACCGGCCATTACTGTGGGTGGGGCTGCTGTTGGCGTGCCTGCTTGGAGCGGGCGGTTTTTACGCATGGAGCAAAGCGATCCCCTATGAAGAAGTGGTGGACCGCGGCCCCTCCCCGGAAGCCCAGGCCAATCCTTACCTGGCAGCCGAACACTTTCTGCGCCTGCAAGGCTTGGCCGTGGAGCGCGCCAATGGCCTGGAACGCCTGGCGAGCCTGCCCGCCAAGGGCAACAGCCTGCTGTTGCTGGGCGAACGCGGCAACATGTCGCCACGCCAGGCAGGGCAACTCCTGGACTGGGCCAGGTCCGGCGGCCATCTACTGGTAGTCGCCGAGGCCCTGTGGGACGACGAAACCGGCAAGAGCGGCGACCTGCTGCTCGATCGCCTGCCTATCCACCAAGTCCTCAGCGATGAACCCGACGCCCCCGCCCCGGCCCCGACCCGCAAAAATAAAGCACCGGACCTGACCAAACTGTATGTCGACAACGACACAGCCCCGGTCTATTTCAGTTTCGACACCGACTTCAATCTCATCGACCCCAAGCACCTGGCACAATTTTCAGCCAATAGCGCGCGGTCGAGCCACTTGATGCAACTCGACCTCGGGCAAGGCCGCGTAACGGTGATCACCGACAGCGAGCTGTGGAAAACGCCGGACATTGGCAAACACGACAATGCCTGGCTGCTGTGGCATCTGACCCAGGGCACTGCCGTAACCTTGTTGTTCAACGGCGACGTAGATGACCTGTTCACCCTGCTGCTGCGTTATTTCCCCCAGGCGTTGGTGGCGCTCATTGCCCTGATTGCCCTGGCACTCTGGCAGGCAGGTATGCGCCAGGGCCCAATCCAGGCGCCCGCCCCCAAGGCACGCCGGCAATTGCAGGAGCATCTGAAAGCCAGCGCCGACTTCCTGCTGCGTCGCAGCGGCCAAGGCACACTGTTGCAGGCCTTGCAGCGCGACATCCTGCGCGCCGCACGGCGGCGTCATCCTGGCTTTGAACATCTCGACAATACGGAACAGGGGCGAGTACTTGCCCACCTGACGCGCCAACCCTCCCACGTCATCAGCCAGGCCCTCGGCCCACTCCCGACGAAACGGCTTTCCAGTGCCGATTTCAGCCGGCAGGTGGCGTGCCTGCAAACCCTCAGGAATGCCCTATGAGCGAATTTCCCAGCGCTAACACCCTGCCCGGCGACTCTCTGCAACGCGCCAGCCAGCAGGCCCAGGCCCTGCGCATTGAACTGCGCAAGGCGGTGATCGGGCAGGATCAGGTAATCGATGATGTACTCACCGCGCTGATCGCCGGCGGCCACGTATTGCTCGAGGGTGTCCCCGGGCTGGGCAAGACCTTGCTGGTACGTGCCCTGGCCCGTTGCTTTGACGGCGAATTCGCGCGGATCCAGTTCACACCGGACCTGATGCCGAGCGATGTCACCGGCCACGCGGTGTACGACCTGCACACCGAACAGTTCAAGCTGCGCAAGGGGCCCGTATTCACCCACTTGTTGCTGGCCGACGAAATCAACCGCGCTCCGGCCAAGACCCAGGCAGCCCTGCTCGAAGCCATGCAGGAACGGCAAGTCACCCTCGAAGGCGAGGCGCTGCCCATTGGCCAGCCGTTCATGGTACTTGCCACGCAAAATCCCATCGAACAGGAAGGCACCTACCCCCTGCCGGAAGCCGAACTGGACCGTTTCATGCTCAAGGTACGCATGGACTACCCCGATGCGCAGCAGGAACTGGATATGGTGCGCGAAGTGACACGCTCATCACGGGCCGACATGCTGGACGTGCAACCGTTGCGCACCGTGCTGGAGGCCGAGGACGTGCTGCAGCTGCAACGGATCGCCAGTGAACTGCCCCTGGATGAACACGTGCTCGACTATGCCGTGCGCCTGGCGCGAGCAACCCGCAGTTGGCCGGGACTGGCCATAGGCGCCGGCCCGCGAGCCTCCATCGCCCTGGTACGCGGCGCCCGCGCACGGGCCTTGTTACGCGCAGGCGAGTTCGTCACACCGGATGACATCAAGGACTGTGCCCTGGCAGTACTGCGTCATCGGGTACGCCTTGCGCCAGAACTGGATATAGACGGGCTGGAGGTCGACCAGGTGCTCAAGCAGCTGCTGGACCAGATTCCGGCCCCCCGGCAATGACCCGTCCATGAAACCGACCCGTCTGTTATTAGCCTGGCTCAGCGTACTGCTGGGCTTGAGTATCCTGCTGGGCGCTGCGGCCGCCTTGCAGTTCAAGGTACCCGAGACCTTGCACTCAATAACATGGGGCTTGCTCCTGGCGCTGTTGCTGCTGGCCATGCTCGACGCACTGCGACTGCGCCGCCGACCCTCACCACGCGTGCACCGGCAGATGCCCGGCAGCCTGGCGCTGGGGCGCTGGGGCGAAGTCCGCCTGTCCCTGGAACATGACTACCCACAGGCGCTGACAGTGCAGGTGTTCGATCACATCCCCGACGGGCTGGGCGTGGAAAACCTGCCCCAGTCCATCGAACTGCACCCTGGTGAACGCAGTGAGCTGGGTTATCGTCTGCGCCCCTTGCGGCGTGGGCATTTCGCGTTCAGTCGCTGCGAAATCCACCTGCCCAGTCCCTTGGGGCTCTGGTCTGCACGGCGCTTTATCGAAACCGAGGATGCCACCCGCGTCTATCCGGACTTCGCCCGCCTGTACGGGGCACAACTGCTGGGTGTGGATAACTGGCTGAGCCAACTGGGGGTACGTCAACGGCAACGACGAGGATTGGGACTGGAGTTTCATCAGCTGCGCGAGTTTCGTGAGGGCGACAGCCTGCGACAAATCGATTGGAAAGCGACCGCTCGGCAACGTACCCCCATCGCCCGGGAGTATCAGGACGAGCGCGACCAGCAGATCGTGTTCATGCTCGATTGCGGCCGACGCATGCGCAGCCAGGATGACGAGCTGTCCCATTTCGACCACGCCCTCAATGCCTGCCTGCTGCTCAGTTATGTGGCCCTGCGCCAGGGCGATGCGGTGGGGTTGTGCACCTTTGCCACTGACCAGCCACGCTACCTGGCACCGGTCAAGGGCAGCAGCCAATTGAATCTGTTGCTCAATACGGTCTATGACCTGGACACCAGCCGCCGAACCGCCGACTACCAGGCAGCGGCCAGCCAACTGCTGGCCCGGCAGAAACGTCGGGCATTGGTCATTATTGTCAGCAACCTGCGGGATGAGGACGACGAAGCCCTGCTCTCCGCCGTCAAGCGCATCAGTCGTCAACATCGGGTGCTGGTGGCGAGTATGCGTGAGGAAGTACTCGATCGACTGCGCCAATCCCCCGTACAAACCTTGCCCGAAGCCCTGGCCTACAGCGGCACTGTCGACTACCTCAATACTCGGGATGAATTGCATGACCGCATGAACGCCCACGGCCTGTCGGCGTTGGATACGTTGCCATCAGAAATGGGCGCGGCCCTGGTGACACGCTACCTGGGTTGGAAGAAAGCCGGAGTATTCTAAAAAAGCGCACGACTGCGGCAGGGACAGCAGCACCCCGGCCGCGTCGACAGCGCGCCGCTTCTAGGCCGAAGCCTCCAAGGAATCAAAACTGAAGTACTGCAACAGCACGTTGATCAGTTGCCCATATTCCTCGGGGGCTTCAAGCACGCTGAACCCGGAATCATAGTGCTGCGGGTTGATATCTTCATGGCTCCACAGGCAGGTCGCGGTGATGTCAATGACATGGAACGTGTCGTCAGCCCCGGGTATCTTCAAGCGCAACTCGAAGTCCACATCGACCATCATGGGTAACTGGCTGACCAACATCAGCCCGTCGTCAGAGACGTTACCCAAAAAACCTATGGGTTTGTCGGTGACACGGTTAAACACTTGCAGGAAATACGGTAGTTGATGCCGCTCGATCCGTCGGTCGGTAAACATGGTGAGATCGCCATCCAGTGGCCATGACTCTGGCCGTGCCAGTGATTCGGAACGAGCGCAATTGCTCGCTCTCCCTGGATCTCGGTGTGACAACGGACAACATTTTGTCACTCGACAGCTGCCGAATCCGGGCCCTGCATCCGTTCGAATAGAAACTTGTACAAACGAACGTTGAAAGAATAGCCCAAGACTGGCAACGGGCCAGTTATTAAATGACGAATGCCATTACAAAGAGGCGGGCCGCGGCTGTGCCACGCTCGCACCGGGGTAATGGCCCAGTTGCTGCAAGGTATCCAGCCTCGCGCGGGCACGGTAGGCGTACTCGCTCGACGGGTACTGGTTAATGATGAATTGATAGGTTTGCACGGCGTCGACGAACAGTTTCTGGCGTTCCAGGCATTGCCCGCGCAACATCGAAACTTCCGGCTGTACATAACGCCGTGTACGGCTCTCGCGGTCGACCTGGGATAGCTCCAAGGTGACGCGCTCGCAATCCCCGACCTTGTATGCACGGTAGGCATTGTTCAAATGGTGGTCCATCGACCAACGGGTGCAGCCGACAACACTGACGGCAAGGGCAGCAATGAGCAAAATTCGCATGAAGGTTCTCCTGTCTTGTGCAGTGTATCGACCCCTCGTCAAAAATCTTCAAGGATGTTCATCTATTCAACCGGCGCGAAAACAAGCGAATCGTCGATAAGTAGTGCAAACGAACAATGACTACAACCAAAGAGCATAGTAGCCTTCCTCAGCGCTTGAACTCAGGAGTCTGTGCATGTCCGTCCGTCGTACCAAAATCGTCGCCACCCTTGGCCCGGCAAGCAACTCGCCGGAAGTCCTCGAACAGCTGATTCTGGCTGGTTTGGACGTTGCCCGTCTGAACTTCTCCCACGGCACCCCGGACGAGCACAAGGCTCGCGCCAAGCTGGTGCGTGACCTGGCCGCCAAACATGGCCGCTTCGTCGCACTGCTGGGTGACCTGCAAGGCCCGAAAATCCGTATCGCCAAATTCGCCAACAAGCGTATCGAGCTGAAGATCGGTG
This sequence comes from Pseudomonas sp. 1 R 17, assembly GCF_900067035.1. NCBI lineage: Bacteria > Pseudomonadati > Pseudomonadota > Gammaproteobacteria > Pseudomonadales > Pseudomonadaceae > Pseudomonas > Pseudomonas sp. 1 R 17. The sequence continues at coordinate 156,849 of NZ_FKLB01000053.1, forward strand.
ACAAATTCACCTTCTCCACCAGCCACCCGCTGACCGAAGGCACCCAGGACGTCGTGGGTATCGACTACCCGGACCTGGTCAAGGATTGCGGCGTCGGTGACGAGCTGCTGCTGGACGACGGTCGCGTGGTGATGCGCGTTGACACCGCGACCCCGACCGAACTGAATTGCACCGTGATCATCGGCGGTCCGCTGTCCGATCACAAAGGCATCAACCGTCGCGGCGGTGGCTTGACCGCCCCAGCCCTGACTGAAAAAGACAAGGCCGACATCAAGCTCGCCGCTGAAATGGAAGTGGACTACCTCGCCGTATCCTTCCCGCGCGACGCTGCCGACATGGAATACGCCCGTAAACTGCGCGACGAAGCCGGCGGTACCGCCTGGCTGGTGGCGAAGATCGAGCGCGCCGAAGCCGTGGCCGATGATGAAACCCTCGACGGCCTGATCAAGGCGTCCGACGCGGTGATGGTTGCCCGTGGCGACCTGGGTGTGGAAATCGGTGACGCCGAACTGATCGGTATCCAGAAGAAGATCATCCTGCACGCACGCCGCCACAACAAAGCGGTGATCGTCGCGACCCAGATGATGGAGTCGATGATCCAGAACCCGATGCCGACCCGCGCCGAAGTGTCCGACGTGGCCAACGCCGTGCTCGACTACACCGACGCCGTGATGCTCTCGGCCGAAAGTGCCGCCGGCCCGTACCCACTGGAAGCCGTGCAGGCCATGGCGCGTATCTGCGTCGGTGCCGAAAAGCACCCGACCAGCAAGACCTCCAGCCACCGCATCGGCAAAGTGTTCGAAAGCTGCGACCAGAGCATTGCCCTGGCCGCCATGTACACCGCCAACCACTTCCCGGGCGTGAAAGCGATCATTGCCCTGACCGAAAGTGGCTATACGCCGTTGATCATGTCGCGTATCCGTTCTTCGGTACCGATCTACGCGTTCTCCCCGCACCGCGAAACCCAGGCCCGTGCGGCCATGTTCCGTGGCGTATACACCGTGCCGTTCGACCCGGCGTCGTTGCCGCCCCATGAAGTCAGCCAGGCGGCCATCGACGAGTTGATCAAGCGCGGCGTAGTGGAGAAAGGCGACTGGGTCATCCTGACCAAAGGCGACAGCTACCACACCATCGGCGGCACCAACGGCATGAAGATCCTGCACGTTGGCGACCCAATGGTCTGAGTGACAGGCTGAAAAACAAAAGCCCTGCCATGTGAATGGCGGGGCTTTTTGCTTTCCGTGTGGCAGGGAGCATGTCGAATCGTCGCACCCACATGGGGTTAGCGCCTGTCCATAAACCCCGACAACGCCGCAATCGCTTCCGGCGACTTCAAGCGCTGCACAAACAACGCCCCCTCTTCCTCGATCACTTGCCGCAACTGCTCACGGTCCACGCTCTTCATCAACTGCTTGCAGACCTGCACCGCTCCCGGCGTCAGGGTTTCAAAGCGCTCGGCCATTTCCCGCGCCTTGGCCAATGCCGCTTCGCCACTGCCCAACGCTTCGGTGGCAATCCCCCACGCGGCCGCTTGTTCGCCGCTGAAGCCCTCACCCAGCAACAGCAGTTCAGCCGCCTTCGCGTGCCCCAGTAAACGCGGGAGGATCAGGCTCGACCCAAACTCCGGACACAGCCCCAAATTGACGAACGGCATGCGCAACCGGGCATCGCGGCTGATGTACACCAGGTCGCAATGCAGCAGCAGGGTCGTGCCGATCCCCACCGCCGCACCCGCTACGGCTGCGATCACCGGCTTGCGGCAGTTGAGCAGGCTTTTCATAAAGTGAAACGGTGGGCTGTCGAGGTCACCGGGCGGTTGCTCGAGAAAATCGCCTATATCGTTGCCGGCCGTAAAACACTCGCTGCTGCCCTGGATCAGCACGGCATTGACCTGCGGGTCCGCATCGGCCTGCTCCAACGCCTCGGCCAATTGGCTGTACATGGCTCGGGTCAGGGCGTTTTTCTTGTCCGGGCGATTGAGCTGCAGAGTCAGCAGCCCGCGCTCGCGTTGCAGCAGGATGGCGTCGGTCATGGCGAGTCTCACGGCAGTGGAATTCAGCACTCAACCACGGGGCAGGAACACATCGGCCAGCAGTTGATTGCGCGGCAGTCCCGCCAGGAACAGGCGCTTGGAGAAGGCCTCGACGCTGACAGGATGCCCGCAGAGTAAGGCCAGGGTTTGCCGGGAAACAAGCCGCAGTTGCGCCAATGCCTGGGCCGACTCGGCCGCAGTCCACAGCTCCAACGTCAGGTTCGGATGATGCGCAGCCAGTTCGGCCAGGGGTCCGGCCAGGTAATGACCGTCGGCATCATGGGCCAGGTGAATCATACGGATGGCGCCCTGGTGATCCTGGCGCAACGCCTCGCGCAGCACACCCCACAGCGGCCCCAGGCCGGTACCGGAAGCCAGCAGCCACAGCGGCCGGGATTGCCAGTCGGGATCGTATTGCAGCGCGCCGCCACGCAATTCTCCCAGGCGCAGGCGATCACCCACCGACAAGGCTCGCGCGGCATCGCTGAATGCGCCGGGCTGGCGGCAATCGATATGAAACTCCAGGAATGCATCCTCCTGAGGCAGGCTGGCCAGGGAATAAGGCCGTGCCACCTGCCCGGCCCACAACACCAGGTGCTGCCCGGCGCGATACCGCAGTCCACGCTCCGGTTGCAGCCGCAGGCGCAGCACCGAGGCATTCAACCAATCGGCCCCCACCACCTGGGCCGGCAGGCCGTCCCGCAGCGGGTCGAACGCCTCGACCTGCAGATCGCCGATCACCTGGCACTGGCACGCCAGGCGCCAGCCCTCCTGGCGTTGTGCCGGGCTCAAGGCAGCGGGCTGACGGTCCTCGACCTCGCCCTGGCACCGCACCAGGCACGCATGGCAACTGCCGGCACGGCAACTGTAGGGCACAGCCACACCCGCCTGGTTCAAGGCATCCAGCAGGTTGCTGCCGGTGGCTACCGACCAATGGCGTTCGCCGACGTACAGTTCAGGCATGGAAGGACTCAATCACAAGGGGTGCGCACAGGGAATCATGCCTGCGACAGTTTGACCATAGTCGGGTGTATCGGCCACCGTGCCGGGTTATACTGCCGCGCCTTTTTAGCGTCGCGCCTGCACCACTTGGCGTGCCTTGGAAAGGTGGACTCAGCCGACCGATGCACCCCACTGAGCCCACCTTTATTGAATGTTCCCTTATAGAGGAGCGCGACTCATGACCGTGATCAAGCAAGACGACCTGATTCAGAGCGTTGCCGACGCCCTGCAATTCATTTCCTACTACCACCCCGTTGATTTCATCCAGGCGATGCACGAGGCCTACCTGCGCGAAGAATCGCCGGCAGCCCGTGACTCCATCGCGCAGATCCTGATCAACTCGCGCATGTGCGCCACCGGCCATCGCCCGATCTGCCAGGACACCGGTATCGTCACCGTGTTCGTGCGCGTGGGCATGGACGTACGTTGGGATGGCGCCACCATGGGCCTGGACGACATGATCAACGAAGGCGTGCGTCGCGCCTACAACCTGCCGGAAAACGTCCTGCGCGCATCGATCCTGGCCGACCCGGCCGGCGCACGCAAGAACACCAAGGACAACACCCCGGCCGTGATCCACTACTCCATCGTCCCGGGTAACACCGTGGAAGTGGATGTGGCGGCCAAGGGCGGCGGTTCCGAGAACAAGTCGAAAATGGCCATGCTCAACCCGTCCGACTCGATCGTCGACTGGGTGCTCAAGACCGTTCCGACCATGGGCGCCGGCTGGTGCCCACCGGGCATGCTCGGCATCGGCATCGGCGGCACCGCCGAAAAAGCCGCGGTGATGGCCAAGGAAGTGTTGATGGAATCCATCGACATCCACGAGCTGAAAAAGCGCGGCCCGCAGAACCGTATCGAAGAGATGCGCCTGGAGCTGTTCGAGAAGGTCAACCAACTGGGCATCGGCGCCCAGGGCCTGGGTGGCCTGACCACCGTGCTCGACGTAAAGATCATGGACTACCCGACCCACGCCGCTTCGCTGCCGGTGTGCATGATCCCCAACTGCGCCGCCACCCGTCACGCGCACTTCGTGCTCGACGGTTCGGGCCCGGCGTCGCTGGAAGCGCCACCGCTGGACGCCTACCCGGAAATCGTCTGGGAAGCCGGTCCATCGGCCCGTCGCGTCAACCTCGACACCCTGACCCCGGAAGAAGTGCAGAGCTGGAAGCCGGGCGAAACCGTGCTGCTCAACGGCAAGATGCTCACCGGTCGCGACGCCGCGCACAAGCGCATGGTCGAGATGCTGAACAAGGGCGAAAACCTGCCGGTGGACCTCAAGGGTCGCTTTATCTACTACGTCGGCCCGGTTGATCCGGTGCGCGAAGAAGTGGTTGGCCCGGCTGGCCCGACCACCGCGACGCGGATGGACAAGTTCACCCGTCAGATCCTCGAGCAAACCGGCCTGCTGGGCATGATCGGCAAATCCGAGCGTGGCCCTACCGCGATCGAAGCGATCAAGGACCACAAGGCCGTGTACCTGATGGCCGTGGGCGGCGCTGCTTACCTGGTGGCCCAAGCCATCAAGAAGTCGCGTGTGGTTGCCTTCGCCGAACTGGGTATGGAAGCGATCTACGAGTTCGACGTGAAAGACATGCCGGTCACCGTTGCGGTGGACAGCAAGGGCGAATCCGTCCACATCACCGGTCCGGCCATCTGGCAGAAAAAGATCAGTGAAAGCCTGGCGGTAGAAGTGCAGTAAGCACTTTCCCGCAAGGATAAAGGCGACTGCGGCCCATGGCCCGGTCGCTTTTTTATTGCCTGCTGATTCACCTATGGCAAGCGGGTTTATTGTGGTGAGCGGGCTTGCCCCGCTCACCACAATAAACCCACTCTCCCCTTCAGCCACGACAGCCCCTCACCACAAGACCCAAGCCGCTCATGCTATGGTGCACTCCCCTTACCGTGCCTGCCCATCACCGTATGATCGTGATCCCTCGTCCCCTGCGCCTGACCTGCTATTCCCTGCTGATCATCGCCGGTGCGTTGCTGGCCGCTGCCTTGGCCACACGCCATGCCGAACGCCAGGCGTTGGTGGACGATGCGGCACGCGCCAACCAGCAACTGGCGCTGTACGCCAATTCCCTGCACACCCTGATCGAACGCTACCGCGCCCTGCCCGCTGTGCTGGCGCTGGACTCGGAGATGATCAACGCGCTCAAAGGCCCGTTGGACGCCGGCACCCAGGACCTGCTCAACCGCAAGCTCGAACGCATCAACGGTGCGGCGCAGTCCTCCACCCTGGAACTGATGGACCGCACAGGCCTGGCCGTGGCCGCCAGCAACTGGAACTTGCCGAGCAGTTATGTCGGGCACAACTACGGGTTTCGGCCGTATTTCAGCCAGACCAAGAGCCAGGGCACCGGGCGCTTTTACGCAGTCGGCGTGACCACCGGGATCCCGGGGTATTTCCTCTCCAGCGCCGTGCTGGATGAACACGAGCAGTTCCTTGGCGCCATGGTGGTGAAACTGGAATTCCCTGAGCTGGAGCGCGAATGGGCCCAGGGTGATGACCTGTTGCTGGTCAGCGACGCGCGCGGCATCGTGTTTATCGCCAACCAACCGGGCTGGCGTTATCGCAACCTGCACCCGTTGTCGGCCAGCGACCTGGTCGAACTCAAGGCCACCCGCCAATACGACAAGAAACAACTGCAGCCGCTGGACACCCAGACGTTGCAACGCTTCGACGAAAACAGCCACCTGATGCGCGTCAACGGCCCCGAAGGCAACGCCAATTACATCTGGGAGTCCCTGCCGCTGAAAGCCGAGGGCTGGACCCTGCACCTGTTGCGCAAACCCCAGTTCGCCTTTGAGGACCAGCGCAACGCCGGCCTTGCCGCCGCCGGCTCCTGGCTGGCGCTGGTGTTCCTGGTGCTGTTCCTCAGCCAACGCTGGCGCCTGGCCCGTTTGCGCCAGCGCAGCCGCGAAGAACTCGAACAGCTTGTGGAAGAGCGCACCCAGGCCCTGCGCACTGCCCAGGATGGCCTGGTGCAATCGGCGAAGTTAGCGGCGCTGGGGCAGATGTCCGCCGCCCTCGCCCATGAGATCAATCAGCCGCTGACCGCCCAGCGCATGCAGTTGGCGACCCTGCGGTTGCTGCTGGACCACGGTCGGGTGGACGACGCCTACAAGGCCCTGACCCCGCTGGACGATATGCTCACACGCATGGCCGCCCTCACAGGCCATCTCAAGACCTTTGCGCGCAAAAGCCCCAGCGGCCTGCGCGAACGCCTCGACCTGGCCACCGTGGTCGACCAGTCCCTGCACCTGCTCGACGCGCGCCTGCGTGATGAAGCCATCGGCACCGTGCTCGACCTGACCCGCCCCGCCTGGGTACGCGGCGATGCGATCCGCCTCGAACAGGTGCTGATCAACCTGCTGCGCAACGCCCTCGACGCCATGGCCGACAAACCCCGCAAGCGCCTGAAAATCCGCCTGCACGCCGATCAGCAACTGTGGCAACTCACGGTCAGCGACAGCGGCGGCGGGATTGCCGAAGAGCACCTCAACAGCGTGTTCGACCCGTTCTTCACCACCAAGCCGGTGGGCGACGGGCTCGGCTTGGGCCTGGCGGTTTCCTACGCTATCGTGCACGAATTGGGCGGACGCCTGAGCGCCAGTAACCGTGGCGACGGCGCGGTATTTACCCTGACCTTGCCTATCGCGCTGGAGACACCCGACTTATGTTGAACGCGGTGATTGTGGTCGATGACGAAGCCAGCATTCGTACGGCCGTCGAGCAATGGCTGAGCTTGTCGGGGTTCGAGGTGCAGTTGTTCAGCCGCGCCGAAGCCTGCCTGGCGCAACTGCCCAAGGACTTTCCCGGGGTGATCCTGAGCGACGTGCGCATGCCCGGGCTCAGCGGCCTGGAGCTGCTGGCCGAAGTGCAACGCCGTGACGCCGACCTGCCCGTCATCCTGCTGACCGGGCATGGCGATGTACCGATGGCCGTCGAAGCCATGCGCGACGGCGCCTACGACTTCCTGGAAAAACCCTTCAGCCCCGATGCCTTGCTCAACAGCCTGCGCCGCGCGTTGGACAAGCGCGGGCTGATCCTGGAAAACCGCCGCCTGCACCAACAGGCCGATCATCGGGCACAGTTGGAGTCGAGCCTGCTCGGCGTGTCCCGGGGCTTGCAGAACCTGCGCCGGCAGGTACTCGACCTGGCGACCTTGCCGGTCAACGTGCTGATCCGTGGCGAGACCGGCAGCGGCAAGGAGCTGGTCGCCCGCTGCCTGCATGACTTCGGCCCACGCGCGAAAAAACCGTTTGTGGCGCTCAATTGCGCGGCGATTCCCGAGCAACTGTTCGAGGCCGAACTGTTCGGCCACGAAAGCGGCGCCTTCACCGGTGCCCAGGGCAAGCGCATCGGCAAACTGGAGTACGCCCATGGCGGTACGCTGTTCCTCGATGAAATCGAAAGCATGCCCCTGGCCCAGCAAGTGAAGCTGTTACGGGTATTGCAGGATCAGAAGCTGGAACGCCTGGGCTCCAATCAAAGCATTCATGTGGATTTACGCATCATTGCCGCCACCAAGCCGGACCTGCTGGAAGAAGCCCGCGCCGGGCGCTTTCGCGAAGACCTGGCCTATCGGCTGAACGTTGCACAACTGCGCCTGCCGCCTCTGCGCGAGCGCCGCGAAGACATCCCGCTGCTGTTCGATCACTTTGCCCAAAGCGCCGCCGAGCGCCTGGGTCGCAGCGTGGAACCGCTGAGCGGCGCGCAACTGGGGCGCCTGCTCAGCCATGACTGGCCGGGCAATGTGCGCGAACTGGCCAACGTCGCCGAACGCCAGGTGCTGGGCCTTGGCGAACCGGAACCGGAAGGCATCGAAGCCGGGCAATCGCTGGCCGCGCAGCAGGAGGCGTTCGAGGCCCATTGCCTGAAGGCCGCATTGACCCGGCATAAAGGTGATATCAAGGCGGTGCTGGCGGAGTTGCAGCTGCCACGGCGCACCTTCAACGAAAAGATGCAGCGCCATGGGTTGGCCAGGGACATGTTCCTGAAAGATGAATGAGCGAATTTCCGCTCATCCCCCTAAAAAGCATCAGCGACTTTCCGCTCAAAATAAACCCGAGCCCCTTCTAGACCGGGCCTTCATCTACCTGGCACAGCTCCTGCTATAGCCCCAGCCAGGCTGCGCTCGCGCCGCTCCATAAAAACAACTAGATGAAGGATCCTTCAATGGATAACTCCAACACCTTGCCCCTGGGGTCGGCGGCCGCGCCGGCCAAAGAACGCACCACCACCAGCCGCATCAAATCGATCTTCAGCGGGTCGGTCGGCAACATGGTCGAGTGGTACGACTGGTACGTCTACGCCGCGTTCTCGCTGTACTTCGCTAAAGCCTTCTTCCCGAAAGGCGATACCACCGCCCAATTGCTCAACACCGCCGCGATCTTCGCCGTGGGCTTCCTGATGCGTCCGATCGGTGGCTGGCTGATGGGCCTGTACGCCGACCGTGCGGGTCGCAAAGCCGCACTGATGGCGTCGGTCCTGCTGATGTGCTTCGGCTCGTTGATCATCGCCCTGAGCCCCGGTTACGAAACCATCGGCGTCGGCGCACCGATCCTGCTGGTGTTCGCCCGCCTGCTGCAAGGCTTGTCGGTCGGTGGCGAATACGGCACCTCGGCCACCTACCTGAGTGAAATGGCCACCAAGGAACGTCGCGGTTTCTTCTCCAGCTTCCAGTACGTGACCCTGATCTCCGGCCAGCTTATCGCCCTGGCAGTACTGATCGTGTTGCAACAAGTGCTCACCACCGAGCAACTGTACGACTGGGGCTGGCGTATCCCGTTCGCCATCGGCGCCCTGTGCGCAGTGGTCGCGCTGTACCTGCGTCGCGGCATGGAAGAAACCGAGTCGTTCACCAAGAAGGAAAAAGCCAAGGAAAGCGCCATGCGCACCTTGATGCGCCACCCCAAGGAACTGATGACCGTGGTCGGCCTGACCATGGGCGGCACCCTGGCCTTCTACACCTACACCACCTACATGCAGAAGTACCTGGTGAACACCGTCGGCATGAGCATTTCCGATTCCACCACGATCTCGGCGGCAACGCTGTTCCTGTTCATGTGCCTGCAACCGATCGTCGGTGGGCTGTCGGACAAAGTCGGGCGTCGGCCGATCCTGATCGCCTTCGGCATCCTCGGCACACTGTTCACCGTACCGATCCTCACCACCCTGCATACTATCCAGACCTGGTGGGGCGCGTTCTTCCTGATCATGGCCGCGCTGATCATCGTCAGCGGCTACACCTCGATCAACGCCGTGGTCAAGGCTGAACTGTTCCCAACCGAAATCCGCGCCCTGGGCGTAGGCCTGCCCTATGCACTGACCGTGTCGATCTTCGGCGGTACCGCTGAATACATCGCGCTGTGGTTCAAGAGCATCGGGATGGAAACCGGTTACTACTGGTATGTGACTGCGTGTATTGCGGTGTCGCTGGTGGTCTATGTGACCATGAAGGACACACGCAAGCATTCGCGCATCACCACGGACTAACGGTTGGATGCAGTAACAAATGTGGGAGCGGGCTTGCCCGCTCCCACCTGTTGAATCAGGACACCTCTGCTACCGGGCTCCGGCCATGCCGCCGCTGTGCATACGACGCCCCGGCAATCATCACCACCAGCACCGCCGCCAATACCGCCGATGATCCAATGGTGCCGAAATCCAACCCGCCCTTTTCATGGGGCTTGGTCAGGAAGTCGCCCAGGGTTGCACCAAACGGCCGGGTCAGTACAAACGCCACCCAGAACAACAGCACCGACGAGATTTGGGTGAAGTACTTGAGCGCCAGCACCGCGGCGATGGTCGAACCAATCAACAAGGCGCCACCGGCAAAGCCGAGCCCCGAATCGTCCGCCAGGAAGTCGCCCAACGCAGTGCCCAGGGTGTTGGAGAACAGGATCGCCATCCAGTAGAACAGCTCGCCTCGGAAAGTCTGCACCTTGTTCACGTTCAGCGAGTCACCACTGAGATGCCACATCGCAAAGATGATCATCAGGATCACGATCAGGATCATCGACCCGGTGGCATAGCCCAGGCCCAGAGTGCGGTCCATGAAATCCGACATGGTGGTGCCGGCGGTGCTGGTGGACAGGATCACGATCCAGTACAGCACCGGGTTGTAGGTTTTCGACCAGAGTTGTGTCACCAGAGTGACCAGGAACACGCTGATAAGGATCATCGAGCTGATGGCGTAACCGACGTTCAGGGTCATCGACAACAAGTCCCCGGCGGTTTCGCCCAGGGTGGTTGCGCAGATTTTCATGACCCAGAACGCCAGGGTGATCTGAGGAAGTTTATTCATGCGGTAGAAGGCTCCGAGGCTCAGTCTTATAGGGGGTATCGACCTTGGGCGCAGACTGAACGGGCCGCTGTGAAAAATAGGTGGCCGCTGAATGAAAATTCCATAGGGCCGATGGAAATTCGTCGCCATGGATTGCACTATGGCTGCCTCCCAGAACCCCGCAGCAGGAACCCGGCCATGTCTGACGCTATCCACTTCTACGAACCGGCCAACGGCCATGGCCTGCCACATGACCCGTTCAATGCCATTGTCGGGCCACGGCCGATTGGCTGGATTTCATCTCACGACAGTAACGGGCGCCTGAACCTTGCGCCCTACAGTTTCTTCAATGCGTTCAACTACATTCCGCCGATCATTGGGTTTTCCAGCGTCGGGCGCAAAGACAGCCTGAACAACATCGAACAGACCGGCGAGTTTGTGTGGAACCTGGCCACCCGCCCGCTGGCCGAGCAGATGAACCAGAGCTGCGCGGCCGTCTCGCCGGAGGTGAATGAGTTCGAGTTGTCCGGCCTGACACCGGTGGCGTCGAAAATCGTCGGCGTGCCGCGAGTGGGCGAGAGCCCGGTGTCGTTCGAGTGCAAGGTGACGCAGATCATCCAGCTGCAGCGCGCCGACCAGCAGTTGGTGCCCAGCTGGCTGGTGCTGGGCGAGGTGGTCGCGGTGCACATTGCCAAGTGGCTGCTCAAGGATGGGGTGTACGACACTGCCGCCGCCGAACCGATCCTGCGCGGCGGCGGCCCGGCGGACTACTTCCAGTTGGGCCCGGAGGCGCTGTTCAAGATGTATCGCCCAGGCGCCAGCAAACCCTGACTGAAATACACCAAAAAAGTGGGAGGGGCTTGCCCTAATGCCAGTCAGTTAAGGCTTTTTGTAGGAGCGAGCTTGCTCGCGAAAAACTCACAGGCGCCGCGTTCATTCAGGAAGCACGCGTTATCGTTGACGTTTTTCGCGAGCAAGCTCGCTCCTACAGGAGGCGATGTACGCTTAACTGACTGGCATTAGGGCTTGCCCCCGATGGCAATGGCACATCCAACATCGTTGTTGACTGACACACTGCTATCGGGAGCAAGCCCCCTCCCACATTAGAGGGTCGGCGTTGTTCAGCTCGCGGCGCTCGCCCAGGTCAGTTGACCCTCTTCATCCACATCGATCAGCCGCTCGAGCTGCACGGTGGCTGCATCATCGGCGTCGGAGGCGGTCTTGAAGGTCTGTCCATCCAGGATCTTGTGAAACTGCGGTGCGCCCATGCCATCCAGCGCCTTGACGGCGACGGCGGCGCTGTAGCCCCCTTCACCTGGTACTACGGCGGATACGGCTTCGTGGTGGGCAAATTGTTTACGTGCCATGTTGCAGGTCCTGGCCAATGGAAAAGTTGGCCATTCTAACCATTAACCGGCCAGTTGCAGGTACTCGCCGTAGGCATTGGCGGCGGAGGCATCGGTGAAGGTCTGGAAGTCCATGCTGCGCACGACCATGTCGTTCAACAGCTCGGTGAAGATCATCAGGGCCGGCGAGTTGAAGTAGGCGCTCATCGCCTGCTCGCTGCTCCAGAAACCCGAGATCAACCAGACATCGGGATCGACCTGGGAATGCTGCAACGAAAATTGCAGGCAACCCTGAGCCTGACGGCCCGGTTCGATCAAACTGCTCAAGCGTGCACCCAGTTCGGTGCTGCACCCGGTGCGGGCGCGGATAAAGGCCATATGGCTCGCGGGAATGGGGGTGGACATGTTCGACTCTCCCGTTGAGAAGTGATGCTCGGCAAGCACTGTGAGGGCGTGTTGCCACAGGATCAAAGATAACGGCGCGGGTGCGGGCGCGGTTAGTCAATTCCTGCAGGCTTATTGCACAATCCTGCGAGAAGCGTAGAGAGGACGTAGGGACCGCCGGTTCGATTCCACAGGCAAACGCCTTATTTCAGGGACATGACAGCCCGAGAACTTGCCTGATTCACGACACGTCGCAGGATCAGGCAAGGATTGTGCAGAATCGACCTAACACTGTTTGAAAAGCCGCCGCTAAGCTGAGCCCATCAAAAAAGCATGCAGAGGACGCCTTATGCCGTCGCCCGAACAACAGTCCATGCCCCTCGACGCCGAGACGGAAAAACAGCGCGCCGAGCTGGCGAGCATCGTGCATCGTCATACCTGGGAAGACGGCTCCTATGGCACGGCGATTACGTCACTGTTCCTGAACCGCCACAACACGCCGCGTGACTTCATGCCGGTACTGGTGGAGCCGGCGTTGTGCATCCTCGCCAACGGCAGCAAGGAAGTGCGCCTGGCCGACGAAATCTTTGCCTACGACCCGCTCAATTACCTGGTGTTCTCGGTGGCGATGCCGGTGGCCGGGCGAATCATCGATGCCACGCCGGAAGATCCGAACCTGTCAGTGCGCATCAATATCGACCCGGCGCAGCTCACCGCCTTGATCGCCGAGGCCGGCCCCATGGGCGTGCCCACGCGCCCGACATCGCGCGGGATGTATGTGGACCGCATCGACCCCCAGTTGCTCGACGCCGTGCTGCGCCTGGCGCGCCTGCTGGATACGCCCAAAGACATTGCCATGCTGGCGCCGCTGATCAACCGTGAAATCCTCTACCGCCTGCTGCGAGGTCCCCAGGGTTATCGCCTGTATGAAATTGCCGTGGCCAACAGCCAGAGCCATCGCGTCAGCCAGGCGATCAAGTGGCTCAATGGCAACTACGAACAACCGCTGCGCATCGATGACCTGGCCAAGGAAGTGAACCTCAGCGTCTCGACCCTGCATCACCGTTTCAAGGCGATTACGGCCATGAGCCCGCTGCAGTACCAGAAGCAGCTGCGTTTGCAGGAAGCACGTCGACTGATGATTGCCGAAGGGCTGGAAGCGTCGGCGGCGGGGTATCGGGTGGGGTATGAAAGCCCGTCGCAGTTCAGCCGGGAGTACAGCCGGTTGTTTGGGGCACCGCCGCTGAGGGATTTGGCACGACTGCGCCAAAGCGTCTGACCCCCTTTCCGTCGATACCGTCTTATCCCGCACCGCGCAAAACCCCGTAGCAGCTGTCGAGCCCCGGCGAGGCTGCGTCGGTCGCGGCTCGGGCTTGAATCGGCAGCGCGCCCGACGCAGCCTCGCTTGCGCTCGGCAACTGCTACGGGGGTGAGGCCTTGATGGGTTGGCATCGTAGCAGCTGTCGAGCCCCGGCGAGGCTGCGTCGGCCGCGACTCGGTCCTGAATCGGCAGCGCGCCTGACGCAGCCTCGCTTGCGCTCGGCAGCTACGGAGAAGTCAGTCCAGGGTCCGGGGCAGTTGCAGGGTGACCCGCAAGCCCCCCTCACGCAAATTCTGCAAACTCACTTCACCGCCATGGCTATGGGCAATATTGCGCGCAATACCCAAGCCCAAACCGTAACCCTGCTGCTGGCCGGCCAGGCGAAAATGCGGTTCGAAGACCTGTTCCAAACGCTGTTCCGGCACGCCAGGGCCTTCGTCGTCGACGTGCAGGATGAACTCCGCGCCATCGTCCTCAATACGCAAATGGGCGTTCTGCCCGTACTTCAAGGCATTGTCGATCAGGTTGCCGATGCAGCGCTTGAGCGCCAGCGGCTTGCCCGGGTACGCCGCCACTGCTGCGCCGTCCAGGGTGACCCGGCCGTTGCCGTTGGGCGCTACATAAGGCTCCACCAGGCATTCGAGCACATGGTTGAGGTCGACCGGCTGGATGTTCTCGTGGATATCGGTGTCTTTTACACATTGCAGCGCGCCCTTGACCAGCAACTCCAACTCATCCAGGTCACGGCCGAACTTGGTTTGCAGGTTCTCGTCTTCGAGCAATTCCACGCGCAGGCGCAGGCGGGTAATCGGTGTGCGCAGGTCGTGGGAAATCGCGCTGAACAATTGGCTGCGCTCCGTGAGGTAACGGCTGATGCGTTCGCGCATCGCATTGAACGCGCGACCCACTTCCACCACTTCACTGCCGCCGCCTTCGGCTACCGGTTCCACATCGGCGCCCAGGGACATGTCACGCGCCGCCCGCGCCAGGCGCTTGAGCGGCCGGCTTTGCCAGTGCACCAGCAGGCCGATGAACAGCAGCAAAAAGCCGCTGGTCAGCACGATAAACCACACCTGCTGGGACGGCAGGCCCTGTTCTTCCAGGCTGGTGTAGGGCTCGGGCAACAGCGAAGCGATGTACAGCCATTCGCCGGGGGCGAGTTCGATCTGGGTGACCAATACCGGCGGGTTGACGGGTTCCAGGGTCAGCGCGTAATGGGCCCAGGAGCGCGGCAACTCATCCAGTTTCAACCCGGCGTTGAAGATGCGCAGGTCTTCGGCGCTGACGAACTCCACCGAGATAGGCACGTCGGCGCCCAGGGTCTGGCGCAGGACTTCATCCACGGCCACCAGCACCGCCTGCTTGCGCGGGGTTTGCGGCAACACTTGCATGTCGAGTGGCCGATCATTGAGGGTCACGACAAAACGGGTACCACCCATGCTGCGCAACTGGTCAAGGACCAACGGCCGATAGGCCACCGGCAACGAACGGAAATAACTCACGCTGGCGGTCATCGAGTGCGCGAGGCTACGGGCGCTGGTGACCAGGCCTTCGAGCTGGGTGGCGCGCAACTGCGAGACCCAGATCACGCTGGACAGCGCCTGGGCGAACAGCACCGCGAGCAAGGTCAGCAGCAACATGCGCCCCAGCAGGGAGCGCGGTACCGGGAAGCGCCGGCGGCGTTCGCTCAGCGGCTCAGTGGGCATTGCCGGCAACCACGCTGGCTGCCAGTTGATAACCGCTGCCGCGCACGGTGCGGATCAGCCTCGGGGGTTTTTCGGTGTCGCGCAGGCGTTGACGCAGGCGGCTGACAGCCATGTCGACGATCCGGTCCAGCGGCATCAGGTCGCGGCCACGGGTGGCGTTGCCGATGGTGTCGCGGTCGAGAATCTGCTGCGGGTGATCGAGAAACAGCTTGAGCAGGGCAAAGTCGGCACCGGAGAGGATCACCTCTTCGCCATCCACGTGGAACAGCCGATGACTGATCATGTCCAGGCGCCATTCGTCGAACACCAGCACATCGCCATTGCCGCTGCGCTCCTGGCCGAACTGGCAGCGGCGCAGCAAGGCCTTGATCCGCGCCTGCAACTCGCGGGGGCTGAACGGCTTGCCGATATAGTCGTCGGCTCCCAGTTCCAGGCCGATCACGCGGTCGGCTTCGTCGGAACTGGCGGTGAGCATGATGATCGGCACCTGCGCCTGGCGCGGGTGCTGGCGAATCCAGCGGCAGAGGCTGAAACCGTCTTCGTCCGGCAGCATCACATCGAGGATGACCAGGTCGCATGGCGCCTCGTTCATCGCCTGGCGGAACCCCGCGCCATCCGGCACGCCACGCACCTGGAAACCGGCGCGACTGAGGTAGGTCTGCAGCAATTCGCGGATTTCCTGGTCGTCGTCGACGAGGAGAATCGATTTACTGATTACGCTCACGGGGTCCTCCTTGTTGTTATAGGTGGTGCGGGTCAGGCAAACGCCTGTTCCAATGCGACGCCAGCCCCGGTCAACCCGGAATACGGCGCAGTCACCAGCCACACCGGGATGCCCTTGAAGTAGTCGCTCATGCAGCCTTTGTCACTGAAGCTCCTGGCAAAACCGCTGTTGATGAAGAAGTCGGCAAACCGCGGAATCACCCCACCCACGATATACACACCACCGCGCCCACCAGTGGTCAGCACATTGTTGCCGGCTACCCGGCCCAGCCAGATGCTGAATTGATCCAACACTTCCATGGCCACCGGATCGCCCGCCAGGCCCGCCGCCGTGATGGCTTCAGGGGTGTCGAGCACCGGTGTGTGGCCATCGACCGCACAAATCGCCCGGTACAGCCGCGGCAGACCGCCACCGCTCAAGGCGGTTTCGGCGCTGACGTGGCCGATCTCGGTGTAGATATGCTGCCACAGCTGGGTTTCCCGCGGGCTGCTCAGGGGCAGGTCGACGTGGCCGCCCTCCCCCGGTAACGCCGCGTAACGACCTGCACCGAGGTCCAGCAGGGTACCGACACCCAGGCCGGTGCCCGGACCGATCACCACCGCCGGACGCAACGGTTCCGGCGTGCCAGGGCAGACCACGCGGAATTCGTCGGGTTTAAGACGCGTCATGCCCAGGGCCATGGCCGAGAAGTCATTGACCAGCAGCAGCTCATCCACCTGCAAGGCCTGGCAAAACGCAGTCTTGCTCAAGCGCCAGTGATTGTTGGTGAATTTAAATTCATCCCCGCTCACCGGCCCGGCGACCGACAGGCACACCGCACCGATGTCGCCGATTTGCAGGCCTTCTTCCTTGAGGTAGACCTTGATCGCGTCCTCAGGGCTTTGGTGATCAGCCGTGGCATGCACCCGGATCGAATGCAGTGCCTGATCTCGCCACAACGCAAAACGGGCGTTGGTACCCCCGATGTCACCGACCAGCGCTAGCTTCACTTAAGCGTCTCCAAGGCACAGGTAAAGGCGCTGGCGCCCTGCTCTGCGGAGCTTGCGGCCAAGCGCATAAATGCAAACAGCTCGCGACCGGCCCCCACGTTATTGCCCAACAGGCCCGTGGCAGGCGTGCGCGCTGCAAATTCTTCGGCGTCCACCTTAAGCTCCAAGGTGCCCTTCACGCCATCCACGCGAATGATATCGCCATCTTTGACCCGTGCCAGTGGCCCGCCGCTCTGGGCTTCGGGGTTGACGTGAATCGCGGCGGGGATCTTACCCGACGCGCCGGACATACGCCCGTCTGTCACCAGTGCGACCTTGAAACCACGGTCCTGCAGCACGCCGAGGAACGGCGTCATCTTGTGCAGTTCCGGCATGCCGTTGGAGCGCGGGCCCTGGAAGCGCATCACGGCGACAAAATCCTTTTCCAGCTGGCCGGCCTTGAACGCATCAGCCAGGTCCTGCTGGTCCTGGAACACCACCGCCGGCGCTTCGACGATCTGATGCTCAGGCGCTACGGCAGAGACTTTCATGACTCCGCGGCCGAGATTGCCTTCCATCACACGCAGGCCGCCTTCCGGCGAGAACGCGCGCGCCACCGGGCGCAGGATGGTTTCGTCGAGGCTTTCGATCGGGCCATCGCGCCATACCAGCTCGCCGTCGACCAGGAATGGTTCCTGGACATAACGGCTCAGGCCCTTGCCGGCCACGGTGTTGACGTCGTCGTGAAGCAGGCCGGCTTCAAGCAGCTCGCGGATCAGGAACGACATGCCGCCCGCTGCCTGGAAGTGGTTGATGTCGGCCTTGCCGTTTGGATACACGTGGGACAGGGTCGGCACCACCTCGGAGAGGTCGGCCATGTCGTCCCAGGTGAGGATGATGCCCGCCGACATGGCGATGGCCGGCATGTGCAGGGTGTGGTTGGTGGAACCGCCCGTCGCGTTGAGCGCAACGATGGCGTTGACGATGGATTTCTCATCGACGATCTCGCCGATCGGCGTGAAGTTGCCGTTGGCCTTGGTCAAGCGCGTGACCTGGTGCGCGGCTTCGCGGGTCAGGGCGTCACGCAGCGGCGTGTACGGGTTGACGAACGAGGCACCCGGCAAATGCAGGCCCATCACTTCCATCAGCAGTTGATTGGTGTTGGCGGTGCCGTAGAAGGTGCAGGTGCCGGGGCTGTGGTAGGACTTCATCTCCGATTCCAGCAGCTCTTCGCGAGTGGCCTTGCCTTCGGCGTAGCGCTGGCGCACATCGGCCTTCTGCTTGTTGGAGATGCCCGACGGCATCGGCCCGCCCGGTACGAAAATCATCGGCAGATGGCCGTAGCGCAGCGCGCCCATCATCAGGCCGGGCACGATCTTGTCGCAGATGCCCAGCATCAGCGCCGCGTCGAACATGTTGTGGGACAGCGCTACCGCCGTGGACATGGCGATGACTTCACGGCTGAGCAGGCTCAGTTCCATGCCGGGCTCGCCCTGGGTCACGCCGTCGCACATGGCCGGGGTGCCGCCGGCGAACTGGCCGACCGAGCCGACTTCGCGTAGGGCTTTCTTTATTTGTTCCGGGAAATGTTCGTACGGCTGGTGCGCCGAGAGCATGTCGTTATATGACGAAACAATTGCCACGTTGGCGGCGTTCATCATGCGCAGGCTGTTTTTATCTTCGGTGCCGCAACCGGCCACGCCATGGGCGAAGTTGGCGCATTGCAGCTTGCCGCGCATCGGACCGTCGCTGGCTGCGCCGCGAATGAGCGCAAGGTAAGCCTCACGAGTGGCGCGGCTGCGGGCGATAAGCCGTTCGGTGACCTCAAGGACGCGGGGATGCATGTGTAGAACTCCAGGCTAACGGATGTGGCGACCTGAGTGTCTATGCTGATCAAACGCCCGCAGCTCATGGGATGGCAGAGAGTCGTTTGGATCATCGGACCAGTTGATTCAGGTCACTCGTTGTAGATTGAACAAAATATTGCCACTAAAAAGGCTTGTTTTCTATTTTTATGCGAATAATCTTGTAATTCTTACAACAAATCGACGACAGGCACTTTCCAATGACTCTTCGTATCGCAATCAATGGTTTTGGCCGTATCGGCCGTAATGTCCTGCGCGCACTGTATACCCAAGGCTATCGCCAGGATTTGCAGATCGTCGCCATCAATGATTTGGGCGACAGCTCGATCAATGCCCACCTGCTCAAATACGACACCGTGCACGGCACTTTCGATGCAGAGGTCGCCCACGATCAGGAAAGCCTGACCGTCAATGGTGACCGGATTGCCGTCAGTGCCATTCGCAACCCGGCCGACCTGCCGTGGGCGGCGCACAAGGTCGACGTGGTGTTCGAATGCACCGGTCTGTTCACCGACCGTGACAAGGCTGCCGCCCATATTACCGCTGGTGCACGCAAGGTGATCATCTCCGCCCCGGCCAAAGGCGCGGACGCGACCGTGGTCTACGGCGTGAACCACGACATCCTGCGTCAATCCCACCAGATCATCTCCAACGCGTCATGCACCACCAACTGCCTGGCGCCGGTCGCCCAGGTGCTGCACCGCGAATTGGGTATCGAAAGCGGCTTGATGACCACGATTCATGCCTATACCAACGACCAGAACCTGACCGACGTCTACCACACCGACCCGTACCGCGCGCGTTCGGCCACCCAGAACATGATCCCAAGCAAGACCGGCGCCGCCGAAGCGGTGGGCCTGGTGCTGCCGGAGCTGGCAGGCAAGCTGACCGGCATGGCCGTGCGTGTACCGGTGATCAACGTGTCGCTGGTGGACCTCACCGTGCAGTTGAAGAAAGACGCCACTGCCGACGAAGTCAACGCACTGCTCAAGGAAGCCAGCCAACACTCGAAGATCCTCGGCTATAACACCCTGCCGCTGGTCTCCAGTGACTTCAACCATAACCCGCTGTCGTCGATCTTCGATGCCAACCACACCAAGGTCAGCGGCAAGTTGCTGAAAGTGCTGGCCTGGTATGACAACGAGTGGGGCTTCTCGAACCGCATGCTGGATAACTGCCTGGCTTTGTGTAACGCCGAATAACACCCTTTGTGGAATGGCTTTTGTGGGAGGGGCTTGCTCCCGATGACGGGGTATCAGTGATGAATGCATCGACTGACACACTGCATCGGGAGCAAGCCCCCTCCCACACTGGCCCCATGTAGGCTCACAGAAATAGCCACTTGCCATTTGAGTTGATGATAAGCATTATCATTAACTGCAAATCGGTCTGGTATCACTGTGAGCCAATCTCGCTTCAACCAAGTCTTTCTCACCCAACGGGTGATTCTGCTACGCACCTTGCAGCGGATGGTGAATAACCACAGCACCGCCGAGGACCTGTTGCAGGAAACCTACCTGCGCGTCACCCGGGCCCTCAGCGAGCGGCCGATCGATCACCTCGAACCCTTCGTCTACCAGACCGCGCGCAACCTGGCGCTGGATCATTTGCGTTCGCGCAGGGTTCAGGCGCGCACCCTGCAGGAAGATGTGCCACTGGACATCCTGCAAAGCGTCGCCGCCCCCATCAGCACCCCCGAAGACGCCACCCAGGCCGAGCAATTGCTTGAGCACCTGAGCATCAGCCTCGGCCAGTTGAGCGCGCGCCAGCAGCAGATTTTCATCCTCAGCCGCCTGCACGGTTGCAGCTACCAGGAGATCGCCGATCAGTTGGACGTGTCCTTGAGCACCGTGCAAAAGGAACTGAAATTGATCATGGCCATTTGTGTAGGTGTGGCCGAAAGACTGGATCGGCCTTAAGCTTCAGCCGACGAAATTGTCGACCCAAGCTGTAGGAAAGATGAATAAAACGTGGCGAAGACCCGAGGAACACCGTGACGGACCCGAATAAACTGCGCCCCCATGAGCTGGCTCATGAGGTGTTGCAAGACACGGCTATGGACCAGGCCCTCGACTGGCTGATCGCCTTGCAGTGCCCAGCGCCCGGGCAGCAGGCCGAGTTCGAAGCCTGGCTGGCCCAAGACCCCGCCCACGTCCACGCCTTCGGCAAGGCCCAGGCCGCCTGGGGTGGCGCGCCGGTACACAGCGCCGCCGTCGCCCTGGCCGCGCCGCGCAAACCCAGGGGCTGGCGCCGGATCAAGCCGCACTGGAAACCGCTGGCCACCGCCGCCGTGCTGTTGATCGGCCTGTTCAGCTTCAGCAACCTGCCGGTACGCCTGCAAGCCGACCATCTCACGGTGGTGGGCGAACGCCAGCGCCTGCAATTGGACGATGGCTCGAAAGTGTTGCTGAACACCAATTCGGCGTTTTCCAGCAGCATCAAGGACCACCAGCGCATCGTCCGCCTGTACCAGGGCGAAGCCTTTTTCGAAATCATGCCCGGCCATGGCCTGCCCCTGGAAATCGACGCCGGCCCCGTGCGCGCCAGCGTGCGTGATACCGCCTTCGCCGTGCGCTACCTCAACGGCGAAGCCCAGGTGCAGGTGCAGCGCGGCGATGTCGACCTGAGCAACACCTTCGACGATGCCCGCGTGCGCCTGAGTGCCGGCGAAAGCATCCGCATCGGGCCCAAGGGCTTTGGCCAACCGGCCCGGCTGGATGCCAGCAAGGACCTGGCCTGGGTGCAAGGCCGGCTGATTTTCGAAAACTGCCCGATGAGCGAAGTGCTCGCCGAGCTGCGTCGCTACTACCCCGGCTGGATCGTCAACACCAACGACAAGCTCGCCAGCGTTGCCGTCACCGGCAACTACCGCCTCGACCAACCCCTGGATGTGGTGCGCTCCCTGGCCCACATCACCTCAGCCACATTGTCGGAATACCCCGCGCTGGTGATTTTGAACTAAATGAGAATTATTTTTACTCGATAGCCTTCGGCGGTACGTCTCGTCTTAGCCAATGCAACTGATTCCTATTTGGTTCGGTTCGCAACTATAAGATTCGTACCTTCCGGAGCGCTCTCGATGTCCTCTCGTTTCAACCGCCGGTCCTCCTCCCCCGTGCTGTCCTTGCTGACCGCCGCCATCCTGCTGGCCGGTTCGCCAGTGATGGCCGCCACTGCCGCCGAACCTGCCGCCCGCAACCACGGCAACTACAGCTTCAGCATCGAGCAACAGCCACTGGTTTCGGCGCTGAACGCCTTTACCAGCGTGACCGGCTGGCAAGTCGGCCTGCCCGCCGAGCTGGGCCAGGGTGTGTCGTCCCCTGGGGTGCGCGGCGCCCTGTCGCCGGAGAAAGCCCTGGACCGGCTGTTGGTGGGGACCAACCTGAGCTACCGCAAGCTGGGCAACAACAACATCGTCCTGGAAAAGCGCACGGCGGGCAGCACCCTCAACCTGCAACAGGTGACCATCAGCGCCACCCGTAACGCGCAGGATGTGAACAGCGTACCCAGCACCGTCAGCGTGCATGATCGCGAAGAACTGGACCGCCAGAACGTCAACACCATCCGTGAACTGGTGCGCTACGAGCCCGGCGTCTCGGTCGGCGGCGCTGGCACCCGTGCCGGCAATGCCGGGTTCAACATCCGCGGGATCGACGGCGACCGCATCCTCACCCAGGTGGACGGTGTGGAAGTGCCCGACAACTTCTTCAACGGCCCCTACGCCAAGACCCGCCGCAACTACGTCGACCCGGAGATCGTCAAGCGCGTCGAGATCCTGCGCGGCCCGGCCTCGGCCCTCTACGGCAGCAGCGCCATCGGCGGTGCCGTGAGTTACTTCACCCTCGACCCGGACGACATCATCAAGCCCGGCCAGGACGTCGGCGCACGCCTGAAGACCGGCTACAGTTCCGCCGACGAAAGCTGGCTGACCTCCGGCACCGTCGCCGGCCGCGTGCAGGACTTCGATGGCTTGCTGCACCTGAGCCAGCGCAATGGCCATGAGACCGAATCCTACGACGGCAACAACGCCACCGGCCTGGCCCGTACCGGCGCCAACCCCGAAGACGCGCGCACCACCAACATCCTGGCCAAGCTCGGCTGGAACTATGGCGATGACAACCGCCTGGGCCTGACCTATGAGAAGTACAAGGATGATCGCGACGTCAACCTGAAGAACGCGGTGGGCGGCCCGTTCATCGGCGGCCGAGGCTTCAACCTGTACCGTGATCGCCGTGGTAACGACACCATTACCCGCGAACGTTTCGGCCTGGAAAACAGCTTCGCCCTTGAGTCGCCGATTGCCGACCGGATCAAGACCAGCCTCAACTACCAGATCGCCAAGACCGACCAGACCACTGCCGAGATCTATCAGTCAGGTCGTCGTGTCCTGCGTACCCGCGACACGCTGTACCAGGAAAAACAGTGGATTTTCGATGCTCAGTTGGACAAAGCGTTCAGCCTCGGTGAAACCGATCACCAAGTGACCTACGGCACCACCCTCAAGCAGCAGAAAGTCACCGGCTCGCGCGAGGGCGGCGCGACCTGTGTGGCCGTCGGCAGTGGCTGCACCGCCATCGGCGCGCCCAGCCCGATTGCCACTGACAGCGTGAAAAAGTCCAGCGACTTCCCCGACCCGACCATCAACACGTATTCGCTGTTCGCACAGGACCAGATCAGCTGGGACAAATGGACCTTCCTGCCCGCCGTGCGCTACGACTACACCCAGCTCAAACCCAAGCTGACCCAGGCGTTCCTCAACACCGTCAACCCGACAGGCGCGGACCCGGTGAGCGACAAGGAAAAAACCTGGCACCGTGTGACGCCCAAGTTCGGCCTGACTTACGCCCTGACGGATCAATACACCTGGTTCGGCCAATATGCCGAAGGTTTCCGTACGCCATCCGCCAAGGCGTTGTACGGCCGCTTTGAAAACCTCAACCTGGGCTACACCGTCGAACCCAACCCCGACCTCAAGCCAGAAACCAGCAAGGGCATCGAAACCGGGATTCGCGGCAAATTTGACGAGGGATCCTTTGAAATCGCCGTGTTTTACAACAAGTACCGCGACTTTATCGATGAGGACAACGCCGTCGTCGGCGGCACGGTCGAACAGTTCCAGGCCATCAATATCAAGCGCGCCACCATCAAAGGGGCCGAAGCCAAAGGGCGCCTGAACCTGGATGCATTCGGCGCCCCGCAGGGCCTCTACACCCAGGGTTCGGTGTCCTATGCCTACGGTCGTAACGACGATAACGGCGAGCCGCTGAACAGCGTCAACCCGCTCAAGGGCGTGTTTGGCCTGGGCTACGACCAGGACAACTACGGTGGTCTGTTGAGCTGGACCCTGGTGAAAAAGCAGGATCGCGTCGACAGCAGTACCTTCCACGCGCCGGACGGCGACACCAGCGGGCCCTTCAAGACTCCGGGCTTCGGTGTTGTCGACCTGACCGCCTTCTACAAAGTCACCCAGGACGTGACCATCAACGGCGGCCTCTACAACCTCACCGACAAGAAGTACTGGAACTGGGATGACGTACGCAGCTACGACAGTGTCGGCGAAGCCGCGGTGACCGGACCGGCCAACCTCGACCGCCTGACCCAGCCGGGCCGCAACGTTGCGATCAACCTGATCTGGGACATCTGACGACACCCGACTCACCTCGTCGAAATTTCAGCGGCGAGGTGAGGATTTTTTACTGTGCCGCGTCTTCTTGTTCGTCTAGTTGATAACAGCTCTCTTTAAGGGCCATAAGGCGCTCCCCCTTCTCAAGGACTTTTTCATGACCGCTTCTTCTACCGCAGAACGCCCAAGCCTGCGCTCCCAGCGCCTGAACCAGATCACCAACGAGCCGCATACCAAGCTGGATGCGCTGGTCAAGGCCCACGCCCCGTTTGAAACCCAGGCCAACTTCGCGCGGTTCGTGGTGGCGCAATACCTGTTCCAGTCAGAACTGGTAGCCCTGTACAACGATGCCGAACTGATCAAGATCGTGCCCGACCTGGCCGAACGCTGCCGCGCCGAGGCCGCCAAGCTGGACCTGGCTGACCTGGACACCGAAGTGCCCGCCCCGGTCGCGGGCGCACTGAAGAACCCGAGCAAGGCCGAAGCCCTGGGCTGGCTCTTCGTGTCCGAAGGTTCCAAGCTGGGCGCTGCGTTCCTGATCAAGCGCGCCGTAGGCCTGGGCCTGAGCGAAACCTTCGGTGCCCGCCACCTGGGTGAGCCGGCCGGTGGTCGCGCCGAAGGCTGGAAAAGCTTCACTCGCACCCTGGATGCGTTGCAATTGAGCGCCGAGGAAGAAGCCGCAGCGGAAAAAGGCGCGGTGGATGCGTTTGTACGCTTCACCGTGTTGCTGGAACAGGCGTACGCTAGCGCCCCTGAACTGGCCTGATCGCCCACATTGAAATGCAATCAACTGTGGGAGGGGGCTTGCACCCCGATGGCGGAGGGTCAGGTACCTATTTGTTGGCTGATGCACCGTTATCGGGAGCAAGCCCCCTCCCACATTTAAACCGCATTTCAATGCCGACTCTTTTGTTATCCCCTACTTTGCACACACCATGACCCGCAAACCCCAATCCACCTCGAAAATCGCACAGATCCTCTTCGGCCTGCTGGCCTACGTCAGCCTGGGCATCGGGCTGGTGGCGATTGTGGTGCCGGGTTTGCCCACCACCGAGTTCATCCTCCTGGCCGCCTGGGCCGCGACCAAAAGCTCACCGCGCCTCAGTGCCTGGCTGGAAAACCACCGCCTGTTCGGACCGATCCTGTTCAACTGGCGCAACGGCAGGATCATCGCGCGCCGGGCCAAAGTCAGTGCCACCGTGAGCATGCTGCTGTGCGCCATCCTGATGCTGGTGATGCTCGACCACGGCTGGCCGATCTACCTGGCGATTGCCGGGATGAGCCTGGGCAACCTGTGGATCTGGTCACGCCCGGAACGGCTCGCACAGCCCGTGTGACGCCGGCTGTAGCCGCTTTCCTACCGCCCATCGCCTATCTCTCATGAATTGATTTGTTACGCCGATGTTTCAGACATAGCGCTGAATGGACTTGGCCCTGGATTGCATGCATTTCCACACGCCCATTCGCGAGTGAACCTATGTTCGACACCCTCTCCATACGTTTGAAAATCGTGCTGCTGTCCGGGCTATGTCTGCTGGGCGTAATAGCGTTGATCATCAGCATCAACCTTTACGAAACCAACCAGAACGACCATCTGATCAGCGATTCAAGCTCGCGAATGCTCACCAGCAGCGTGCAGAACCTGCTGCAAGCCAAGGCAGCGGAGCAAGCCGTGCTGCTGCGGAAAACCTTTGGTGAAAATCTTACCGTGATCACCGCCATCGCCGATCAGGTCAAAGACCTGCGCAACCTGGCCACCAAGCGCTCGCTGGACCCCGGCGCCTTGCGTGAAGAACTCAACCAGAGCCTGAAAACCACCTTCGAACGCAACAGCAAAGTGCTCGGCATCTGGCTGGCGTTCGAGCCCTATGGCCTGGACGGCAAGGACAGCGAGTTCGCCAATGACAAGACCCGCGCGTCCAATGAAAAAGGCCGCTTCTCCAGCTACTGGAACCGCGTCGGTGGTGAACCCTTGAACACCATCATGCTCGAGGAAGACCTGACCAAGACCACCCTCAACCTCAGCGGAACGCCCTATAACATTTGGTACACCTGCCCCCGGGACACCCGAAGCACCTGCCTGCTGGACCCATATGAAGACACGGTGACCGGCACACCGGTACTGATGACCACCATCTCCTTGCCGATGATCGTGGACGGGAAAGTCATTGGCGTGGTCGGTGTCGATATCGCCCTCAACACCCTGCAAGCCAGCACGGACGCCGCGCAAAAAGAGCTGTTCGACGGTGCGGCACACCTTGAGATCATTTCCAGCAACGGCCTGATTGCGGCCTACAGTGGCGAACCCGCCAAGGTTGGAAAAAACCTGGTCGACACCCTCGGTGCAGAAGGCAAGGAGATCGTGCAACTGCTCGCCAGTGGCAGCTATGTCAACCGCGAACAAGGCGACACCATCCGCGCGGTTTACCCGGTCAAGCCCATTGCCGATGCCAAAGCCTGGGGCGTAGTGATCAAACTGCCCAAACACGTGATGCTTGCCGACAGCACGAAACTTCAAGGCGTGCTCGACGCAGCCCAGGCCAGCGGCACCCTCAAGGCCCTGCTGGTCGGTGCCGCCGCCGGCCTGCTCGGCTTGCTGCTGATCTGGCTCACCGCCACCGGCGTCACCCGTCCGATCAACAGCGTGGCAGCCATGCTTAAAGACATCGCCAGCGGCGACGGCGACCTCACCCAGCGCCTGGCCTACGCCAAGAAGGATGAGCTGGGCGAACTGGTGAACTGGTTCAACCGCTTCCTCGACAAGCTGCAACCGACCATCGCGCAGATCAAGCAAAGCATCACCGAAGCCCGTGGCACGGCTGACCAGTCCTCGGCCATCGCACGCCAGACCAGCGAAGGCATGCAGGTGCAGTTCCGCGAAATCGACCAGGTGGCCACGGCGTCCAACGAAATGAGCGCCACCGCCCATGACGTCGCCAACAGCGCCTCCAATGCCGCCAGCGCGGCACGCGGCGCCGATCAGTCGGCCCGTGAAGGCATGTCGATCATCGAGCAGAGCACCCGCGACATCACCACCCTCGCCGAAGAAGTCAGCAAGGCGGTGGGCGAAGTCGAAGCCCTGGCGGTCAATAGCGAGCAGATCGGTTCAGTCCTGGAAGTGATCCGCAGCATTGCCGAGCAAACCAACCTGCTGGCGCTCAACGCGGCGATCGAAGCCGCACGCGCCGGGGAAAGCGGCCGGGGGTTTGCGGTGGTGGCAGACGAAGTGCGCAACCTGGCCAAGCGCACCCAGGATTCCGTGGAGGAAATCCGCCTGGTGATCGAACGCATCCAGAGCGGCACCCGTGGCGTGGTGGCAACCATGCACTCGAGCCAGAGCCAGGCCCAGAGTAACGCCGGGCAGATCCATCAAGCCGCGCAGGCCCTGGGCAAGATCAGTGATGCGGTGACGGTGATCAGCGACATGAACCTGCAAATCGCCAGCGCCGCCGAGCAGCAAAGCGCCGTGGCCGAAGAGGTCAACCGCAACGTCTCGGCGATCCGCACCGTGACCGAAACCCTCACCGGCCAGGCCACCGAATCGGCGGCCATCAGCAGCCAGCTCAATGCGTTGGCCAGCCAGCAGATGAAACTCATGGATCAATTCAAGGTGTAAGACACACCAATGGTCAAATGTGGGAGGGGGCAAGCCCCCTCCCACATTTTGATCGCCTACTGCTTAGAGACCCGTCCAGGCCTTCACAAACGCCGCCACATCTTCCTTCGGCGCCGTACGCGGCGGGTTCTGCGGTGTACCCAAATAAAGGAAGCCAATCACCTCCTCATCCGCCGTCAGCCCCAGGCCTTTGGCCACGTGGGCCGAATAGGACAACTCACCCGTGCGCCACACCGCACCAATCCCCTGGGCATAGGCCGCCAGCAGAATGCCGTGGGCCGCGCAGGCGGCTGCCAACAGTTGTTCAGACTTGGGCACCTTGAAGTGCTCCTGCAGGCGGGCAATCACCACCACCACCAGCGGTGCACGCAGCGGGCCGTTCTGGGCCTTTTCGATGACAGCCTGGGGAGCATCGGCGTCCTGCAAACGGGCGGCTTCGGCCAACAGCGTGCCCATCTGCTCACGGGCGGCACCTTCCACGGTAAGGAAACGCCAAGGGCGCAGTTGGCCGTGGTCGGGCGCACGCATGGCTGCGGCGAACAGCACATCGCGCTGCT
The DNA here is from genome assembly GCF_900067035.1 of Pseudomonas sp. 1 R 17. Taxonomy (NCBI): domain Bacteria; kingdom Pseudomonadati; phylum Pseudomonadota; class Gammaproteobacteria; order Pseudomonadales; family Pseudomonadaceae; genus Pseudomonas; species Pseudomonas sp. 1 R 17. Next base: position 185,288 of record NZ_FKLB01000053.1, read on the forward strand.
CCTGGGTCGGTGCCGGTTCCAGCAAACGCGGCACGGAAACACGGTTGAGCAAAGCGTCGAGAGCCTGCATTGGCCACCTCCAGAAAAAAATGTGCGGTCATTCTAGCGGGAATGAATCGGGATGCCACCAAACGATAATTGCTCTTATTCAATCCGCCCCGCCCTGTTAGACTTTGCGACCTTATTTCCAGCCTTCGTCCGGGAAACTCGATGTTTCGTTCGCTTTTTCGCCTGTGCGCAGCGTTGATGGCCTTGAGCCTGGCCGCCTGCGACGACGCCCCACGCTTCACCAAGGCCGAGCCGGGTGAATCGCGAGCGGGCGGCGCGACGACGGTGAACAAGCGCGACCAGAATGCGTTTTCCCTGCCCTCGGCCAACCTGTCGCCCACGCGCCGCCTGGATTTCAGCGTGGGCAACAGCTTCTTTCGCAGCCCCTGGGTGATCGCGCCGTCCACCACCACCGCCCGGGATGGCCTGGGCCCGCTGTTCAACACCAACGCCTGCCAGAACTGCCATATCAAGGACGGCCGTGGCCACCCGCCGCTGCCCGACGCGGCCAATGCGGTGTCGATGCTGGTGCGCCTGTCGATTCCCCTGTCTACCCAGGACCAGGCGCCCTACGCCAAGCTCATCGAGCAAGCCGGGGTGGTGCCCGAGCCCGTCTACGGCGGGCAATTGCAGGACATGGCCGTGCCCGGCGTCGAACCAGAAGGCAAGGTGCGCGTCGACTACACGCCGGTCAACGTCACCTTTAAGGACGGCACCGTCGTCGAGCTGCGCAAGCCCGACCTGCAAATCACCCAGCTCGGCTATGGCCCGATGCATCCGGACACGCGCTTCTCCGCACGCATCGCCCCGCCGATGATCGGCCTGGGCCTGCTCGAAGCCATCAGCGACGCGGACATCCTGCGCAATACCGACCCGAAGACCGCCGACAAGGAAGCCCTCGTCGGCAGGGCGAATCGGGTCTGGGATGACGCCGAGCAAACAACCGTACTCGGGCGTTTTGGCTGGAAAGCCGGGCAACCCAATCTCAATCAACAAAATGTTCACGCGTTCTCTGGTGATATGGGCCTCACCACCTCCCTGAGACCCTTCGATGACTGCACCGACGCCCAAGTCGCCTGCAAACAGGCACCCAACGGCAATGGCCCCGATGGCGAGCCGGAAGTCAGCGACAACATCCTGCGCCTGGTGCTGTTCTATACGCGCAACCTGGCCGTGCCCGTGCGCCGCGACGTCGACACGCCGCAGGTGCTGGCCGGGAAAAACCTGTTCTACCAGGCCGGTTGCCAGGGTTGCCATAAACCGACGTTCACCACCGCTGCGAATGCCGCCGAACCCGAGTTGGCCAACCAGGTGATTCGCCCCTACAGCGACCTGCTGTTGCACGACATGGGCCCAGGCCTGGCCGACAACCGCACGGAATTCAAGGCCGGTGGCCGCGACTGGCGCACGCCGCCGTTGTGGGGCATCGGCCTGACGCAGACCGTCAGTGGTCATACCCAGTTCCTGCATGACGGCCGCGCCCGCAACCTGCTCGAAGCCGTGTTGTGGCACGGCGGCGAAGCACAAGCGGCGCAGCAGCATGTGTTGTCCTTCAATGCCGAGCAGCGCGCTGCGTTGCTGGCGTTCCTGAATTCTTTATAAGCTTCGCCCCAATTACAGAAGGGAGCTCGACATGTTCCGTCCCAAGTTGTTGTTCACCAGCCTGGCCGCCCTCGCCCTGGGCGCCTGCTCGCCACAAGACCCGCAAGCCGTGACCTCGGCGGCGATCGCCAAGCAGGTGATCCTGCCGACCTACAGCCGCTGGGTCGAAGCCGACCGCCAGTTGGCCGTCAGCGCCCTGGCCTACTGCCAGGGCAAAGAAAGCCTGGACACCGCCCGCGCCGACTTCCTCCACGCGCAAAAAGCCTGGGCCGAGTTGCAACCGCTGCTGATCGGCCCACTGGCCGAGGGCAACCGCTCGTGGCAGGTGCAGTTCTGGCCGGACAAGAAGAACCTGGTGGGCCGCCAGGTCGAGCAACTGGTCGCCGCCCAGCCGCAGATCGACGGTGCCGCACTGGCCAAGTCCAGCGTGGTGGTGCAGGGCCTGTCGGCCTACGAATACATCCTCTACGACGCCAGGACCGACATCGCCGACGATGCGCAGAAAGCCCGTTACTGTCCGCTGCTGGTGGCCATTGGTGAGCGCCAGAAAGCCCTGGCCGAAGAGATCCTGGCCAGCTGGAACAGCACCGACGGCATGCTCGCGCAGATGAGCAAGTTTCCGAACCAGCGCTACGCTGATTCCCACGAAGCCATCGCCGATCTGCTGCGCGTACAAGTGACCGCACTGGACACCCTGAAGAAAAAACTCGGCACGCCCATGGGCCGCCAGACCAAGGGCATCCCGCAGCCGTTCCAGGCCGATGCATGGCGCAGCCAGTCGTCCCTGCAAAGCCTGGAAGCCAGCCTCGCCGCCGCCCAGACCGTGTGGGTCGGCGTGGACAACAAGGGCCTGCGTGGTTTGCTGCCGGCGGATCAGAAGCCATTGGCCGACAAGATCGACGCGGCCTATGCCGCCGCGCTGAAACTGTTCGCCAGCAACCAGCGCACCCTCAACGAACTGTTGAACGATGACGCCGGACGCCAGCAGCTCAACGACATCTACGACAGCCTCAACGTCGTCCACCGCCTGCACGAAGGCGAGCTGGCCAAGGCGCTGGGGATCCAACTGGGCTTCAATGCCAACGACGGTGACTGATGATGCTCAGGCGACAGGCTTTGGCGATCGGCAGCGTGCTGCTCAGCGCACTCACGTTGGGTGGCTGGACGCTGTTCAAAGGGAAAGACAGGGGCCCGCTGCTGCTGTCGGCGCGCGATGATGCAGACGGCAAGCACTATGCCGTGGGCTTTCAGCTGGACGGCAAGCAGGTGTTCGCCACCCAGGTCGGCCAGCGCTGCCACGACATCATCAACCACCCGACGCTGCCGATTGCACTGTTTGTTGCCCGCCGCCCAGGCACCGAGAGTTACCTGATCGACCTGCGTAACGGCGCGCTGTTGCAAACCCTCACCTCGAACGCCAACCGCCACTTCTACGGCCATGCGGTTATCCACAAGAGCGGCAATTGGCTGTACGCCACCGAGAACGACACGTCAGACCCCGGCCGTGGCCTGCTCGGTGTGTACAAGTTCGAAGGCGAGCGCCTGGTGCACAGCGGCGAGATCTCCACCCATGGCATCGGCCCGCACCAGGTGTCGTGGATGCCCGACGGCGAAACCCTGGTGGTAGCCAACGGCGGCATTCGCACCGAAGCCGAAAGCCGCGTGGAGATGAACCTCAACGCCATGGAACCGAGCCTGGTGCTGATGCACCGTGACGGCACGCTGATCAGCAAGGAAACCCTCGGCCAGCAGATGAACAGCGTGCGCCATATGGGCATCGCCAGCGATGGCACCCTTCTCACCGGCCAGCAGTTCATGGGACCGTCCCAGGAGCGCTCCGAGTTGCTGGCGATCAAGCGCCCGGGCCAGCCGTTCGTGGCGTTCCCGGTGGCCGATGAGCAGTTGCAGGCCATGGGGCATTACACCGCCAGCGTCGCCGTGCACAGCGAGTTGCGCCTGGTGGCGTTGACCGCACCCCGTGGTAACCGCTTCTTTATCTGGGACATGGACACCGCCGAGCTGCGCCTGGATGGACCGTTGCCCGATTGCGCAGGCGTCGGCGCAGTGGCGGACGGGTTTGTCGTCACCTCGGGCCAGGGCCGTTGCCGCTACTACGATTGCCGCCAGAAACAGCTGGTCGCCAAACCGTTGGAATTACCGGCGGGGCTCTGGGATAACCACCTGCATCTGATCTGACCTGCGTAGATACCGTCTATCCAACACCGCCCCCCGTAGCAGCTGTCGAGCCTTGGCGAGGCTGCGTCGGCCGCGACTCGAGCCTGAATCGGCAGCGCGCCTGACGCAGCCTCGCTTGCGCTCGGCAGCTGCTACGGATTTGCGCGGTGTTGGATAAGACGGTATCTACGGATTTGCGATAAGACGGTATCTACGGGGGTGAGGCTCTTGTAGCAGCCGCGTTGCGAGTAAGGTTGGAAGGTAAAAAAAAGGGCCTCGCATCGCAAGGCCCTTCTTCGGGGGTTTGAATCGTTTCAACTCTGCGGCCTCATCCCTTGGGACATCCCAAACATGAACAACAGCAACTCATGATCAGGCTTGACCGCCGCACTCGCCTTGGCGACGCGGGGCAACAGGCATTGCCCGCCACCTTGCACCGCACTGAGCACCTGTGTGCGAGGTTGCTCCCATGCGGCCAGGGCCAGGGCCGCAATGCCCATCGCCCCGACCAGGAACAAACCTCGTGCTATTTCTAGCTTCATTTGGTTAAACCCTTGATAGCGCTGCCAAACGCCGTCTGGTAAAAGTAGCTGAGTTTTTCCCAGTCGGTGCTGTTCCACGACGAATGGCGACGCAACTGCAACATGTCATGGGAGGCTGCCCGATAAGCGGTCAAGCGCTGGCGGCATTTCTCGAAGTCCAGCAGCGCCACTTCCACCTGGGCCGAGTCGCCCTCGCCCGTCACCCGCACGAAAATATGCTTGATGTACAGGCAACCGTGCTGCCAGCGGCCCTTGTGCATGCGGGCCAGGGTGGCAGCCAACTCCTTGAGCAAGCGCTCGTGCACCTGCTCGCCATACTCTTCGCGACCACCGGCGGCGTACCAGTTTTCAATTTCGTCGAAGCCGTCTAGGGCGGCGGTTACCAGCAGCGCCTTCCAGTGGTGCTCGGGGTCACGACGCGCCTCACAAAAGACCATTTCGGGCACGCGAACATCCAGCAGTCGCAGGCCCCTGAGGGCATCACGCTCGCGCAGCACCGTGGGGCGTCCGAACGGGTGCAGCCAACTGCGGTAGATATGGCCCGTCTGGCGCTTGCTGTAGAGCAAACGGCCATTGGCAGTCATTACACGCTGTACACCACTTTCACCGCCACGCCGGCGATTGGGCTCTTCGACCCATTCGCCTTGCTGACGCCAGAAATAATCGAAGCGTTCTTCGGGAGCTACGTGACTGCCTGCTACGCACTCAACTGCCATCCTGTTACCTCTTGCGCAATACATACACCCGCCACATGGCGTACAGCGGTATGAAGTCCAGGGATTCCTGAACACGGAATCCGGCTTGCTCGAACTCTGCTTCAACAGTAGCAGCCGGTAACACAAATCTGTTCTGGTAACCTTCCTGCTCACCTGTCTTGCGACGCTTTCCTTCCAGACGCTTGCGTTTCCAGGCTTTGAAATTGCCATCGACCCACAGCGAAATGATCACGCTGTCACGGGTAACCCGCTGAAACTCCCGCAGAATTGCCTGACGGTGCGCCGGATCACCAATGTGGTGGAGCAGGCGCATACAGAAAATGCTGTCGACTGAGTTATCCGGCAAATCGATATCGAAGGCAGATGTCTGCAAGGGTCGTACCCTTTTCACCACTTCTGCGGGCTGGGCGGCCATCGCGACCTTCAACATGGAGGCCGAATTGTCGGCGCCGATGATCACACGGTTGGGTTTTTCCGCCAGCAGCGGCCAGAAACGCCCGGCGCCACACGGCAGGTCCAGCACCAGGCCAGGCTCGCCGGCCATCGCCAACGCGCCACGGGCCAGTTGCTCGTCGCGTTTGTGGGACAACCGGCGAGCCAGATTGTCCTGATGCTTGAGCAAATATTCGTGGGCGTGCTGATCGTCGTACTTTTCGGAAAATTCGAGCTTGATCGGGGTAGGCATCAACGGATCTCCAGTTGCTGATGCCTACAACCTTAAGCAGCGTCCTGTGATCAACAGGTCAACCCCTTGTGAAAAACTTGTCCTGTCCAATCTCATATATTTCAAGACTTTACAGATACAAGCAATATCATGGGGCCATCTTCGCCGAATTACGGGGATCTCTGGCAGGATAACGGCAGCGGGAACGTTCAGGCGTTGACCTGACTCAACTGGACATGAAAGCGACAGCCATTGGGCTCCACGGTGCTGAGGGTAACGCTCCAGCCCTGGTTCTCGCAGATGCGCTGGACCAGTGACAAACCCAACCCCAGACCCTCGCCGCGCTTCTCACTGCCGCGGACGAACGGCTCGAACATCGCTTCGCGCTTGTCTTCGGGAATGCCGACGCCGCTGTCTTCCACCACAAACCCGGTCGGCTCCAGGGTCAGCCGGATGAAGCCGCTTTCGGTGTAATGCAGGGCATTGCGCAACAGGTTGCCCATCACGGCATGCAGGAAGGTCGCGTTGTAGCGCGTATCCAGCGGGTCGCCCGGCTGGTAGATCAACTCCAGGCCCTTGTGTTCGATGGGCTCGCGCCAGATGCCGAGCAGATCATCAGCGACCTGGGACAGATTGGCCCTAGGCGACATGCTCCCCTCATCATGCTGAGCCCGGGCCAGCATCAGGAAGGTTTGCACCAGTTCGCGCATTTCTTCGCAGGCCCGGGCGATTCGCTCGACCTGGTTACGCCCACGCTGATCGATAGCCGGGTTTTCCAGCAGCAGTTCGCAGGAACTGGCCAGCACCATCAAAGGCGTGCGCAGTTCGTGGCTGACATCGCTGGTGAACAACTGCTCGCGGGACAACGCCTGGCGCAGGCGCCCCAGCGTGGCGTCGAAGGCCACCGCCAGCTCACCCACTTCGTCGGCCGCGTAGTCCGGTGCCAGGGGCGGCGCCAGGCCCAGCAACTGGTCGCGGTGCCGCACCTGGCGAGCCAGGCGCACCACCGGCGCCATCACTTTACGGGCCAGCACCCAGCCGAGGAATACCGCCAGCGCCAGGCTGAGCACGAAGCCCACCAGCACCACGGCAAACAGCACGCGCTCGCGCTCTTCGAAATCGCTTTGATCCTGCAGCAGCACATAGCGCCGACCGTCGACCACTTCTACCATGGCGTGGTACGACAACGCCTCACGAAACACCTCATGAAACCCTGGTTCCAGATGCCGCAGGTCCTTGGGCAATTCAAAATCCCCGGGGCCACCGCTGAAGTAAAATAGCTGGTCGGGCTCGGGCCGGTGCCGCCAGTCCTCGACGGTGTCCATCAGCAGCAGGCGCTGCAGGTCACCGCCCAAGCCTGCCGAGATCAACTTCTCTTCCACCAGGTGCACGGTGGCGACGATGCCCATGGCGAAGGCCCCCGCCACCAACGCACTCATCAAGGCAAAGGCGATGATGATCCGCTGGGCAAGGCTTTGCTTAAACTCCATCACGGCCCTCGGCCAAGCGGTAACCCACACCATGCACGGTTTGCAGCAACGGCTTGGCGAACGGCTTATCGATCACCTGGCGCAACTGGTGGACATGGCTGCGCAGGCTGTCGCTGTCCGGGCAGTCATCGCCCCACAGCGCCTCTTCCAGCACTTCCCGACGCAATACGTGGGGACTTTTCTGCATCAAGACCGCGAGCAGCTTCAGGCCGACCGGGTTGAGCTTGAGCAGGCGCCCTTCGCGGGTCACTTCCAGGGTATCGAGGTCGTAATTCAGATCGGCCACTTGCAGGGCGCGGCGACCGCCGCCTTGGGCACGGCGCAGCACCGCTTCGATGCGCGCAGCCAGTTCCGACAGGGCAAACGGTTTGAGCAAATAGTCATCGGCGCCGGACTTGAAGCCCTGCAGCCGGTCATCCAACTGGTCGCGGGCAGTGAGCATGATCACCGGCGTGTCGCGGCGCGCGTCCTCACGCAGGCGTTTGCACAGGGTGTAGCCATCGATGCCAGGCAGCATGATGTCGAGCACGATCAAGTCGTAATGCTCGGTGGCGGCCAGGTGCAGGCCCGACAAACCGTCCTGCGCACAGTCCACGGTGTAGCCTTTTAGCCCCAGGTAGTCGGCCAGGTTGGCCAGAATATCGCGGTTGTCTTCAACCAATAGAATTCGCATGGGCAGTGTCTCCGTACGCGGTAACGGCCGTGTTGGCTCGCGCAGCTTAAGGCCAAGTGTGGCTCAGGGATAGAGCGGAAAGGCGTGCCAATATAGGTTTTCAACCGATTCAGCCTACCAACGAGTTTTTCACTATAGCTTCACAAACTGACTACAGTGTCAGGCAGAAGATCGCCCCCCATTGATATAAGGAACATGGACATGGGGTTGCTCAAGACGGCGCCAATGCGCTATTTGCTGTTGGTAACCGGTGCCTGGCTGGTTATTTTCCTGCTCACTCGTGGCGTGCTGCTCATCACCCATTTGGATGAAGTCGGCGGCAACCTGTTGCCGGTGTTTGGCGTGGGCCTGCTGTACGACCTGGGTTTCCTGGCGTATGCGGCACTGCCGCTGGGTCTGTATTTGCTGCTGTGCCCGCCCGTGCTGTGGCGCCGTCGCGGTCACCGCTGGTTCCTGCAGGCCGTGCTCACCGTCAGCCTGTTCGCCATGCTGTTTACCTCGGTGGCCGAGTGGCTGTTCTGGGATGAATTCGGCGTGCGCTTCAACTTCATTGCCGTCGATTACCTGGTGTACTCCGACGAGGTGTTGAACAACCTGCTCGAGTCCTACCCGATCGGCAAACTGCTGAGCCTGCTCGCCATGCTGGCGATTGTCTTGAGCCTGGCCTTGCGCAAGCCGTTCAATGCGGCGATGAGCGCCCCACTGCCGCCGATGCGCGGTCGCCTGGTGAATGCCCTGGCCCTGTTGGTGATTGCTGGCCTCAGCCTGCAACTGGTCAGCCAGGACAGCCCGCGAGCCCAGGGCGGCAACGCCTACAAGAACGAACTGGCCAGCAATGGTCCGTATCAGTTTTTCGCCGCATTCCGTAACAACGAACTGGATTACCCACAGTTCTACAAAACCCTGCCGACTGAGGTTATCGCCACGCAACTGCGTACAGAGCTGAGCGAACCCAACGCCCGCTTTATCGGCCAGGACTCGCTGGATATCCGCCGCGCCATCACCAATCCGGGCACGCCGCGCAAACCCAATGTCGTGCTGGTGACCATCGAAAGTTTCAGCGCCAAGTACATGGGCAGCAACGGCGACGAGCGCAACCTCACGCCTAACCTGGATGCGCTGCGTAAACAGAGCCTGTATTTCAATAATTTCTATGCCACCGGCACTCGCACCGACCGTGGCCTGGAGGCGATCACCCTGGCGATTCCACCCACGCCCGGGCGCTCGATCGTCAAGCGCATCGGTCGTGAAAGCGGCTTCGCCAGCCTGGGGCAACAGCTCACGGCCGTCGGTTACGACAGCGTGTTTGTGTACGGCGGGCGCGGGTACTTCGATAACATGAACGCGTTTTTCAGCGGCAACGGTTATCGCGTCGTGGACCAGAGCAGCGTGCCCGAGTCAGAAATCTCGTTCAAGAACGCCTGGGGCATGGCTGACGAGGACCTGTATAACCAAACCCTGAAACTGGCCGACACCGACTACGCCAAGCAGCAGCCCTTTTTGCTGCAACTGATGACCACCTCCAACCACCGCCCCTACACCTACCCGGATGGGCGTATCGACATCAAATCCGGGAATGGCCGCGACGGCGCGGTGAAATACACCGACCACGCCATCGGCCAATTCCTGGAAGCCGCCCGCCAAAAACCCTGGTTCGATAACACGATCTTCATCTTCGTCGCCGACCACACCGCCGGCAGCGCAGGCAAGGAAGACCTGCCCATCACCAACTACCAGATTCCGCTGTTCATCTATGCGCCCAAGCTGATCGACGCACGGGAAAGCGCACAACTGGCCAGCCAGATCGACCTGGCGCCCACGCTGCTGGGCCTGCTCAACCTGAGCTACGAATCCACCTTCTTTGGTCGCAACCTGCTGCAAGACAACCCACTGCCACCTCGGGTGGTGCTCGGCAACTACCAGCACCTGGGCCTGTTCGACGGCAAGGACCTGGCCATTCTCAGCCCACGCCTGGGCCTGCGCCGCCACGACCAGGCCCTGGGTGAGAGCCAGGAGTTGCGGGTCGGCAGCGATGACCCGTTGATCCAGCGGGCGATCACCTACTACCAGGCCGCCAGCTATGACTTCAAACAACAGTTACTGAGCTGGAGAGCGCCCAAGGAAGAGGCCCCGGCACTGAGCACGCGCTAACCAAAACGCCCCGTACAGGTCAGTACGGGACGTTTTTCACCAGGGTCCACCATGGGAACCACCCCCGCCGTCCCCGTCTCCAAACCTCTCAACCTATGGCTCTGCCTGGGCATCCCCGGCGGCGCTGCGCTCCTATTGCTGCTGCTGGAGCTGACCTCGCTGGACATGAACCTCGCCAAGCTGTTCTACAACGGCGCGGAGGGCGGCTTCATCGGGCGTTACAGTTTCTTCCTCGAAGACATCCTGCATGATCGTGCCAAACAGTTGGTCATCCTGTTCTCGGTCCTGGCGATCCTGGGATTTGCCGGCACGTTTATTCTCCGACGGCTCAAACCCTATCGTCGTGAACTGGGCTGCCTGGTGCTGTCACTCGGGCTGGCGACCGCGTTTGTCGCTCCGCTGAAAACCATCACCGGCGTCCAGTGCCCGTGGAGCGTCCAGGAATTCGGCGGTCAGGAAACCTACAGCAAACTGCTGAGCCCTCGCCCGCCCACCGATAAACCCGGGCGCTGCTGGCCAGGCGGTCATGCCGCCACCGGGTTCGCCTTGTTCGCCCTGTTTTTTGCACTGCGTGACCGGCAGCCGCGCCTGGCGCGCTACGCATTCATCTTCGCCGTCGGCTTGGGCAGCGTTTTTTCCGTCAGCCGTATGATGCAAGGCGCGCACTTCTTTTCCCATAACGTGTGGACGGCAATTTTCTGCTGGCTGATCTGCCTGGGGCTGTATTGCCTGTTGCTGTACCGGCCATCCAAGCGCGCGGCGCCCACCTGAGCCCAAGCCGCCGCCCACAAAAAAGCCCCGCCTGCATCACTGCAGGCGGGGCTTTTTCAGTACAGGGGTAAGGCTGGCTTACATCATGCCGCCCATGCCACCCATGCCGCCCATGTCTGGCATACCGCCGCCAGCCGAGCCTTCAGCCTTTGGCTTGTCAGCGATTGCAGCTTCGGTGGTCAGGATCAGACCACCGATGGAGGCTGCGGCCTGCAGCGCGGAACGAGTCACCTTGGTAGGGTCCAGGATGCCCATTTCGATCATGTCGCCATAGACGCCAGTCGCAGCGTTGTAACCGTAGTTACCTTTGCCGTTCTTGACTTCGTTGACCACAACACTTGGCTCGTCGCCGGAGTTGGCAGCGATCTGACGCAGCGGTGCTTCAACCGCACGACGCAGCACAGCGATACCGACGTTCTGGTCAGCGTTGTCGCCGGCCAGGTTGGTCAGGGCTTCCAGGGCACGGATCAGCGCGACGCCACCGCCAGGTACCACGCCTTCTTCGACGGCTGCGCGGGTTGCGTGCAGGGCGTCTTCAACGCGGGCTTTCTTCTCTTTCATTTCAACTTCGGAACCCGCGCCAACCTTGATCACTGCAACGCCGCCGGACAGCTTGGCCAGGCGCTCTTGCAGTTTTTCACGGTCGTAGTCCGAAGACGTCTCGGCAACCTGGGCACGGATCTGAGTGATGCGCGATTGGATGTCGCCGTCAACGCCAGCACCGTCAACGATGATGGTGTTTTCCTTGGAGATGGTCACGCGCTTGGCGCTACCCAGGTTTTCCAGGGTGGCGCTTTCCAGGCTCAGGCCGATCTCTTCGGAGATAACGGTACCGCCGGTCAGGACGGCAATGTCCTGCAGCATGGCCTTGCGACGGTCGCCGAAGCCTGGAGCCTTGACGGCTGCGACTTTAACGATGCCACGCATGTTGTTCACAACCAGGGTCGCCAGGGCTTCGCCTTCAACGTCTTCGGAAACGATCAGCAGTGGGCGGCCGGCTTTGGCAACGGCTTCCAGCACTGGCAGCATTTCGCGGATGTTGGAAATCTTCTTGTCGACCAGCAGGATCAGCGGGCTGTCCAGCTCGGCAACCATGGTTTCCGGCTTGTTGACGAAGTACGGGGACAGGTAGCCACGGTCGAACTGCATGCCTTCGACAACCGACAGTTCGTTTTCCAGGCCAGTGCCTTCTTCAACGGTGATCACGCCTTCTTTACCGACTTTTTCCATGGCTTCGGCAATGATGTCGCCGATGGAGCTGTCGGAGTTGGCGGAGATGGTGCCTACCTGGGCGATAGCCTTGGTGTCGGCGCAAGGCTTGGACAGGTTTTTCAGCTCAGCGACGATGGCGATGGTGGCCTTGTCGATGCCGCGCTTGAGGTCCATCGGGTTCATGCCGGCAGCAACGGCCTTGTAGCCTTCGTTGACGATCGCCTGAGCCAGAACGGTGGCGGTGGTAGTACCGTCGCCTGCGTCATCGTTGGCACGGGAGGCAACGTCTTTGACCAGCTGCGCGCCCATGTTTTCGAAACGGTCTTCCAGTTCGATTTCTTTGGCGACGGAAACGCCGTCCTTGGTGATGGTCGGAGCGCCGAAGCTCTTCTCGATGATCACGTTACGGCCTTTCGGGCCCAGGGTCGCTTTTACTGCGTCAGCCAGGATGTTGACACCGGTGAGCATTTTCTTACGGGCGGAATCGCCGAATTTAACTTCTTTAGCAGCCATGATCGATATTCCTTAAATACTTTGTAGTAACGGGAAAATGAGCGGGGAAATCAGTCTTCCAGAACGGCGAGAATCTCGTTCTCAGCCATAACCAGCAGGTCTTCGCCGTCGACTTTCACAGTGTTGCTGCCGGAGTAAGGGCCAAATACAACCTTGTCACCGACTTTAACGGCCAGCGCACGTACGTCACCGTTTTCCAGAGTCTTGCCTGGGCCTGCAGCGACGATCACACCGTGGTTGGCTTTTTCAGCAGCCGAACCTGGCAGAACGATACCGCCAGCGGTTTTCTTTTCTTCTTCGCTGCGACGGATTACGACGCGGTCGTGCAGAGGACGAAGCTTGCTCATTGTCGATCTCTCCTAATTGTGTTTTTCATCGGCCGGTATCGATACCGGCGGGTTGTATTCCGGCAGTGCCGGTCGCGGTTCGCTGGGCGAAACACGGAAGTCTGTCCGGTGTCGCCACCAGAAACCTTGCGGTGACCGTTACATAAGGGCGCATAAGCTTATTACAAGGGGCCGGCGATGATTTTTTTTGCGTCTGCCTGCCTATAAAAGCAACACGGCACCCGAAGGTGCCGTGCCAGTGAAGCGGTTATTTGCTGTCGCGGTGTTCGAACTCGCCTTCGATCACGTCGCCTTCTCGCCCCAACGGTTGGCGCGGAGCCGGGCCGCCACGGGGTTGCAGGTCGTCGGCGAACGCACGTTGGCGAATAGCGGCCTCTTCGGCGCGCTGGCGCATCTTGCCCGCCAGCAATTTGCGGGTGAACGGCAGCAGCATCACCAGGCCCACTACGTCGCTGATAAAGCCCGGCAGGATCAACAGGCCGCCCGCCAACGCCATCATCAGGCCTTCGAGCATGGTCTGGGCCGGCAGTTCGCCGCGGTTCAGGCTCTCACGGGCACGCAGCGCCGTGGCCAGGCCGGCGACGCGCAACACCAGGACGCCGAGCATCGAGCCGAGAATGATCAGCAACAGGGCCGGGAAAAACCCGATCGCACCGCTGACTTGAACGAATACGAACAGCTCCAACACCGGGAACAGCAGAAAGAGCAATAAAAAAGGGCGCATCAAAAGGTTCCTCAACGCAAGAATGCCTTGCCAGTCCACCTTAGATGACGTCGCCGTTTCGTGAATTCAAGCTTCAGCGACGGCTTTTTTCGGCCAGACCTCGGCGTGGGCCAATGAAACCAGGGCTTCACGTACTTGTGTCGGCGTGTTGCAAGACGCCGCAAACGGCAGCCAGTGCAAAGCCTGGCCGATGCGCAGATGCAGGCCTTCGCTGTCGATGCCGGCCAATTGCGCAGGTTCGAAAGCAGGCAAGCCGGCCAACTCGACGTAATGGGCAATGGCCTTGGTGTGGTCGCTGTTCATGTGCTCGATCATGCTGCGCTCGGCCTTGCCCGCGAAGGGGTTGGCCAGGGTCAATTGGTCGACCCAGTGAATCGCGCCAAACCCGCCGATATAACGGTGACGCACCGGCTTGAGCACCCAGAAATCGAAATCGTGGGCCTGGTGGTAGTTGGCCGAATCGGGGAAGTAGCGGTAATAGCGCTCGGCCGCTGCTTCGATGGCGACCGGGTCCTCGAGTTTCTCGGCTTCGGCCAGGTAGGTCAGGCGCCCCACGGCCTGCACATCATCCGCTTCACGCTCGCCGACCAGCAGCGAACACTTGGGATCTTTTTGCAGGTTATGGGTGTGCTGGGCGATACGGCTGATCAGAATCAGCGGGCGGCCCTGCTCGTCGAGGCAATACGGCACGACCGAGCCGAACGGAAAGCCGGGCATGGCCTTGGACAGTGTGGAGAGAGCCCCACGGTATTCCTTGAGCAACAGCTCTCGGGCGTTCTTGGCAACCTGCGTGCTCAACGTATGACTCCTCGGGTATTCGGCCGCCCATAGCGTATGGGAATGGATCTCAACACAAGGTAATCAATCTACGCGCCGGTTGCCAGCGGCTCGATTACCAGGCGACGCCGAAGCCTGCGGTATAGCGGGTCTTGCTCAGGCTGCTTTCCGAATCGCCGCTGATCACGTCGCGCTCGGCCTTGAGGTTGAGCGACGCCCACTCGGTGACTTTATAGCGCAGGCCCATTTCCGCATCCAGGGAGTACTCGGCCGGGCCGTCGATAGGCTTGCCCACCTCGCCATTGGTGAAGAACTCAACGGTCTTGCCCACCAGGTAGCGGTTGTAGTTCCACTTCATGGCCAAGGAATAGAAGTTGTCCTTGCCGCCATCGGCGTACTCGTAATCGGTGCGGTTGACCAGCGAGCCGAGGGAGAACGCACCCAGCTCGTCGTCCCAGAACTGGTAGCCCGGGCCGGTACCGACGGTACGTTGACGCGCCAGGTCTTCAACCTTGTCGCGCTTGTAGGTCAGGCGCCCCTGCCAGAACCAGTGCTCGGTGATGAAGCGGTCCAGGTCATACTCCAGCGCCCAGTTGTCGGTGGTGGTGACGTCGTCCTGGAACTCGCGGTTGTACTCGCCCTGCCCGGTATGGCGCCATTGGCCATGGCGCGCGGTGGTCTTGAAGTCGATGTCGTAGTCATTGGTGTCTTTTTCGGCGCGCTTGTAGTCCAGCGCCATGTCGACATTGCCCTTCCACACCAGGTCTTCGATCACCGGCTTGGGCTTGATGATCTGCTGGATACTTGCCAGCTCGACGGTCTTGGGCGCCTCGCCATTGGCCAGCACCACCTTGCCATCGTCCGCCGCCTGCAGGGACTTGGCCTTCTCGCCGGTGTAGGCGTCCTGCTTGACCAGCAACTCCTGGTCGCTCTCCAGGGTTTTCACCTGCTTCCAGTCCACCGGAATGGCGCCGGCGTAGTCGGTCTGGATCAGCAGCTTGCCACCGTCGAAGACCTTGATCTTGCCGGTCAGGCGATCACCGTTTTTTAACCAGACGGTATCGGCCAGCAGGGGCGTGGAGGCACTGAAGACAGCGAGGCACAGCAGGGTTCTGGACAACATAAGCGGATGGGGAGCTCAAGGTTGGCGAAAAGGGGCGATTATCGTGTTAGATAGCTAGGACTGACTCAAGGATTTGTGTTGAGTTCAATTCTCAACAGCATACTTACAGACGTTTCTTACAAAAGACCGAAGATCCCAACGGATATGCCCACAGTCAATCAGCCTGCCGATGCCCCACAAACCCCCGCCGAAATGCGCCGCACCGCGCTGTACCTGACCCTGGCGCAAGTCCCCGCCGGTTGCGTGGTGAGCTACGGCGAACTGGCGCAACTGGCCGGGCTGGGACGCGCCGCGCGCTGGGTGGGTCGTACCTTGAGCCAACTTCCCGAGGGCACCACATTGCCCTGGCATCGCGTGCTGGGTGCCGGTGGTCGGATAAGTCTGCCGGTGGGCAGCGCCTCAGGCGACGAGCAACGGGCGCGCTTGCGTGATGAGGGCGTCACGGTGCGCAACAATCGCGTGGATATTCAGCGCCATGGCTGGCGCCCGGTAGAGCACAGCGGTTAGAGTGCGCGCTTTGTTTCCGTGAATCTGAGGCAGACTCCAGCCCATGCCCCGTAAAACCTGGCGCGCCGCGCTCGCCGCCTATGCCAGCCCCTCGACGTTAGTGCTGTTGTTGCTCGGCTTTGCCGCCGGCTTGCCTTACATGTTGGTGTTCTCGACGCTTTCGGTGTGGCTGCGTGAGGCCGGTGTGGCCCGCGAGACCATCGGCTATGCGAGCCTGATCGGTTTGGCGTACGCCTTCAAATGGGTCTGGTCGCCGCTGCTCGACCAATGGCGTCTGCCACTGCTCGGTAAACTCGGACGTCGTCGCTCCTGGCTGGTGCTTGCACAGTCGCTGGTGATCCTCGGATTGATCGGCATGGGCTTCTGCGACCCGCAGAAACACCTGTCCTGGCTGATCGCCATTGCCGTCGTGGTGGCCTTCGCTTCCGCCACCCAGGACATCGCGGTCGACGCCTATCGCCTGGAAATCGCCGACGACAGCCGCCAGGCCGCCCTGGCCGCCAGCTATATGTCCGGCTACCGCATCGCCGCCCTGCTGGCCACGGCCGGTGCGTTGTTCTTTGCCGAAGGCTTCGGCTCCACCGGCTTCAACTATAAGCACTCGGCCTGGACCGGCACCTATGTGCTGTTCGGCGTGCTGATGATCCCGGCGCTGCTGACCACGCTGTTCATGCGCGAACCGAATGTACCGCTGCGCACCCAGTTGCAGGCCGGGCGCTACAGCTTCGTGCATCAGTTGGTGTCGGTGTTCGTGCTGATCGTGTTGCTGGTGTCCGTACCGGCGATGTTCACCCAGCTGTTCAACACCGACTTCGCCAGCGTGCTGTTCCAGGGCGTCAGCCTGTGGGACTTGCTGATGGACGACCGCGCGTTCCTGCGCGCCATTCTCTATATCATTCTCACCACACTGTGCCTGTCGGCCATGGGCCGACGGGGCCTGGCGCCGGTGCTCACGCCGGTCAACGACTTTATCCTGCGCTACCGCTGGCAGGCATTGCTGCTGCTGGGGCTGATCGCCACCTATCGCATGTCCGACACAGTGATGGGCGTGATGGCCAACGTGTTCTACATCGACCAGGGCTTTACCAAGGATCAGATCGCCGGGGTCAGCAAGATCTTCGGCCTGATCATGACCCTGCTCGGCGCCGGCATGGGCGGCCTGCTGATCGTGCGCTTCGGCATCCTGCCGATCCTGTTTATCGGCGGCGTGACGTCGGCGGGGACCAACCTGCTGTTCGTGATGCTCGCCGACATGGGCCCCGACCTGCAGATGCTGATCTTCACCATCTCCCTGGATAACTTCAGCTCGGGCCTGGCCACGTCGGCATTCGTGGCCTACCTGTCGAGCCTGACCAACCTCAAGTTTTCCGCCACCCAATATGCGCTGCTCAGCTCGATCATGCTGTTGTTGCCTCGCCTGATCGGCGGGTATTCGGGGGTGATGGTGGAGAAGTTCGGGTACCACAACTTCTTCCTGATCACCTGCATGCTGGGCGTGCCGACATTGCTGCTGATTGCGTTGCACTGGTATCAGGAGAATCGGCGGATTCGGTTGAATCCGCAGGTAGAGGACTGATTCTGGGGGCCCTTTAAAAGCCAGACCGCGGCGCCCCCATCGCGAGCAAGCTCTGCGCCTACAGACAGCCCTGCATTCTGATGCCTGTACGGCGGCAGTTTGCGCCCGTACAATCCCAAGTCATTTCAAGTCCAAGCAACCGACAACGGCCTACCATGCGTACCAGTCAATATTTGCTCGCCACACAGAAAGAAACGCCTTCCGATGCGGTCGTGATCAGCCACCAGCTGATGCTGCGCGCCGGCATGATCCGCAAACTGGCCTCGGGCCTGTACACCTGGCTGCCCATGGGCTTGAAGGTGATGCGCAAGGTCGAAGCCATCGTTCGCGAAGAAATGAACGCCGCCGGCTCTCTCGAAGTGTTGATGCCGAGCACCCAACCGGCCGAGCTGTGGCAGGAATCCGGGCGCTGGGAAGAGTACGGCCCTGAGTTGCTGCGCTTCAAGGACCGTCATGGCCGCGACTTCTGCGCCGGCCCGACCCATGAAGAAGTGATCACCGACCTGATGCGCAACGAGTTGAGCAGCTATAAACAGCTGCCTCTGAACCTGTATCAGATCCAGACCAAATTCCGCGATGAAATCCGTCCACGCTTCGGTTTGATGCGCGGCCGCGAATTCATCATGAAGGACGCCTATTCGTTCCACGCTGACCAGGCATCGCTGCAGGTCACCTATGACCGCATGCACCAGGCTTACTGCAATGTGTTCACGCGCCTGGGCCTGAAGTTCCGGGCGGTTGAAGCGGACAATGGCTCCATCGGCGGTGCCGGCTCCCACGAATTCCACGTGCTGGCCGAGTCCGGCGAAGACGATATCGCGTTCAGCAACGGTTCCGACTACGCGGCGAACATCGAGAAAGCCGAAGCCGTGCCACGGGAAACCTCCCGTCCAGCCCCGGCTGAAGAACTGCGCCTGGTGGATACGCCAGAGACCAAGACCATCGCGGCCCTGGTGGAGAAATTCAATCTGCCGATTGAAAAGACCATCAAGACCCTGATCGTGCACGCCGAAGAAGAAGGCAAGCTGATCGCCCTGGTGATCCGTGGCGACCACGAACTCAACGAAATCAAGGCCGCCCAGCAACCTGGCGTGGCCAGCCCGCTGGTCATGGCCAGCGATGCCGAACTGCGCGACGCCATCGGCGCCGGTGCCGGTTCCCTCGGCCCGCTGAACCTGCCGCTGCCGATCATCATCGACCGCTCGGTCGAGTTGATGAGCGACTTCGGTATCGGCGCGAACATCGACGACAAGCACTACTTCGGCGTGAACTGGGAGCGTGACCTGCCGGTGCCGACCGTGGCCGACCTGCGCAACGTGGTGGCCGGCGACCCAAGCCCGGACGGCAAGGGCACCCTGGAAATCAAGCGCGGCATCGAAGTCGGGCACATCTTCCAGCTGGGCAACAAGTACAGCAAGGCGATGAAGTGCGAAGTGCTGGGCGAGAACGGCAAGCCGATTACCCTCGACATGGGCTGCTACGGCATTGGCGTTTCCCGCGTGGTTGCCGCTGCCATCGAGCAGAACAACGACGAGAAAGGCATTATCTGGAGTGACGCCCTCGCGCCTTTCCAGGTGGCCCTGGTACCACTGCGTTACGAAACCGAGCAAGTACGCGAAGCCACCGACAAACTGTATGCCGAACTGACGGCCGCTGGTTTTGAAGTGCTGCTGGATGACCGCGACAAGAAAACCAGCCCGGGCATCAAGTTCGCCGACATGGAGCTGATTGGCATCCCGCACCGGATCGTGGTCAGTGACCGCGGCCTGGCCGATGGCAATCTGGAATACAAGAGCCGGACCGAAGCCGAAGCCCAACCCTTGCCGGTGGCTGACGTGCTGTCTTTCCTCCAGGCGCGTATTCGTCGCTGAAAACCAGATCAAGAGACGTCATGTTCAAGCGAAACACCAGAGCCCTGGGGGGCGCCGCCTTGTGCGGCGCCCTGCTGGTCAGCGGCTGCGCCAATCAGATGTCGCAACGCAGTGAGCACGAGGAGCGGGTCGAGCGTAAGTTGCTCGACCACAGCCTGCAGATCGATGTAGGCGAACCCAAAGTGCTGGAACTGCCGCAACGCCGGGTTCGCATTCACGAGCAAAAGACCTTTGAGGTCACCGAATTCGAAGTTACCCGTCGTTACGATCGCTACACGCCTTACCAGCCCTGGCGCAAACTCTATGAGATGCCCCTGGGTGCACTGGCTTTGGTCGCGGGTGCGGGCGCCAACGTGGCGAACATCTTCGCCCTCGGCAACCTGCCGACCAGCATGACCCACGACTGGCTGACCTACGGCGTGGACGGTCTCAACCCGTTCATGAACGTGCAATCCCATGGGCGCGCGCAACAGAACCTGGCGGGTATCGATGAAGTCCAGCGCGACAAACGCGTGGAGTATTCGAGCCTGCCCTGGAGCGAGCGCCCGGTCCAGGTCACCGCCGGCAAACAGACCCATGAGCTGACCACCGACCGCAACGGCGTGCTGCGCCTGAACCTGTTGGACAGCCCGTTTGCCGAGCAGGACCTGAACCGCGTCACGACCTTGAAGATCAGCGTGGAAGATGGCCAGGACGACGTGCACTCGGACTCGACCCTGGCGATCAGCAGCACCCTGCGCGGCAAGTTGCTGGAAGCCCACGGCCTGATCTACGACGACCTGGAAGACGATGAAGTCAGCCAGTGGGTGCACCGGGTCAAGCGCCTGTCGGAGCTGGGCCTGGAGGAAGAAGCCAGCGAACTGGAACAAAGCCTGATCGAACTGACCCGCAATGATCCCGAGTTGCAGCAGGAATTCCTGCAGGCGTTGACCAAGGATGCGGGGCGGTTGGTGGCGGATCCCGGAGCACGCTGAGGCTTCGAAAACGCTGCAGATCCAAATGTGGGGGCTTGCTTCCTCCCACATTTTTTCCCGGCTTCTACCAGGAGAACTCTAACTGTTCGTTCCCGCCACTCAGGTCCAGCAACCGCACCCCAATCCCCAACAACCGCACCGGTTTCCCACCGCGATTGAACGCCTGGGTCATCAACTGTTGATAACTCTCCAGATCCCGCGCCGCGCCCGCCTGCTCCAACGTCGTCTGGGTAAAGTCATGAAACTTCACCTTAACGAACGGCTTGCCCGCCTTGTAGCTGCTGTCGATACGCGCCATGCGCCCTGCCAGGGTCTCCATCAGTTCGGGCAGTTTCGCCAGGCAGCTTGAGAGATCCGGCAGGTCCACATCGTAGGTATTTTCCACACTGATGGACTGCCGCCGGCTGTCGTTCTGCACCACACGTTCATCTATCCCACGGGCCAGGCTCCACAAGCGCTCGCCAAAGCTGCCGAACTCACGTACCAGCGCCAGCTTGTTCCATTCGCGCAATTGCAGGCAGTCTTCGATGCCCAGGCGCGCCAGCTTGTCTGCCGTCACCTTGCCCACGCCGTGCAACTTGCTTACCCGCAGTTGGGAGACAAAGTCCTCGACCTGATCCGGGGTGATGACAAACAGGCCGTTGGGCTTTTTCCAATCGCTGGCGATCTTGGCCAAGAACTTGTTCGGCGCCACGCCGGCGGACACGGTGATGTGCAATTGGTTGGAGACCCGGCGCCGAATGTCCTGGGCGATGCGCGTGGCGCTGCCGCCAAAGTGCGGGCTATCGGAGACATCCAGGTAGGCCTCGTCCAGCGACAGGGGCTCGATCAAGTCGGTGTAGTCGCGAAAGATCGTCTGGATTTCCTTCGACGCCTCCTTATAGGCATCCATGCGCGGCTTGACGATGGTCAGGTCCGGGCAGAGCTTCAGGGCATGTCGCGACGACATGGCGGAACGCACCCCATACGCCCGCGCTTCGTAGTTGCATGTAGCGATCACGCCCCTTCGATCTGCCGACCCACCTACTGCCAGGGGCTTTTGCGCCAGGCTCGGGTCATCGCGCATCTCAATGGCGGCGTAGAAGCAATCACAGTCAACGTGGATGATTTTGCGCTGCGTCATAAGTAGAAAGGCGGGTGTAATCCAACGGGTGGCCAGTATCGCATCCACCCCTGTATATAGCACCAGTAGTTTGAATCTTCCGATTGAGTGGTAGGAAATTTCCTAGATGAATTTATTTTCTCAATCGAAATTAGCCTTCCAATAGAGCTGAAACCCTTGGCCCTACTGGCCCGCACGCCTCAAATGGCCCCGCATGGAGACCTAACCGATTGAACCACAAGCGCTTTTCTTCGATTCACAGGTTGACACACTCGTGATCCTCTGTAGAATGCCGACACACAGACGCGGGATGGAGCAGTCTGGTAGCTCGTCGGGCTCATAACCCGAAGGTCGTCGGTTCAAATCCGGCTCCCGCAACCAAACATCAAAAAAGGCTACTCGAAAGAGTGGCCTTTTTTGTTGTGGCTGTCCCGTCCTGGGCTGCGAAGCAGCCCCACACAAGATAGTGTGCACTTCACCACGGACTGCTCCGCAGCCCGGCGCGGGGCAAGCCCGCTCACTACAAAAAGCGTTTTCAATCGCGAACTTAGGTTACATGTCAGCTATTTCACACTTATTTGACCCATCGGCTCATTAACGGTTGACACCTCGCCATCTGGCTGTAGAATGCCGCCCACAGACGCGGGATGGAGCAGTCTGGTAGCTCGTCGGGCTCATAACCCGAAGGTCGTCGGTTCAAATCCGGCTCCCGCAACCAAACATCAAAAAAGGCTACTCGAAAGAGTGGCCTTTTTTGTATCCGATGAAAAAGTTCTTCTGAAACAATGGCATGGCATCTTTCATGAAACCGTACACGGTTTGTAGAGTCCATCTCATTGCACGCTATGCTTACGCCTCTACGACCAATGGCCGCAGTCGCCGCCCCCGGTGATCCGCGTTAATATTTGTAATTATTTTGTCCATAGGGATTGGTAACTTGGCTGGATACCTCCATCCTGTCGCGCACAATCCACGAGGTGATTGATGCGCGCCAACTCGTCTGAACCACAAGACACCGTCACAGCAGAACAACCTATCGCCCCCACCCGCTTGCGCTGGCTGGATCTGTTGAGCAAATACCGGCAACCCATCGGGCTGGCCGTTACCTTGTTGCTGTTCGCTATCGCCCTGATCGCCTGCCGACACCTGTTGCTGGAACTGGACCTCTACGCCCTCCACGATTCGATCCTGGAAGTGCCCAGGCCCGCGTTGCTCGGCGCATTCGCCGCCGCCGTCGCCGGTTTTGTCATTCTGTTGGGCTATGAATTTTCCGGCGCACGTTATGCCGGGGTGAACCTGCCGGCCAAGACCTTGGCCCTTGGCGGCTTTACTGCCTTTGCGATCGGCAATGCCATTGGCCTGTCGATGCTCTCGGGCGGCTCGGTACGCTACCGTTTATATGCACGCCATGGCATCGGGGCTTCGGAAGTCGCCCACATGACCGTGTTCGCCAGCCTGGCACTGGGCTGCGCCCTGCCCCCGCTGGCTGCATTGGCCACGCTGAGCAACTTGCCGGCAGCGTCGACCTACCTGCATTTGCCACAAACGGTGCTCGGCGGCGTTGCCGGCGCAGTGCTGTTGCTGTCGGCCATGTTGTGCATCGGCATCTATCGCCGCCGCCTGCCGGAACAACCCTACCCGGACAACCTGCTGGTAAAAGCCGGGCGTCGGACCCTGCGTCTGCCCGGTCGCCGCCTGACATTCCTGCAACTGATCATCACCGCACTGGACGTTGCCGCTGCCGCCACCGTCCTTTATATGCTGCTGCCGGAAGCACCGCCTTTCGGCCCGTTCCTGCTCGTGTACCTGCTGGCGCTGGCCGCTGGTGTGCTCAGCCATGTGCCAGGGGGCGTGGGCGTATTTGAAGCCATCCTGCTCGCCGCATTCGCCGACAAGCTCGGTGCCGCGCCATTGGCTGCCGCCCTGCTGCTGTACCGCATGATCTACGTGGTCCTGCCGCTGCTGATCGCCTGCGTATTCCTGCTGGTCAACGAAGCGCAGCGCCTGTTCCAGACTCAGCAAAGCCTGCGGGTAGCCTCGGGTTTGGCGGCGCCGGTGCTGGCCGTACTGGTTTTTTTGTCCGGCGTGGTCCTGCTGTTTTCCGGCGCCACGCCAGAAATCGACTCACGCCTGGAAAACATCGGCTTCCTGATCCCCCACCGCCTGATTGACGCCTCGCACTTCGGTGCCAGCCTGATCGGCGTGCTGTGCCTGTTGCTGGCCCAGGGCCTGCGTCGACGCCTGTCGGCTGCGTGGATGCTGACCATGGTGCTGCTGCTGGTGGGCGCCCTGCTCTCGCTGCTCAAGGGGTTCGATTGGGAAGAAGCCAGCCTGATGACCATGACGGCGATACTGCTGGCGATCTTCCGCCGCTCGTTCTATCGCGCCAGCCGCCTGACCGAGCTGCCTTTCTCACCGCTGTATCTGGTGGCCAGCGTCTGTGTGCTGGGGGCTTCTATCTGGCTGCTGCTGTTCGCGTATCAAGATGTACCGTACAGCCATCAACTGTGGTGGCAGTTCACCCTCGATGCCAATGCCCCGCGCGGCCTGCGCTCGCTGCTGGGCGCCGCCGTGCTGCTGGTCATCGTCTCGCTGACCTGGCTGCTGCGCACCGCACGCCCGGTGATCCACCTGCCGACACCCGAGGAGCTGGAACGCGCCAGCAAGATCCTGATGGCATCGTCGCAACCCGACGGCGGCCTGGCGCTGACCGGCGACAAGGCGCTGCTGTTCCACCCGAATGACGAAGCGTTCCTGATGTATGCCCGTCGCGGCCGCAGCCTGGTGGCCTTGTATGACCCGATCGGTCCGACCCAGCCCCGTGCCGAAATGATCTGGCAGTTCCGCGACCTGTGCGACATCCATCATGCGCGCCCGGTGTTCTATCAGGTACGCGCCGAGAACCTGCCCTATTACATGGACATCGGCCTCACCGCGATCAAGCTGGGCGAGGAAGCCCGCGTCGACCTGAAACGCTTTGACCTGGAAGCCAAGGGCAAAGAGATGAAGGACCTGCGCTACACCTGGAACCGTGGCACCCGGGACGGCCTGTCCCTGGAGATCTTTGAACCCGGCACGGCACCGATGGATGAATTAAAAGTCATCTCGGACGCCTGGCTTACCGGTAAGAATGTGCGGGAAAAAGGCTTTTCCCTCGGACGCTTCAGCGACGACTACCTCAAGCACTTTCGTATCGCGATCATTCGCTTCGAAGGCCGCCCGGTGGCCTTCGCCAACCTGCTCGAGACCTACAACCACGACCTGGCCAGTCTCGACCTGATGCGCGCCCACCCGGATGCGCCCAAGTTGACCATGGAATTCATGATGGTCGGCCTGATTCAACACTATAAGAGTCACGGCTACGCCCGCTTCAGCCTCGGCATGGTGCCATTGTCGGGCCTGCAACCGCGACGCGGCGCGCCACTGACCCAGCGCCTGGGCTCGATGGTGTTCCGTCGCGGCGAGCAACTGTATAACTTCCAAGGCTTGCGCCGCTTCAAAGACAAGTTCCAGCCTGACTGGGAACCCCGTTACATGGCCGTGCCCGCGGGACTTGACCCGCTGGTGGCACTGGCCGATACCGCCGCCCTGATCGCGGGCGGCTTGACTGGATTGGTGAAACGCTGATGATTCGACGCTCCTGGCGGTATGTATTGGCCTTTGTAGTGCTGCTCGCCCTGGTCCTGGGTGGCGGCTTTTGGTTCTGGAACCGCCCTGCCCCGCAGCCGACCCTGGAGCAACTGCCCCAGGCCGACGGCTCGGTGATGACCCGCGTGACCCCGGCCGGCACCCCGAAAGCCCGCGTCGCGGTGGCGGTGATGGCTGACGAAACACTGACCGATAGCCAGTTGATTACCCTGAGCCAGGGCGGCAAGGCGCAGATCGTCCAGGTGATCCTGCCAAAGGATGACTGCAAGCTCCAGGAACAAGCGCTGCAAAGCGCCCTGGGCCAGCTCAAGGGCCCCGCGACCCTGGTCAGCGGCATCGGCCCTGGCGCCGCCCTCGCCTGGCGCTGGCTGGCCACTCAGAGCGACGACAAGGCCAACGCCATCTCCGTCGGCTTCGCGTTGGTGCAGGAAGGGTGCAAGGACCCACTGCCGAAAACCGCCGCACACGGTAATTGGCTGGTGGCCTGGAACGACAACCCTGACGATGAAAGCGCCAGTTTCGTACGTGACACCCCGCGCGCCACTACCAGTATCAGCGACTACGACATTCACTATCCGCAAGTGCTGAACAACGAACTGCGCAAGCAACTGGTGGGTTCGGACAACGGCGGCCTGGCGATTCCCGTGGTGGAAGTGCCGGCTGGCCAGGCCAAGGACACCGTGACGTTGTTCCTTTCCGGTGATGGCGGCTGGCGTGACCTCGACCGCGACGTGGCCGGCGAAATGGCCAAGATCGGCTACCCGGTGGTCGGCATCGACACCCTGCGCTACTACTGGCAGCACAAGACCCCGGAACAAAGCGCCAAGGACCTCACCGAGCTGATGCAGCACTACCGGCAGAAGTGGGGCACCAAGCGCTTTGTACTGACCGGTTACTCGTTCGGTGCCGACGTACTGCCGGCGATCTACAACCGCCTGCCGGAAAACGAACAACAGCGTGTGGACGTCATCATCCTGCTGGCCTTCGCCCGCACCGGCAGCTTTGAAATCGAAGTGGAAGGCTGGCTGGGCAACGCCGGCAAAGAAGCCGCGACCGGCCCGGAAATGGCCAAGCTGCCGGCTGACAAGGTGGTGTGCATCTACGGTGCCGAAGAAGTCGACGAGAGTGGCTGCACCGACAAGACCGCCGTGGGCGAGGCGGTGAAACTGCCGGGCGGGCATCACTTCGATGAGAACTATCCGGCACTGGCCAAGCGGTTGGTGGATATCATCGTCAAGCACCAGGCCAAGGACAAAGCCGAGTAATCTCAGGCTGTAGGCGATAAAAAATGTGGGAGGGGGCTTGCCCCCGATGACGGTGGGTCAGCTAGAGGTAAGCTGACTGAAACACCGCTATCGGGGCAAGCCCCCTCCCACAGTTGTTTGTGGTGTCAGTGAGATTTAACGCGGTTCGATATGCGCGATCATCAATTGCACGG
The DNA here is from genome assembly GCF_900067035.1 of Pseudomonas sp. 1 R 17. Classification (NCBI taxonomy): domain Bacteria; kingdom Pseudomonadati; phylum Pseudomonadota; class Gammaproteobacteria; order Pseudomonadales; family Pseudomonadaceae; genus Pseudomonas; species Pseudomonas sp. 1 R 17. The sequence continues at coordinate 211,932 of NZ_FKLB01000053.1, forward strand.
TTTCATTGCCACGAAACTCGTTCACATCCAGCTTGTAGGCCAACTCCACCCAACGCACGGTCGGGTTCGGCCAGACTTCCCGGTCGACGCCGAAGGCAATGCCATCGAGCTTCACCGACCCGCATTCGCTCTTGAGCACCACTTTCAGGTGCCGCTCCCCTACTACCCGCTGCTCGACCAGTTGGAACACGCCATGGAACAACGGCTCGGGAAAGTGCTGCCCCCACGGCCCGGCGTGGCGCAATGCGCGCGCCAGTTCCAGGTGAAACTCTTCCACCGCCAGGGTGCCATCGGACAGCAGGCGCCCGGTGAGGTCTTCTTCGCGCAGCTGCCGACGCACTTCGGCGTCAAAGGCCTCGGCAAACAGTGGGAAGTTTTCCTCGGGCAAGGTCAACCCCGCCGCCATGGCGTGGCCGCCATATTTGCTGATCAGGTTGGGGTGCTGGCTCGCGACCACCGCCAGGGCATCGCGGATGTGGAAGCCTTGCACAGAGCGCCCTGAGCCCTTGAGCAGCCCATCGCCTGCATCGGCGAAGGCAATGGTGGGGCGGAAGTACCGTTCCTTCATGCGCGACGCAAGAATGCCGATCACACCTTGGTGCCAGTCCGGATCAAACAGGCACAAGCCGTAGGGCATTGAGTCCACCGGCAAGTCCTTGAGCTGAGCCAGGGCTTCGCGCTGCATGCCCTGCTCGATGGATTTGCGGTCCTGGTTCATGCCGTCCAGTTGTGCGGCCATTTCCCGTGCCGCGGCGAAATCCGTGGTGAGCAGGCATTCGATGCCCAGGCTCATATCGTCCAGGCGCCCGGCGGCGTTCAAGCGTGGCCCGAGGATAAAGCCGAGGTCGGTGGAGGTGATGCGCGCTGCATCCCGCTTGGCCACTTCGAGGATCGCCTTGATCCCCGGCCGTGCGCGACCGGCACGAATACGCTCCAGGCCCTGATGCACGAGGATGCGATTATTGGCGTCCAGGGGAACCACGTCGGCGACGCTGCCCAGGGCGACCAGGTCGAGCAGCTCGCCAATGTTGGGTTGAGGCTTGTTTTCATACCAGCCCAAACTGCGCAAACGCGCGCGCAGGGCCATCAGTACGTAGAAGATCACGCCCACGCCGGCCAGGGCCTTGCTCGGGAACTCACAGCCCGGCTGGTTCGGGTTGACGATGGCATCCGCCGCTGGCAGCTCATCACCAGGCAAGTGGTGATCGGTCACCAATACCTGCAACCCCGCCGCTTTCGCCGCCGCCACGCCTTCGACACTGGAGATGCCATTGTCCACGGTGATCAGCAACTGCGGCTCGCGCTGCAGGGCCACAGCGACGATTTCCGGGGTCAGCCCATAGCCGTATTCGAAGCGGTTGGGCACCAGGTAATCGACATGGGCCGCACCGAGCAAACGCAGGCCCAGGGTACCTACGGTGCTGGCGGTGGCACCATCGGCGTCGAAGTCACCGACGATGAGGATGCGCTGGCGCTGCTCTAATGCCGTCACCAGCAAGTCCACCGCCGCGTCGATGCCCTTGAGCTGCTGATAGGGAATCAACCGCGCCAGGCTCTTGTCCAGCTCGGCCTCGGACTGCACGCCACGAGCGGCGTAGAGACGGGTCAATAGCGGTGGCAATTCACCCAGGAAGGGCAAGACGGCGGGCAACGGGCGGGGATCGATACGCATGGGACGTTGGGGAGTTCTCTGTAGGGGGATATTAGCTGCAAGCTTCAAGCTTGTAGCTTGTAGCTTGTAGCTTGAGGCTTGCAGCTCCAATTCAACCGCGTTCGCCGACCAGCCATTGCAGTTGCACTTCGTGCTGGCCACGGTCGTCGGTGACGAAGATCGTGCCTTCACTGATCATCACGTCCCACTTGATCACGCGGGGCATGTCCTTGGCCAGGACCTCCAGAATCTCCTGGGGCACTGCTGCGATGTGTACATTCTTCAGGTTGTTCGCCACCGGCACCACTTTGCCCTCCCAAACGCGCAAGCTGCCGTATGCCAGCAGGCTGGTGCGCTCGGTGCGGCGCGAGCACCAGGTCAGGCGGTCGGCATCCGGCTGGCCGACTTCGATCCAATGCAAAACCCGATCATCCAGGCTTTTTTCCCACAGAGCTGGCTCGTCTACATCTGACAGGCCACGACCGAACGCCAACTGTTCGTTGTAAAAAAGGGCGTAGGCCAGCAGACGCACGGTCATGCGTTCTTCAGTTTCCGAGGGGTGGCGAGCGATGGTCTGCTTGACGCTCTCGTACACCGAACGGTCGAGGTCGGTGAGGTTGAGTTCGAATTTGTAGGTCGTGGACGGCTGGGCCATGAACGGGCTTCTAGAGACAGGGAAAGGCGGCCAGTCTAACCGATGGCGAGGCCATTCAACGAATCCTGCGCTGCATCATCCTTATCCCTGGCCTGCTCGCCTATGTTAAAAGGCTTCACATCACCGTTCTGCGCAGACAAGGATCCCCATGTCGTTTAATGCCAAACCGCTTGCCGGCCTGAAAGTCATCGAACTCGGCACCCTGATCGCCGGGCCCTTCGCCTCACGCATTTGTGCTGAATTCGGTGCCGAGGTGGTCAAGGTCGAATCCCCGGACGGCGGCGACCCGTTGCGCAAATGGCGCAAGCTGTATGAAGGCACCTCGTTATGGTGGTTTGTGCAGGCGCGCAACAAAAAGTCCCTGACGTTGAACCTCAAGCACCCGGACGGGCTGGCGATTCTCAAGCAACTGCTGGCAGACGCCGACATCCTGATCGAAAACTTCCGTCCCGGCGTACTGGAGAAGCTTGGCCTGAGCTGGGAAACCCTGCATGGGCTGAATCCGAAACTGGTGATGGTGCGCCTCTCGGGTTTTGGCCAGACCGGGCCGATGAAAGACCAGCCCGGGTTTGGCGCAGTGGGCGAGTCCATGGGCGGGCTGCGCTATATCACCGGTTTCGAAGATCGCCCGCCGGTGCGCACCGGAATCTCCATTGGTGACTCCATCGCCGCGCTGTGGGCGGTCATCGGCGCCTTGATGGCGCTGCGTCATCGCGAGGTTAACGGCGGTGTGGGCCAGGTGGTCGATGTGGCGCTGTATGAAGCCATCTTCGCCATGATGGAAAGCATGATCCCCGAGTTCGACGTATTCGGGTTTATTCGCGAACGTACCGGCAACATCATGCCAGGCATCACGCCGTCGTCGATCCACACCAGCGCGGACGGCAAGCACGTACAGATCGGTGCCAACGGCGATGCCATCTTCAAACGCTTCATGAGTGCCATCGGCCGGGAAGACCTGGCGAACGATCCACAACTGGCCAGCAATGACGGGCGCGATAGCCGTCGCGATGAACTCTATGGCGTGATTGATCGCTGGGTGAACTCGCTGCCGCTGGAGCAGGTGGTGGAGCAACTCAACAAGGCTGAAGTGCCCGCCAGCCGTATCTACAGCGCCGAGGACATGCTGGGCGACCCGCAATTCCTCGCGCGCGAGATGTTCCTCAAGGCCCGGCTTCCCGGCGGCAAGGACTTCAAGATGCCGGGCATCGTGCCCAAGCTGTCGGACACACCGGGCAGTTGCGAATGGGTGGGGCCGCAACTGGGTGAACACAACGGCGTGGTGTTGGGCGAACTGGGATACGACGCCGCCGCCATTGTCCGCCTGCGTGAGCAAGGTGCAATCTGATGCCCCACGGCTGCAAACACTGGCTCATTGCGCTGTACCTGGCCGCCATGCTGGCCGGCGGCTGGCCCGTACCGGCGAGCGCAGAGGGCACGTTGATCTGGTTATTGCGCGACTTGCCGCCGCTGACCATCTTCGAAGGGCCAGGCAAAGGCCAGGGTGCCCTGGACCAGTTGCTGCCGATACTGATCGGACACTTGCCGGAATATCGCCACCAGGTAATGCACGTCAATCGCGCGCGCGGCATGCAGATGCTGCGCGAACCCACGCTCACCTGCGATCCATCCTTGCTGTGGACGGCCGAGCGGGCCAGGTACATCGTATTTTCCAGGCAGGCGTTTGTGGTCGCCAGTAATGGCATCACGATCCGACGCAGCCAGCAGGGCGCCCTGGCGGCGTTTATCGTAGACGGCCAATTTGACCTGCAGGCCTTCTTCGACGCCCCTAAGGCAAGGGTAGGCGCGATCGCGGAACGCAGCTACGGCGCCGTTATCGATGAGCGACTGAAACAGGCCGACACACACAAACTGGCACTGCACTACGGCAACGATGCCCTTGGCAGCTTGCTGCAGATGCAGCGCCTGGGCCGGCTGGAGGCAGTGCTGGGCTATTGGCCGGAAATCCGCTACCACGCGATGCAACAGGGGATCGCAGCCGAAGACCTCAGCTTCTACCCCATCAAGGGCACAGCGCCTTACCAGCGCACGCATATCGGCTGCTCGGATACACCTGAGGGGCGCGAAGCCATGGAACGGATCAACCGGGTTCTGCCCAGCCTCCCGCTGGCACAAGTACAACAGTCCTATGCCGCCTGGCTGGACCCTGTCATGCGTGAACATTACCTGCGAGACAACCCGAGCTTTTTCCAGGACTCGCCGGCGCCGTGACAAATCCCAGGCAAAAAGAAACCCCGAAGAGTGGGGAGACACTTCGGGGTTAAACGTGGCCTACAAAGACCAGTACAACAAGGCACAAACACCGGAGCACAATGTTTGCTCTTGCTGTTACGAAATCTGACCGGCCATGACGTGGGAAGTTTCCATCTATAAACAATTCTTCATGCAACGGCAGCGCTGCGGGTCTGGGCGGCGTTGCGCAAGGCCGCGATGACCGAGGGTTCCAGGCGTCCTTCAGCGATCTTGAGATCACGCAGCAGGCAATCCACCACATCCACCAATAGGCGCTTATCGAGCAATTGCGCCCGGTCGACTTCACGCTCGACCATGATCGCACCGGCGGGGTTCTTCACGGTTACCAGGCACTCTTCCTGCACACCTGCGGTGGTCAACGTCACCTGATAAGGGCTCAGTGCCTCTTCGAGCAATAGGCTGATACTTTCCATCTCGATCACCACTCAATAGTTCGCAAACATTCTTGTAAACGGGAGCTGCATCTATCCTAAGTGACTGGTTGTGACGTAGGAAAGTTCGCTTTTTCGTTTATGCGGGGTTGTCGGGGGATGACGTTTCCAGCATGCGCTTGCAACATGACAGGCAAAAAACGGCGGCACATAAATGCTTACGCAATGGGCTGCTGTTTTGGGCTTCCCCTGCCGCGCAGGCCATGGGTGAATCCTATACTCGATGAGCGCTGATCACAGTGCCACGTGGGTAAAGCGTATGCCAAAGGCCCTTATTGCGAAGGAGGAATGCGATGGTGGAAAACGATGAGCGACTGGCGACGATGGAGAAAATGCATGCCGATGTAAGGCGCATTTACGCAGAAATATCACGCATGCAGGCTGAGCAAGACAAGCTCAGATCGGAATCCCTGAAAATAAACTGTGAAACTTTCTGGTACCCCATGGGCGTAGCAATGGCCGTGGTCGCAACGATTGCTTCGATTACTGGAGTAGCGATTAAGTTGCTCTTGTAAACGGCACGCTGTCGGGCCTGCCAGAAACAAAAAACGCCGCTGACCCAAGGAAGGGAAAGCGGCGTTTTTGTCTTGGTGACCTGCCTTACAAAGGCTTGCCACGATTGCCATGCTGGCTGACAAACGCCTGCATCGCCTTCAAGTCATTCGGCAGCACCGTGCAACGCTCTTCACGCTCGAACAGGTCGGTCAGGTGCACCGGCAGTTCCAGCGCCTTGCCGACACCCGCCTTCTCCACCGCTTCCGGGAATTTCACTGGATGGGCGGTGCCGAGGATCACCATCGGGATATCCAGGCTACGACGGCATTCGCGGGCGGCCTTCACCCCAATGGCGGTGTGCGGGTCGAGCAGCTCGCCGGTCTGGGCGTAGACCTCGGCGATGGTTTCACAGGTCTGCGCGTCGTCCACGGCCAGGGAGTCGAACAGCTTGCGGGTTTCGGTCCAGCGCTCTTCATCAACGCTGAAACCGCCGCCGCTCTTGAAGGTGTCCATCAAGCCGGCAATGGCTGCGCCGTTGCGACCGTGCATGTCGAACAGCAGGCGTTCGAAGTTCGACGACACCATGATGTCCATGGACGGCGACAAGGTGGCGTGCAGGGTTTCCTTGACGTATTGGTTGCCGCTCATGAAGCGGTGCAGGATGTCGTTACGGTTGGTGGCGACGATCAACTGGTTGACCGGCAGGCCCATGTTACGGGCCAGGTAGCCGGCGAAGATGTCGCCGAAATTGCCGGTCGGCACCGAGAACGACACCGAGCGCGCCGGGCCACCCAACTGCAGCGAGGCGTGGAAGTAGTAGACGATCTGGGCCATGATCCGCGCCCAGTTGATCGAGTTCACCGCCACCAGGCGTGTGCCTTTGAGGAAGTCCTGGTCGGCGAAGCTGTTCTTGACCATTTCCTGGCAGTCGTCGAAGTTGCCTTCGATGGCGATGTTATGGATGTTCTCGCCGAAGATGGTGGTCATCTGGCGGCGCTGTACTTCCGAGACACGCTTGTGCGGGTGCAGGATGAAGATGTCGACGTTTTCGCAGTGCTTGCAGCCTTCGATGGCGGCCGAACCGGTATCACCCGAGGTGGCGCCGATGATCACCACGCGCTCGCCGCGCTTCTCCAGCACGTAGTCCAGCAGGCGACCCAGCAGTTGCAGGGCGAAGTCTTTGAACGCCAGGGTCGGGCCATGGAACAGCTCGAGCACCCATTCGTTGCCGTTGAGCTGGCGCAGAGGCGCGATGGCGCTGTGGGAAAACACGCCGTAGGTCTCTTCCAGAATCTTTTTGAAATCCGCATCGGGGATGCTGCCGGTGACGAACGGGCGCATCACCCGGAACGCCAGCTCGTGGTACGGCAGGCCGGCCCACGAAGCGATTTCTTCCTGGGTAAAGCGTGGCAGGTTTTCCGGCACGTACAGGCCGCCGTCAGTGGCAAGGCCTGCCAGCAAGACGTCTTCGAAATTCAGGGCCGGTGCCTGGCCGCGGGTGCTGATGTAGCGCATAAAAGCAAACCTTTGGTTTGAGCTTCAAGCTTCAAGCTACAAGCGGCAAGTTAAAGCTGATCGGCTTTTACTTGCAGCTTGCAGCCAATAGCTTGCAGCTGGATTAATTCAAATGTTCGACGCGAATCCGTACTACCGGCCCAACCACACCCTGGAGAGCTTCCAGGGACTGGATGGCATCGTTGATGTGCTGCTCGAGCACCCGGTGGGTCAGCAGGATCATCGGCACCTGGCCGTTCTGCTCCTCGACTTCCTTCTGCATGATCGACTCGATGTTGATACCGCGCTCCGACAGGATGCTGGCCACCTGGGCCAACACGCCCGGATGATCCTTGGCCTGGATGCGCAGGTAGTAGGCGCTTTCGCATGCCTCGATCGGCAGGATCGGGTGGGCCGACAGCGAATCCGGCTGGAAGGCCAGGTGCGGCACGCGGTTTTCCGGGTCGCTGGTCATGGCGCGCACCACGTCCACGAGGTCGGCGATCACCGACGAAGCGGTCGGCTCCATGCCGGCACCGGCGCCGTAGAACAGCGTGGAACCAGCGGCATCACCGTTGACCATCACGGCGTTCATCACCCCATTGACGTTGGCGATCAGGCGGTCAGCCGGGATCAGCGTCGGGTGCACACGCAACTCGATTCCCGCCGGGGTGCTGCGCGCGACACCGAGGTGCTTGATGCGGTAGCCCAGGGCTTCGGCGTAGTTCACGTCGGCAGTGGTCAACTGGGTGATGCCTTCGGTGTAGGCCTTGTCGAACTGCAGCGGGATACCAAAGGCGATGGACGCCAGGATGGTCAGCTTGTGCGCCGCGTCGATGCCTTCCACGTCGAATGTCGGGTCGGCTTCGGCATACCCCAGGGCCTGGGCTTCGGTCAGTACGTCTTCGAAGGTACGGCCCTTCTCGCGCATTTCGGTGAGGATGAAGTTACCGGTGCCGTTGATGATGCCGGCCACCCAGTTGATGCGGTTGGCGGACAGGCCTTCACGGATCGCCTTGATCACCGGGATACCACCGGCCACGGCGGCTTCGAACGCCACGATCACGCCCTTCTCGCGGGCCTTGGCGAAGATCTCGTTGCCGTGTACGGCGATCAGCGCCTTGTTGGCGGTGACCACGTGCTTGCCATTCTCGATGGCCTTGAGCACCAGCTCGCGAGCCACGGTGTAACCGCCCACCAGCTCGATGACGATATCGATTTCAGGGTTGGTGGCCACGGCGAAGACATCGTTGGTAATCGCAATACCGGTCGTTTGGAACTGAGGCTTTGGCGAACGCGTGGCAATTTGCGCCACTTCAATCCCACGCCCTGCACGGCGGGAAATTTCTTCAGCATTACGCTGAAGTACGTTGAAGGTGCCGCCACCGACGGTCCCTAACCCACAGATGCCTACTTTGACCGGTTTCACTGAAGAACTCCCCATGAAACGGCCGACGCTAGGTCGGCCGTGAAAAACAGCCACACAACTGCGGCTTTCAATTAATGGCCCGTCGACTTATCCACGAGCCATGATCGCCAAAGGTTCGACGATGCTGGTTTATTTGGCACCCAGCGCCAGTTTGGCAACTTGTGGTGCCGGCTGGTAGCCCGGAATCACCTGGCCGTCAGCCAAAACGATGGCCGGTGTACCGTTGACGCCGATGGACTGGCCCAGGGCAAATTGCTTCGACACCGGGTTGGCGCACTTGGCGGCCTTGATTTCCTTGCCATCGACCATCTTGTCCATGGCCGCTTTCTTGTCGGCCGAGCACCATACGGCCTGCAACTGCTCGTCGCCTGGCGAACCCAGGCCCTGGCGCGGGAACGCTACGTAGCGGACTTCCACACCCAGCTTGTTCAGCGCAGGCACTTCGGCATGCAACTTGTGGCAGTACGGGCAGGTGGTGTCGGTGAACACGGTGATATGGGTCTTGGTCTCGCCGATAGCCGGGTAAACCACGGTTTCAGCCACCGGGATGCCGTTGATCAGCTTGGACACGCCCAGGCGCTCGGCTTTCTCGGTCAGGTTGACCGGCTTGCCGTCCTTGAGCTGGAACAGGTAGCCCTGGACGATGTACTGACCGTCTGCACTGGCGTACAGCACGCGGCTGCCCTTGAGCTTGACTTCATACAGGCCGGCCATGGGGCTGGCACTGATGCTTTCGATCGGGGTGTCGAGTTGCAGGTTGGCCAGGCTCTTGCGGATGGTCTGCTCGGCAGCGTCATCGGCGACGGCAAAGGTGGAAACCAACGCAATGGCTGCGGCGGCAATAATCTGGGTCAAGCGCATGGAAACTCCTGAAGGCAGATGCAGGGACGGGTGCAGGCGCGCCAATACGGAAACACGGGTGCGGGCGGTCCCCTTTGCTAACCGGCAAAGCCTACCACAGTTGGGCCGCAGGGCAGCCCGTGGAGGAATAAATTGGCGCTTTTCAGCCTCGCGGGTGGTGCTTGGCATGCATATCCTGCAAGCGCGCACGCGCCACATGGGTGTAGATCTGGGTGGTGGATAAGTCGCTGTGCCCGAGCAGCATTTGCACCACGCGCAAATCCGCACCGTGGTTGAGCAAATGGGTGGCGAATGCATGGCGCAAAGTGTGGGGCGACAGGCTCTTGCCGATCCCCGCGACCTTGGCCTGGTGTTTGATGCGATGCCAGAACGTCTGGCGGGTCATCTGTTCGCCGCGTTGGCTGGGAAACAGCACATCGCTGGGCCGCCCGCCAAGCAGCTCGCTACGGGCATCGCGCATGTAGCGCTCGACCCACACAATCGCTTCCTCCCCCATCGGCACCAGCCGCTCCTTGCTGCCCTTGCCCATTACCCGCAGCACCCCCTGGCGCAGATTGACTTGCTCCAGAGTCAGGCTGATCAGCTCCGTGACCCGCAGGCCACAGGCATACAACACTTCCAGCATGGCGCGGTCACGCTGGCCGATGGCTTCGCTGAGGTCGGGCGCAGCGAGCAAGGCATCGACGTCGGCTTCCGACAGGGATTTGGGCAAGGGCCTGCCCAGTTGCGGCATATCGATTTGCAGGGTCGGATCGAGGGTAATCAGTTTCTCCCTGAGCAAATAGCGATAAAAGCCACGCACACCGGAGAGAAATCGTGCAGTGGAACGGGGTTTGTAGTTCTGCTCCAGACGCCAGGCCAGGTGATCGAGGATCAGCTCGCGGCCGGCATTGATCAGTTCCAGGTGTTTCTCCTGCAGCCAGCCGTTGAACAGCGCCAGGTCGCTGCGGTAGGCCTGGCGGGTGTTATCTGACAGGCCTTTTTCCAGCCATAGGGCATCGAGGAAACGGTCGATCAGGGGGTGGTCGATGGCGGGCATAGGGACTCGAACAGAAAAATGGCGGAATCAGGTAGATCCTATCCCGGACCTCAAATCGCGGGCACAAAAAAGCAGCCCGTAGGCTGCTTTTTTCTGCATCGGGAAGCTGGACTTAAGCCAGTTTTTCCTTGATGCGAGCTGCTTTACCGGACAGGTCACGCAGGTAGTACAGCTTGGCTTTACGTACGTCACCGCGACGCTTGACGGCCATGCTGTCGATTTGCGGGCTGTAGGTCTGGAAAGTACGCTCTACGCCAACACCGTTGGAGATTTTACGAACAGTGAAAGCACTGTTCACACCACGGTTACGCTTGGCGATTACCACGCCTTCGAACGCTTGCAGACGCGAACGGTCGCCTTCCTTCACTTTCACCTGGACGACAATGGTGTCGCCCGGGGCAAAGGTAGGGATCTCTTTGGTCATCTGCTCTGCTTCGAGTGCAAGGATGATTTTGTTAGTCATGCTGTGCTCCTAAGGTAAGTCAATGGACCTACCATCGATACGTTGTTAACTATCGTCCCGCGCGAGGATGTATTCCTCGAGCAGCTTCTTCTCTTCTCCAGAAAGCGAGCGGCTTTCCAGAAGATCGGCGCGTCGTTCATAGGTCCGACCAAGGGACTGCTGTAAACGCCAACGCCGGATGTGTGCGTGATTGCCACTTAGCAATACGTCGGGAACACGCTGATCCGCATACACCTCCGGTCGGGTGTAGTGCGGGCAATCCAGCAAACCGTCCGTGAAGGAGTCTTCCTCCGCGGAGTCCGCATGCCCTAAAGCTCCAGGCAGCAGTCGTGTAACCGCATCTATCAGGACCATCGCCGGCAGCTCGCCGCCAGACAGGACATAGTCCCCAATCGACCACTCTTCATCGACATGAGCATCAATAAAACGCTCGTCAATGCCTTCATAGCGACCGGCAATCAGGATCAGTGCTTCCTCATTCGCCAGTTCGCGGACCCCAGCCTGTTTCAGCTGGCGGCCTTGAGGGGACAGGTAAATAACCTTCGCCTTCTCCCCGGCGGCTGCCTTGGCCTGAGCCAACGCGTCTTCCAGGGGCTTGATCTTCATCACCATGCCCGGGCCACCGCCAAATGGGCGATCGTCCACAGTGTGATGTCGATCCGTCGTGTAGTCTCGCGGGTTCCAACAGGTGAGCTGCAACAGCCCCTGTTTCACCGCCCGACTGGTGATGCCGTACTCGCTGATGGCGGAGAACATCTCGGGAAACAAACTGATCACTTCAATGCGCAAATTAGCCACGCTTAGAAGTCCGCGTCCCATTCCACCTTCATCTCGCCCGCCGCCAGGTCGACAGCCAACACGCATTGCTCGGTATAGGGCAACAGGCGTTCGCGATCATCCAGGCTGCCAGCGCAAGGCTTGACCACCATTACATCATTGGCGCCGGTTTCCAGAAGATGATCGATTTTCCCGAACAATTGCCCGAGTTGATCAATAACCTTCAGACCTTCCAACTGGTACCAGTAGTACTCGCCGTCGGTCAATTCAGGGAACAGGTTGCGCGGCACGCAGATCTCATAACCGGCCAGAAGACGAGCTTCTTCACGATCATCAAGACCCTTGAGCTTTGCGACCAGGAACTTATCGCTCCCGCGTCCACTGACCAGCTCGACCTGTTTCACACTACCTTCGCGCTTGAGCGTCCAGGTCTTGTACTGCAACAGGTTTTCAGTCGGATCAGTAAAGGAATACACCTTCACTTCGCCGCGAACGCCATGAACAGAATAAATCTTGCCGATAACGATCAAATCATCAGCAACAGTTGGCGTCGCGTTCATATTGCTCAGGCTGCGGCCTTAGCCGAGTCCTTCAACAACTTGGCAACACGCTCAGACGGTTGTGCACCAACGCTCAGCCAGTAGGCTACGCGCTCTTGGTTCACGGACAGGCGGACTTCTTGACCACGAGCGATCGGGTTGAAGAAACCTACTTGTTCCTTGTGAGAGCCGTCACGTGGGTTGCGGCTGTCAGTTACGGTCAAGTGGTAAAACGGGCGCTTTTTGGAGCCGCCAAGGGCAAGACGGATTGTTAGCATGTGAACATCGTTCCTGTAGTCGGTGCTGCAAATCTAAATGCACAGCGGGCATAGGTGCCCGAAAGGCCGCATATTCTAAGGAATATCCGGACTTTTGCAAATGTCTTTTTCTGGCGCCTATCAGCGGGCCATTCAGATCTGCTAGAGAGCCGTCGGTTAAAACGGCAGGTCAGCCCCCGCCAACGGCGGGTTTGCTGGAGATCCCACATCCCTGTGGGTCGGAGCAGGAGTGAACTCCCGCTCGAATACTTTACATTTTCGGCATGCCGCCGCCGGGCAACATACCGCCCATGCCGCGCATCATCTTGGCCATTCCGCCCTTGGCGGAGAATTTCTTCATCATCTTCTGCATCTGCTTGTGCTGCTTGATCAAGCGCCCGATGTCCTGCACCTGGGTGCCGGAACCCATGGCGATCCGACGCTTGCGCGAACCGCTGATCAGCTCAGGGTCGCGGCGCTCGGCCGGGGTCATGGAGTTGATGATGGCTTCCATCTGCTTGAACTGCTTCTCTGCCGCGCCCTGGGCATTGCCCATTTGCGCCAGGTTCACACCGCCGATGTTCGGCAGCTTGTCCATCAGGCCGCCAAGGCCGCCCATGCTCTTCATTTGTTGCAGTTGGTCGCGGAAGTCTTCGAGGTCGAAGCCCTTGCCCTTCTTCAACTTTTTAGCAAGCTTATCGGCTTTGTCCTTGTCGAGCGTCGCTTCGGCCTGTTCGATCAGGCTGAGCACGTCACCCATGCCGAGGATACGCGAGGCGATACGCTCAGGGTGGAACGGTTCGAGCGCTTCGCTCTTCTCGCCCATACCGATGAACTTGATCGGCTTGCCGGTGATGGCACGCACCGACAGCGCGGCACCGCCACGGGCGTCGCCGTCCACCTTGGTGAGGATCACGCCGGTCAGCGGCAGCGCGTCGCCGAAGGCCTTGGCGGTATTGGCCGCATCCTGGCCGGTCATGGCGTCGACCACGAAAAGCGTCTCGACCGGGTTGATCGCGGCATGCAGCGCCTTGATCTCGCCCATCATCTCTTCATCGATGTGCAGGCGACCGGCGGTATCGACGATGACCACGTCGATGAACTTGAGCCTTGCTTCTTTAATAGCGGCGTTGGCGATGTCGACCGGCTTCTGGCTCAGGTCGGACGGGAAGAAGGTCACGCCCACTTCGCCCGCGAGCATTTCCAGCTGCTTGATGGCCGCCGGACGGTACACGTCGGCCGATACCACCATCACGGACTTCTTCTTGCGCTCTTTAAGGAAGCGCGCCAGCTTGCCGGCGGTGGTGGTCTTGCCCGCACCTTGCAGACCGGCCATCAGCACGACGGCCGGTGGCACGGCACTGAGGTTCAAATCTTCGTTGGCCGCGCCCATCAGGCTTTCGAGCTCGGCCTGGACGATCTTCACAAAGGCCTGGCCCGGCGTCAGGCTGCGGGACACTTCAGTGCCCACTGCGCGCTCTTTGACCGAGTTGACGAAGTCCTTCACCACTGGCAAGGCCACGTCGGCTTCCAGCAACGCCATGCGCACTTCGCGCAGGGTGTCTTTAATATTGTCCTCGGTCAGCTTGGCCTTGCCGGTTACATGGCGCAGCGTCTGCGAGAGACGGTCAGTCAAGTTTTCAAACATGCGCGATCCTTTCAGGCCCTAATCATCGAAATGCATTGGTAGACCGAGGTAATGGCAGCCCAGGCTGTGGTAAATCGCTATTAAACACAGCGCTCGACGAGCCTGCGGCGTGGGCAGATCGCGGATTATAGCGAAGACTGCGTCCATGCACACCCGCTGTCTGGTCCGGGAGTCTTTCGTGGAACGCAGGTGTATGCCAAACTCAGCGCCTTTCGGGCTTGTCTATCAGGATTTATGGTCCCCTTGTCACCCAGTTTGCTACCCAGCCTCGCCGCCGCACTCCTTTATGCCGCTGCGACCCTCTATCAGGGCACTCGTCTTGCCCAAGGCACCAAGGCGGACAAACGCCTGCTGGTCGGCCTGGGCGTCCTCGCCCTGCTGGCCCACGCCGCGAGCCTGTTCACCCACCTGATGACCCCGGTTGGCCTGGGCCTGGACTTTTTCAGCGCCGCCAGCCTGATCGCTGCAGCAGTCATCGCGCTGACATTGCTGGCCTGCTACCGGATCCCCGTCGAGAACCTGCTGGTCCTGCTCTTTCCCCTGGGCGTGCTGACGGTGCTGCTGGCGCAGTTCGCCCCCACCGGCACCGTACAGGTGATTGACGAAGAGCCCGGCATCCTCGCGCATATCCTGCTGTCGATCCTGGCCTATGGCATGTTCACCATCGCGGTGTTCCAGGCCCTGCTCCTGCTGTTGCAGGACCACCAACTCAAGCACAAGCACCCTTCCGGCCTGATCAAGAACTTCCCACCGCTGCAAACCATGGAAAGCCTGCTGTTCGGTTTCCTGTGGGCCGGCTGGACCCTGCTTTCGCTGTCGCTGATCTCCGGCTGGCTGTTCGTCGAAAACCTGTTTGCCCAGCACCTGGTGCACAAGACCCTGCTGGCCTGCCTGGCCTGGATCGTGTTCAGCGTGCTGCTGTGGGGCCGCAACCGCCTCGGCTGGCGCGGGCATAAAGCGATCCGCTGGACCCTGGCCGGTTTCTGCCTGCTGATGCTGGCCTATTTCGGCAGCAAGCTGGTTCGCGAATACATCCTGCATATCTGACGGGCAGCAATCATGGACAACTTGCCCCTGGGGCCGATGCTCGCGGTAATCGCCTTGCTGGTGTTATGGGCCGGGCTGTTTACCGCCATCGAAGCCGCACAACAGCACCTGCTGGCCCTGCGCCCCGGCACTCGCCAGGGAGACAAAGCGGCCGCCCGCCTGAATTTCCCGCGTCACAGCCTGATCCTGTGCAACAGCCTGTGTCGCGCCGCCGTGGTGATTCTCTGCACCCTGCTGGCGATTTATGCCTGGGCACAGAACGGCCCTTGGCTCGGCTGGCTGATGTCCTGTGCACTCCTGCTGGTGCTGGCCGACTACCTGCCGCGCGCCCTGGCCACCCGTTATCCGCAAGCGATCCTGGGCTTTGGCAATACGCTGCTGGGCGTACCGCTGAAAATTCTCTATCCCCTGGCCTGGCTGCTCAACGGCATCAGCCTGCTGTTATTGCGCCCGTTTGCGCGCAAATCCGGGGTGGTTAAAAAGAGCGATGAACCGCTACCCGACCACGATGACAAACCCGAGCCTGATGCCGACGCCGACCGATCCCCCGGCATGCCTGGCATCCACGCGCTGGACAACATCACGGTCAATGACATCCTGGTGCCACGCAGTGAAGTGGACGGCATCAACCTCGACGACTCGATTGAAGACATCATCGAACAACTGCGCACCTCCCCGCGCACCCGCCTGCCGGTGTTCCACAGTGATATCAACCAGGTCCAGGCCGTGCTCAATACCCGCCAGGTCCAGCACCTGCTGCCCGATGCCAGCCTGACCAAGGACGCATTGCTCGCCGCCTGCCACGAACCCTACTTCGTCCCGGAAAGCACCCCACTGCAACTGCAACTGCTGAACTTCCACAAACAGCAGCGGCGCCTGGGCATGGTCGTGGATGAGTACGGCGAAGTGCTGGGCATCGTCACCCTGGAAGACATCCTCGAAGAAATCGTCGGTGAATTCGAAAGTGAGCAAAGCACCGACAACCCGCACATCGAAGCCCAGACCGACGGCCGCTACATCATTGATGGCGCCGCCTCGATCCGCGAACTGAACAAGAGCCTGGGCTGGCACCTGCCCAGCGACGGCCCAAAGACCCTCAACGGCCTGGTGACCGAAGCGCTGGAAACCATTCCGGATTGCGCGGTGTGCCTTAAGATCGGGCGCTATCGCCTGGAAATCCTCGAGACCGAAGACAACCGCGTAGCGAAAGTGCTGATCTGGCACACCAGCCGAGTGCCTGTCGCCGCATAGCTCTCCTGACAAACCAAAATCCAATGTGGGAGGGGGCTTGCTCCCGATAGCGGTGTGCCATTCACTGCATTCGGGGACTGACCCACTGCCATCGGGAGCAAGCCCCCTCCCACATTTGGATTTGCAGCGTGTCAGCCCCTTGTTGGATCCACACACCCCTTCCTATAATCCCTGCGGCTTACCCAAGCCCCGCCCGACCGCGTGCTACCCGCACTCCGCGCGTCCAGGCTCCGCTGCATCGTGTCTGACCGGTGTTCGCTCCCATCCCGAGCCGCCCCGCGCACTACCCTGATCCAAGGGGGTTCGACCCAATAATAATCCGCGTCCAAACGCGCAACGACTGTCAGGGATAACTCAATGAGCACCACCTATAACGAGGCTGCGACCGCCGCCCCGACCAACTCGACTGCACGAGTCGCCACCGCGAGCATCGTCGGCACCGCCATCGAGTTCTACGACTTCTATATTTACGCCACCGCCGCAGCCCTGGTGATCGGCCCGGTGTTCTTCCCGCAGACCTCCGGCACTGCGCAGATGCTGGCGTCATTCCTGACCTTTGGCATCGCCTTTATCGCGCGTCCGCTGGGCTCGGCATTGTTTGGCCACTTTGGCGACCGTATCGGCCGAAAATCCACGCTGGTGGCCTCGTTGCTGCTAATGGGCGTGTGCACCACGCTGATCGGTTTGCTGCCCGGCTATGACAGCATCGGGGCCTGGGCGCCGATCCTGTTGTGCGTGCTGCGTTTCGGCCAGGGCCTTGGGTTGGGCGGGGAATGGGGCGGCGCCGCCTTGCTGGCCACCGAGAACGCGCCCAAAGGCAAACGCGCCTGGTTCGGCATGTTTCCGCAACTGGGCCCCTCCCTCGGGTTCCTGGCCGCCAACGGCCTGTTCCTGATCCTGGCCATGAGCCTCAACGACGAGCAGTTCCGCAGTTGGGGCTGGCGTATTCCGTTCATCCTCAGCGCGGCGCTGGTGATGGTCGGCCTGTATGCACGCTTGAAACTGCACGAAACTCCGGTGTTCGCCAACGCCGTGGCCAAGGAAAAGCCGGTGAAAGTGCCGCTGGTGGAGTTATTCAGCCAGCATTGGCTGCCGGTGCTGCTGGGCGCCGCGTCGATGGTGGTGTGCTACGCGCTGTTTTACATCACCACTGCGTTTTCCCTGAGCTACGGCGTGTCGACCTTGGGCTACAGCCGCGAGACATTCCTTGGGCTGCTGTGCTTTGCCGTATTGTTCATGGGCCTTGCCACGCCTTTGGCCGCCTTGGCCAGTGATCGCTACGGACGCAGGCCGGTGCTGATCGTCGGCGCAATCCTGGCGATCCTGTCCGGCTTCACCATGGAGCCCCTGCTGACCCACGGTTCGACCTGGGCCGTGGCATTGTTCCTGGCGCTGGAGCTGTTCCTGATGGGCGTAACCTTCGCGCCGATGGGCGCCATGCTGCCGGAACTGTTCCCGACCCGCGTGCGTTATACCGGTGCTTCGGCAGCGTATAACCTGGGTGGGATTGTGGGCGCTTCGGCTGCACCGTTCTTCGCGACCAAGCTGGTGGCGATGGGTGGGCTGAGTTATGTCGGTGGGTATGTGTCGGCGGCAGCGTTGCTCAGCTTGATTGCTGTGCTGTGCCTGAAAGAGACGCGGGATAACGATTTGAACAAGGTCGTCTGATAAACAGCTATCGGGAGCAAGCCCCCTCCCACATTTTGACCGCATTTCTACTGGAACAATGCGATCAAAATGTGGAAGGGGGCTTGCTCCCGATGCTTTAAAGCTCTACCACAACCGCCTGGGAAGCACGGGTCGCCTTGGCCCGAGCCGCTTCAATCGATTCATCCCGCGCCAACGCCACGCCCATGCGGCGCTGGCCATTCACTTCTGGCTTACCAAACAGACGCAACGCCGTGTCCGGCTCGCTCAGTGCAGCGCCGAGGTTGGCAAACGCGGTCTGGGTCGACTGCCCTTCCACCAGAATCACCGCCGACGCCGAAGGCCCGAACTGACGGATCAACGGGATTGGCAAGCCCAGGATGGCACGCGCATGCAGGGCAAACTGCGACAGGTCCTGGGAAATCAACGTCACCAAACCCGTGTCGTGCGGGCGTGGCGACACTTCGCTGAACCACACCTGATCACCCTTGATGAACAGTTCCACGCCAAACAGACCACGGCCACCCAAGGCTTCGGTCACGGCTTTGGCGACGCGCTCGGACTCTGCCAGCGCAACCGGGCTCATGGCCTGTGGCTGCCAGGATTCCTGATAGTCGCCTTTCTCCTGACGGTGGCCGACCGGCGCGCAGAAGGTGGTGCCGCCGATGTGGCGCACGGTCAGCAGGGTGATTTCGTAGTCGAAGTCGATAAAACCTTCGATGATCACTCGGCCCTTGCCTGCACGTCCGCCTTCCTGGGCGTAATCCCAGGCTTTGCGCACGTCGTCAGCGCTGCGCAGCAGGCTCTGGCCCTTGCCCGACGAACTCATCACCGGCTTGACCACGCAGGGGAAACCCAGGTCCTGGACGGCCTTGCTGTAGTCCTCGAAGGTGTCGGCGAAATGGTACGGCGAGGTCGGCAGGTCCAGTTCTTCGGCGGCCAGGCGACGGATGCCTTCACGGTTCATGGTCAGCGACGTGGCGCGCGCAGTCGGGATCACGGTGAAGCCTTCGGCTTCCAGCTCAACCAGCGTCGCGGTGGCGATGGCTTCGATTTCCGGCACGATGAAGTGCGGCTTTTCGGCTTCGATGACGGCTCGCAGGGCGGCGCCGTCGAGCATGTTGATCACGTGGCTACGGTGCGCAACCTGCATGGCCGGCGCATTGGCGTAGCGATCCACGGCAATCACTTCAACGCCCAGGCGTTGCAGTTCGATTACCACTTCCTTGCCGAGCTCGCCGCAGCCACACAGCAAAACGCGGGTCGCGGTTGGCGACAATGGAGTTCCGATTCGGGTCATCTCAGGTCCTCAGGGGAGCGGATCATGGGGAGAAAGGCCGGCATTTTACATGAACTGTAAAAATTGGCCTCAGTTGGCGACGGCCCGCTTGCGGATGCGCCAGGCCATGATCAGCCACACCGCCGTGACCCCGGCGAACTTCGACGCCAAGGCGGTGCCCACCACGGCAGGGGTGAGCGCACCGATCAGGCCGAAGAAGATAAAGGTATCAAGGGGAATGCTGAGCGCCGAACTTATCCACAGGCGGTCGTGGAGCGGGCGCTTGGTGATGCTGAACACCAGCCAGTCAATGCATTCCGACACCGCGAATGCCGTGGCGCTGGCCAGGGCGATGGACGGGTCCGAAGTGATATACGACAACACCAGCGCCGCCAGCATGGCGATGATCGCCCCGTGGCCGAAGCGGGTTTGCACCATGTCGCGCAGAATAAACACCAGGCCGCCCCAGGCCGACCAGATGACGTCCAGGTGCGGGGCAGTGGAGAAGGCGAAGTTGATCAGCACGACGCTGCTGATGTAGGCGATCAGGAAGAGCATGGGGCGAGGGACCTGTGAACAAGGGGCACAGGGTACTTCACATTTTGAAATATGTCGTCTGGGAGGGCCTCATCGGGGACAAGCCCCCTCCCACATGTTGACCGCATTCTTACAGATCAAACGCGGTCAAGTGTGGGAGGGGGCTTGCCCCGATGGCGGTCTATCAGGCACCGGATTTCCCAGAAACCATAAACACCAACCCACTCGCCACCGCCCGCTCATGGCACAACCCCAACACCACCCGGCGCTCGGCGTTGTCCATGCGGCTCCAACGCGTAATCTCATCCACGGTGCGCTGGCAGCCGGTGCAGATATCGTCATCGTCCAGCGCACAAATGCTCACGCACGGCGAGGCGACGGGGCGTTCAATCGGGTTCATTCTTCCTGCTCAACCAGGTCCCGCGCGTAACGCTGGGCGTTATGCACATAGTGCGCGGCGCTGGCTTCCAGCATCCGCTTCTGTGCGTCGGTCAACTCACGCACGACTTTGCCCGGCGAGCCCATCACCAGGGAGCCATCGGGGATTTCCTTGCCTTCGCCGATCAACGCGTTGGCGCCGATGATGCAGTGCTTGCCGATCTTGGCGCCGTTGAGGATCACCGCGTTGATACCGATCAGGCTGTAATCGTCGACCGTGCAGCCATGCAGCATGGCGTTATGGCCGATGGTCACGCCGGTGCCCAGGGTCAGCGGGTAGCCCATATCGGTGTGCATCACGCTGCCGTCCTGGACGTTGCTGTTCTTGCCGATCAGGATCAGCTCGTTGTCGCCACGCAGCACCGCGTTGAACCAGACGTTGGCGCCCTCCTCCAGCTTGACCTTGCCCACCAGCGTGGCATTCGGCGCCACCCAGCTGTGTGGATGGGTCTCGACGCGGGCATCGCCCAGGCGGTATTTCATGCTGTTCCCTCACGGCTGGCCGTTCAAACGACGGCTTAGGTATTGATGAAGCTCTTGGGCGGCTGGTGCAGGCTTATCTGGGCGTCGTCATAAAGCAGATTGATCAACTCGACGATCATGATTGCCGTCAGGCCCCAGATCTTGTATTCGCCGAAGCGATAACTGGGCACGTACCAACTGCGACCCTGGTAATCGATTCGGTGGGTATGTTCGCGTGGATCCTGTCGGAAAAAGTCCAGGGGAACGCTGAAGACGGCAGCGATTTCAGCATCGTTGGCCAGGTACTCGACGTAGTCGGGGATCACCCCCACATAGGGCGTGACCCGGATGCCGTGCAGGGAGATCAGCGGGCTCAGTGGGCCGATGACTTCCACCAGGCCGGGGGGCAGGCCGATTTCTTCTTCGGCTTCACGCAGGGCGGTGAAGATCAGGTCCGGGTCTTCGGGGTCGCGGCGCCCGCCGGGAAAGGCCACTTCGCCACCATGGGTCGACAGGCCGCTGGCGCGCAGGGTCAGGATCAGCTCAGGTTCGTCACTGCGGGTAATCGGCACCAGCACCGCGGCCTCGGGGAAACGCCCGTCGGTTTCCAGCGTGTGGGGGGTGTGATTGCTTACCCGGCGAAGTAGCTCGTCCAGCATGAGTCATCTCGGTCTGTTGGCTACCTTGCATCATGCACCAAAGCGTGCGGGTGCCCAACCCCAAAACCCGGCAGGTGTCGCTAAACGACAACTTGCAGGCCCCCGCCCGCCACGCCAAGATAGGCGCACTTTCCAGGAACCCCAGCATGAATTTCTGTAGCCAGTGCGGTAAACCGGTGACCCAACGCATTCCCGAAGGCGACGGGCGCCTGCGTTTTGTGTGTGATCACTGCTCCACCATCCACTATCAGAACCCCAATATCGTCGCCGGTACCGTGCCAGTGTGGGGCGATAAAGTGCTGCTGTGCCGTCGTGCCATCGAGCCGCGCCTGGGTTACTGGACCCTGCCCGCCGGTTTTATGGAAAACGGCGAGACCGTCGAACAGGCCGCCACGCGCGAAACCCTGGAGGAAGCCTGCGCCCGCGTGCGCAACCTGGCGATCTATACGCTGATCGACGTGCCGCATATCAGCCAGGTGCATATCTTCTACCGCGCCGAACTGGTCGACCTGGACTTCGCCGCCGGCCCCGAAAGCCTCGAAGTGCAGCTGTTCGACGAGGCGGACATCCCTTGGTCCGAGCTGGCTTTCCGCACGGTCGGGCGTACCCTAGAATACTTTTTCGCCGACCGCCGCCAGCAGTCCTTCCCGGTGCGCAGCGAAGCCGTGCCACCTCTTTCTTCAAAGCCCGCCCAATAACCATTCGGCAGCTCGTCGCCACAGGGATACCGTTTTAATGCGTTGGTTGCTTGCTCTGATCTGCCTGTCGTTCGCCACGCTTTCGCCGGCCTCTACCGTGGAAACCCTGGGCGGCAAGACGGTCGAAAAAGTCCTGGTGCTCAAGTCCGCCCACCAATTGCAGTTGATCAACGACGGCAAGCCCCTCAAGACCTATCGGATTTCCCTGGGCAAAAACCCCAAGGGCCACAAGCTGATCGAGGGCGACCGCCGCACCCCGGAAGGCCTGTACTGGATCGACTGGCGCAAGACCAGCGACCGCTACTACCTGTCCATGCACATCTCCTACCCGAATATCAGCGATGCCGCCCGCGCCCGCCGCGAAGGGGTGAAGCCCGGCAGCATGATCATGATCCACGGCACGCCCGACACCGAAGACTACCCGGAGCAGTGGTTCCACACCCTGGACTGGACAGACGGCTGCATCGGTATGCGCAACGTCGATATGCGCGAAGTCTGGAACCTGGTCAAGGACGGCACGCTGATCGAGATCCGCCCGTAAATCTTCGACCGTTCGTAATTTAATTAAAAATATTTCCCTCCCCCTCCCACGCCTGCCGGTGAATACCAGTTCACCGCGCGGGCTGCGCACTTCTGCGCGCGATAAAGACCTCTCTAATACCACTTTATACCGGGCACCATTAAGGCGCCCTGAAACCGGTACTCGCACCGTTTTGGCAGCATTGACATGGTATTTAAGTGGTATTAGCTTCCGGCCAATACCGGGCGACAACACTCCAATAACCGCATCGGAAACCTCATAGATGAACCCCATCCTGACGCTGCGTCCCGACGACAAACAATCCACGCCGCTGTACCTGCAATTGGCCCGCAACCTGGAAGCGGCGATCCATGCCGGCCAGTGGAAATCCGAACAGGCCCTGCCCTCGGAGCGCGCCCTCAGCGAACAGCTGAGCATTTCGCGGGTGACCGCCCGTAAAGCGCTGGAAGTGTTGTTCGCCCAAGGCCTGATCCGCCGCAGCCAGGGTTCCGGCACCTTTATCACGCCACGCCTGGAGCAGCCGCTGTCACGCCTGTCGGGCTTCAGCGAAATGTTGCGCCTCAAAGGCTTCGTGCCCAGCTCCCAATGGCTGGAGCGCGACATCACGCCGCCGACCCACGAAGAGCTGATACGCCTGTGCCTGTCGCCGACCGACAAGGTGGCGCGCCTCAAACGCCTGCGCAAAGCCGATGACACAGTGATGGCCATCGAGATGACCGCCATGCCCGCCTCGGTGCTGCCGCAGCCGCAAGCCATCGGCAATTCGTTGTACGAATACCTCGAAAGCATCGGCAAGCCCATCGTGCGCGCCCTGCAACACATCCAGGCGATCAATGCCTCGGACGAGTTCGCCAGACTGGTGGGCATCGCCCCCGGCACCGCCATGCTGTTGATGACTCGCGTGGGCTACACCGCCGACAACACGCCGATCGAAATCACCGACACCTACTGCCGCAACGACTACTACGACTTCGTCGCAGAACTGCGCCGCTACGACTTTGCCGCCGAGTTGCGGCCTTAGAGAACTGCCCATGTCCGAAGACAATATCCTCACGCCCCACGGCTGGATGCGCGGCCGCCTGGTGCACCAGCACGGCAAAGTCATCGCCATCGAGGGCGAACCTTGCGACCCGGCCGACAACGATTTGCCCTACCTACTGCCGGGTTTTATCGACCTGCACGTCCACGGCGGCGGCGGTAAAGACATCATGGAAGGCGCCGACGCTTTCGAGACCATCACCCGCACCCATGTGCGTTTTGGTACGACGTCGCTGTTGGCCACCACCATGACCGCGCCGGTGGATGAAATCTCCAGCGTGCTCGGCCAACTCGGGCGCTTCTGCGAGCAGCGTCCTACGGGCAGCGCCCGGGTACTCGGCGTGCACCTGGAAGGCCCCTACATCAACCCGGGAAAACTCGGCGCGCAGCCCAACTTCGCCCACACCGCCTTGATGGCCGAAGTCGAAGCCTACCTGCGCCTGGCGCCGATCCGGGTGATCACCATCGCCCCGGAAATCGCCGGCCACGACGCCCTGATCCGCGCCCTCAGCGAGCGCGGCGTGCGCATGCAGATCGGCCACACCCTGGGCAGCTATGAAGAAGGCGTCGCCGCCCTCGCCGCCGGCGCCACCAGCTTTACCCATTTGTACAACGCCATGAGCCCGTTGCATCACCGTGAGCCGGGCATCGTCGGCGCCGCGCTGGCCCACGCCAAGTACGCAGAATTGATTCCGGACCTGCTGCATGTGCACCCCGGTGCCATGCGCGTAGCCCTGCGGGCGATCCCGTGCCTGTATTGCGTCACCGATTCCACCGCCGCCGCCGGCATGCCCGATGGCGAATACAAGCTGGGCAGCCACACCGTGACCAAATGCCTGGGCGGTGTACGCCTGGCCGACGGGACCCTGGCCGGCAGTACGCTGACCATGGACCAGGCGCTGCGCAACCTGGTGAAGATCGGCCTGCCGATCAGCGAAGCCTCACAACGCCTGTCGCAATTTCCGGCGGATTACCTGGGTCTGGAAGAACGCGGCCGCCTGCAACCGGGCAGCTTTGCCGACTGCGTACGCCTGGACCGCTCCCTGCACCTCACCGACGTCATGGTCGAAGGAGAAACCATTGTCTTCAAAAATGCTTGAAGAGGCCTTGGCCTCCGCTGACGCCGTCGCGGCACAACTGCAACGCCTGGGCCCACTGCTGGAAGAAGTCGCCGGCCGCCTGCGCCGCCAGCCGCCGCAGGTGGCGATGACCATTGCGCGGGGCAGCTCGGACCACGCCGCCAGCTACTTCGCCTACCTGGCCATGCAGCATGTCGGCATCCCGGTGGCGTCGTTGCCGATGTCGGTGGTGACCTTGTTGCAAGCACCCATGAAAGTCAGCGGCCAGGTAGCGTTCGGTTTCTCCCAGTCGGGGCAAAGCCCGGACCTGGTCAACAGCTTGCGCCTGCTGCGCAAGCGTGGCGCCTTGAGCATCTCGCTGGTCAACGCCGAAGACTCGCCGCTGGAAGCCGCCTGCGAATTCCATGTACCCCTGTGCGCCGGGCCGGAACTCAGCGTGGCCGCGACCAAGAGCTTTATCGCCACCCTCAGCGCCAGCGCGCTGTTGATCGGCCACTGGAACCAGGAGCCCGACTTGCTGCAAGCCTGCCAGGCCCTGCCCGAAGGCCTGCGTGAAGCCGCCGGGCAGGACTGGACGCCCGCCATCGAGGCGCTGCGCGGCTGCCAGCAACTGATGGTGATCGGCCGGGGCGCCGGTTTTGCCATCGCCCAGGAAGCGGCGCTCAAGCTCAAGGAAACCTCGGCGATCCAGGCCGAAGCCTTCAGCAGCGCCGAGGTACGCCACGGGCCGATGGCCTTGATCGGCGCGGACTACCCGCTGCTGGTCTTCGCACCACGGGGTGCCGAGCAAGCCGGCTTGTTGAGCCTGGCCGCCGATATGCGCCAACGCGGTGCCCGCGTGCTGCTCGCAGCACCGGACGATATCGCCGAACGCGACCTGACCCTGAGCCGCGCCGAACACCCGAGCCTGGACCCGATCCTGGCGATCCAGAGTTTCTATGTCATGGCGGCCGGCCTGTCCGTCGCCCGAGGCATGGACCCGGACCAGCCGCGCCACCTGAGCAAAGTTACCCGCACTCACTGAGTCGCGCTTTCCTGATGAGTACCGTGCCCATGCCCAACAACAATAATGAACTGACCCTCAACGCCCCCCTCAGCGGGCCGTTACTGGCCCTGGGCAACGTGCCTGACGACGTGTTCGCCAGCGGCGCCCTGGGCGACGGCATGGCGATCGACCCGCTCAACGATTGCCTGCATGCGCCGTGCGATGGCGTGGTCATCCACGTCGCCCGCACCGGCCACGCCTTGACGATACGCGCCGACAACGGCGCCGAAGTGTTGCTGCACATCGGCATCGACACGGTCGAATTGAACGGCGAAGGGTTTGCCCTGCTGGTCAAGGAAGGCGCCCGGGTCAGCAATGGCCAGGCGCTGGTGCGCTTTGACCTGGACCGTATTGCCCGCCAGTGCAAAAGCCTGGTCAGCCTGATCATCCTCACCAATGGCGAACACTTTGAAATGCGCCCGCTGGCCGCGAAAACCGTCAAGCAGGGCGACCCCTTGGTGCAGGTTGTGCCGCGTGCGAACGCAGCGCAGCAAACGGCTGTGGATTACGCCGTCGCCGAAGCCAGCGCCAGCGTGCACGTGACGCACCGTGGCGGCCTGCACGCACGACCGGCGGCGTTGATTCGCAAGACCGCCCAGGGTTTCAGCAGCCAGGCGCAGGTGCACTTCGGCGCCAGGTCGGCCGCCTGCGACAGCCTGATCGGTCTGATGGGGCTGGGCATTGGCGAAGGCGACGAGGTGCGCGTGACCTGTCGCGGCAAGGACGCCGAAGCCGCGCTGCAGGCGCTGGTCGCGGCCTTGTCCGCCGCCGTCAAGGCTGAACCCCACGCACCGGTCGTCGCCATGCCGCGCCGGGCAACCACGGAAGTTGATGTGTTGCAGGGCGTGTGCGCGGCACCGGGACTGGTCTGCGGGCCGTTGTTTCGGCTGGCGGGTATCGAGTTGCCGTCGGACCCCGGCCATCACGTCACTGACGAACAACTGCAACGCCTGGACGCAGCCCTGGAGCAGGTGCGCGGTGAAATCCGCAGCACCCTGGACCAGGCTCGCCAACGCAAGGCCGTCGAAGAAGAAGAGATCTTCGCCGCCCACCTGGCCCTGCTCGAAGACCCCGCCCTGCTGGACGCCGCCACCGAAGCTATCGAACACGGCAGCGCCGCCACCCATGCCTGGCGTGATGCGATCCAGGCGCAGTGCGCGGTATTGCTGGCCCTGGGCAAGCCGCTGTTCGCCGAACGCGCCAACGACCTGCGCGACCTGCAACAACGGGTCCTGCGCGCACTGTTGGGTGAAGCCTGGCATTTCGAATTGCCTGCGGGAGCGATTGTCAGCGCCCATGAACTGACCCCTTCGGATTTGCTGCAACTGAGCGCGCAACAGGCTGCCGGGATCTGCATGGCCGAAGGTGGCGCCACGTCCCATGTCGCCATCCTGGCGCGGGGCAAAGGCTTGCCATGTGTCGTCGCGTTGGGCGCTGAGGTGCTCGATGTGCCGCACGGCCAGCGCGTGGTGCTCGACGCCGGCAACGGCCGCCTGGAACTGGCCCCCAGCGAGGCGCGTCATGCCGAAGTCCACCGGATCCGCGACGCGCAGATAGTGCGTCGCCGGCAGCAACAGGCCCAGGCCCAACAACCGGCGCAAACCCGCGATGGCGTGAACATCGAAGTGGCCGCCAATGTCGCCTCCAGCGCCGAGGCCCAGGTGGCCTTTGAAAATGGCGCTGACGGTGTCGGCCTGCTGCGCACCGAATTCCTCTTCGTCGACCGCCGCACGGCGCCGGATGAACAGGAGCAGCGCCAAGCCTATCAAGCTGTGATGGATGCTATGGGCGACAAGTCGGTGATCATCCGCACCATCGATGTGGGCGGCGACAAACAACTCGACTACCTGCCGCTGCCCGTCGAGGCCAACCCGGTCTTGGGCCTGCGCGGTATTCGCCTGGCGCAGGTACGCCCGCAGCTGCTGGATCAGCAACTGCGTGCGCTGCTGCAAGTGTGCCCCTTGGAGCGCTGCCGCATCCTGCTGCCGATGGTCAGCGAAGTCGACGAACTGCTGCACATTCGCCAACGCCTGGATCAATTGTGCGCCGAGCTGGAACTGACCCAGCGCCCGGAGCTGGGGGTGATGATCGAAGTGCCCGCCGCCGCGCTGATGGCCGAGCAGTTGGCCGAGCACGCGGACTTCTTATCCATCGGCACCAATGACCTGTCCCAGTACACCCTGGCGATGGACCGCGACCACGCCGGCCTGGCTGCGCGGGTCGATGCGCTGCATCCGGCATTGCTGCGGCTGATCGCCCAGACCTGCGCCGGCGCGGCCAGGCATGGCCGCTGGGTCGGTGTCTGCGGGGCCTTGGCCAGCGACCCGCTGGCCACGCCGGTACTGGTCGGCCTGGGGGTCAGCGAGCTGTCGGTCAGCCCGCCGCAGATCGGCGAAATCAAGGACCGCGTCCGCCACCTGGACGCGGCGCAATGCCGGCAACTGAGCCTCGGCCTGCTCGACCTGAGCAGCGCCAG
Organism: Pseudomonas sp. 1 R 17; assembly: GCF_900067035.1. Classification (NCBI taxonomy): domain Bacteria; kingdom Pseudomonadati; phylum Pseudomonadota; class Gammaproteobacteria; order Pseudomonadales; family Pseudomonadaceae; genus Pseudomonas; species Pseudomonas sp. 1 R 17. Next base: position 240,142 of record NZ_FKLB01000053.1, read on the forward strand.
GGCGGTTCGCCAAGCCTGTCAACACCACTGGCCGCTGAGCTGACAACAACAAGAAAAAAGGAGACACGCCATGTACCAACACTTTATTGAAGGCCTGCAACGCCTGGGCCGTGCGCTGATGCTGCCGATCGCGATCTTGCCGATCGCCGGTCTCTTGCTGCGCCTGGGCGACACCGACTTGCTCAACATCGCGGTGATGCACGATGCCGGGCAGGCGATCTTCGCCAACCTGGCGCTGATCTTCGCCATCGGTATTGCCGTGGGTTTTGCCCGTGACAATAACGGCACCGCAGGCCTGGCCGGGGCAATTGGTTACCTGGTGATGATCTCCACGCTCAAGGTGATGGACACTACCATCAACATGGGCATGCTCGCCGGTATCGCCAGCGGCTTGATGGCCGGTGCGCTGTATAACCGCTTCAAGGACATCAAGCTGCCGGAGTACCTGGCGTTCTTCGGCGGGCGGCGGTTTGTGCCGATTGTCACCGGGTTTTCAGCGGTGGCGCTGGGGGTGATATTTGGCTTGATCTGGCCGCCTATCCAGCACGGGATCAACAGCTTCGGCGTATTGCTGATGGAAAGCGGCAGCCTCGGCGCGTTCGTGTTTGGCGTGTTCAACCGCCTGCTGATCGTCACCGGCCTGCACCATATCCTCAACAACATGGCGTGGTTTGTGTTCGGCAGTTTCACCGACCCGCTGACCGGTGCGGTGGTCACTGGCGACCTGACCCGCTACTTCGCCGGCGACCCCAAGGGCGGCCAGTTCATGACGGGGATGTTCCCGGTGATGCTGTTCGGCCTGCCCGCTGCCTGCCTGGCGATGTACCGCAACGCCCTGCCGGAGCGGCGCAAAGTCATGGGCGGGATCTTCCTGTCGATGGCGCTGACCTCCTTCCTGACCGGCGTGACCGAACCCATCGAATTCGCGTTCATGTTCCTCGCGCCGTTCCTTTACCTGCTGCACGCGCTGCTCACAGGCCTGTCGATGGCCGTCACCAATTTGCTGAACATCCACCTGGGCTTTACCTTCTCCGGTGGGTTTATCGACATGGTGCTGGGCTGGGGCAAGTCCACCAATGGCTGGCTGATGGTGCCGGTGGGCCTGGCCTATGCCGTGATCTACTACAGCGTGTTCAGCTACTGCATCCGTCGCTTCAACCTCAAGACACCGGGCCGGGAAGATATCCAGGCCGCCCCGACCGAAGTCATGACCGACCATCAACGGGCCAGCGCCTACATCCGTGCGCTGGGCGGCGCTGACAACCTGCTGAGTGTCGGCGCGTGCACCACACGCCTGCGCCTGGACATGGTCGATCGCAACAAGGCCGTGGATGCAGAGCTCAAAGCCCTGGGCGCGATGGCCGTGGTGCGCCCCGGTAACGGCGGCAGCTTGCAGGTGGTGGTGGGCCCACTGGCGGACAGCATTGCCGACGAGATTCGCTTGGCCATGCCCACGTCCGGCCAGCCATCGTCGCCCTCGGCCCCCGCTCAACCCGAGGCCGGCGCTGTCACCCCGCCACACGCCGAACAATGGCTGAATGCACTGGGCGGTGCGCGTAATGTGTTGCAGTTGGAGTGCGTGGCCATGAGCCGCATTCGCTTGAAGCTGGCTGATGACCAAGCGCTGTCCGAGCAGCAGCTCACAGCCTTGGGTTGCCAGGGAATCCGCCAGCTCGACGACGGCATCTGGCACTTGCTGGTGGGTGAATCGGCCCAGGGCTTGAGCAGCGCGCTCAAGGCCCTGGCCAACCGTGATCCGGTGCACACCAGCGCCTGACATCGCGACTTATCTACCGCCTTGCCAACGGTGCAGCGCTCCATGCTGAGGTTCCTATCATCAGCATGGAGAGCGCGCCTGTGAACACACCATCCCAGGCCTTTGAAGGCATCGAAAGCAACCTCAATCAGATCGGTCATCACCTGCTCAATGTCGAAGCACCGCTGTTGCCAGAACACAAACCCTCAGCCGAACAGGCCTATCTGGAAAAAACCAACGCAATCCTGGCGAGCTACCGGCAGCAGTTCCTGCACAAGAGCCGAACGCTTTACCAATCGCTGAAACAGGCTGACCTGCCCCAACAACTGGTCACGCTCAAGGCCACACTCAACACCCATCTGGAACACCTCGACCGTTACGAGCAGATCGACGGAAAACCGCGTAAATCCTTCATGACCTTTGAAGCCGGTTTCACTGCCCTTGCCAACGAAACCGCCCTGAGCGCCCAGGACCGTCTGCTGCACCCGCAACAACAGGCCATGCTGGAGCGTGTGCCGCTGGGCAGCACACTGCGGCCTGGTTTCTATGCGTTGACCCTGGACTATCAAGCACAAACCATCGAACTGGCCGGGGCCTTTGTCCTGACCGAACGCACCAGCCCGGTCGTCACCGACCTTTCCTCCATGCCGGCCGTGGGCGAAGTGATGCTGTTCACCCCCACGCGCGGGATTGAAACCTTTGGCTCCCTGCCTCAACTGAACGCGCATTTGCAGCGCGGCATGGATGACGCCGCGCAACGCCGCGACTTCATGCACCTGCTGCCGGTGCGCTACCACCACATCAGCCCCGGCGCGATCTGGCCGCTGGCACTGACGCCCATCAATGACCGGCCGCTGTTCGAACACACCTACAACGCCCTGATCGATAAGCGCAACGCAGACATTGACCATGCCCTGAGCCTGGTGAACAACCCCGAGCAGGCCGTGGACACGCTGATCAGCGCACTGGACCACGCCATCGTCGCGTCCCTGCCCGACCTGGCCGCACGCCTGGCATGGCGTGCCCAGCGCGTGCTGGAGCGCTACCTGCGCCAGAGCGCCCCGGACTGGTACCGGAGCGCCAGCGAAACCCGCCGGGCCGAATTGGCCAGGCACCTGGCAGACTACAACACCGCCCGCCAACACCTGCTTGAACTGCTGGGACCGGTCACCACGCCTGCAACACTGGCCCGCTATCAACTGCTGGAGCGGCTGAGCGAAGACCTGGATATCCACGACCTGGAACCGGAACGCCTGGTGATCACTACCCGTCGCTACGTCTCCCCCATCGGCGAGTACGAACACGACCGCAACCTGATCGACCTGACCCTGCGCGGGCTGCACGAAGGTGACGAGCAGACGGGCTCGGACTTCCTGAAAAAAACCACGCTCACCTATCAAGAAGCGCCACTGCCAGAGGCATACAAGGACCTCACCGTGACCTGGCTGGTACAGACGCTTAGCACCTTGCAACCGCGCCTCGACTTCGCCGCTGCGCAACAACAGATGCATGCAAAACCCGAAACCAGCCTCGCGATCGAACAGATGCTCGACCAAAGGATCAACGCGCTGGCCTATACCGCCGTGCTCGAGGGCCATCTCAGTGAAGACGACTTCCAATTGGTGCAGACCCTGCGCCAAGGCACCGACGCCCGCCTGAGCGCCGCAACCCTGTCTCTGCATGAGGCCCAGTTGCAGGATATGTGGGTGCTGCGCCAGAGCGACGGCAACGGCAAGGTCATACGCCTGCTGCTGTGTACCCCTGAGGCACCTGGGCGGCAGCAATTCCAGGCATTCGACGATGAGGTTGCCTGCCAGCAGCACATCCTTGGCTGGAGCCTGGACAACGGTTCGAAACAACCGCCCGGCACCCTCACCGATTACCTGATCACGCGGGTCGCCTTGCGCTTTCGTGCAGCGATGAAGCAGGTCTTGACTGGCCTGAGTTTCAAGCCTCATGCCGAGGAATACAAAGAGGTCCGCTTTGGCAACATCGGCAACCATGCTCATTGCCTCAAGGCCATGTCGGCCCATGTGCTGGCGACACGGGTCGACGACTATGCCTTCAGCACACCGGACTGGTACCGCTCCACCAGTAACGCCAACCGCCAGAAGCTTTTGAAACTGGCTGACGACGCCGAGGGTGCACTGCATGCCTACAACGTCTTTGCGCTGTCCGATGCGCACTTCCCCAGCTTCCCCGACTTTCTGCATGAGCAGGCAAAAAAGCGCCTGAACGAGCTGCTGGGACGTCACCAGAACGATGTCGACCCCGATACCGTCTGGGCCTTCTCGCCGCCGGCACTGCTCGGCGCCTGGACGCCGAAACCGCTGACCTACACCCAGCTGTACCGTGACGGCTACGCGGACGGCGTGGGTTTTCTCGACGAAAAGTTTTCGCGGGCGGCCCGCTTCAAAGGTCCCAACGGCATTGACCTGAGCCCGCTGACCGCAGAAAAGGTCGCCCGCTCGGTCACCGGTGTGTGGATCGGCCAGCGCTACATCAACGAGGTCAGGGCCCGCCTATTGAATGTCGGCAGCGCGGATTACGAGTTGCGGCGCAATGCAACCCTGAGCATCACCCAACGCCAGATGCAGAACGCTGCCTTGGAGTGCCGCCTGCAAGGGCATATCGCCGGGGTCGATTGGGAGTGGCTTGAACGCAGTATCGCCAGCATGGGCAGTACCGCCACCGACCAGCGCGGCACCTATGCCATCCATCGACTGCTGGTCGACGGGGAGTGGGTCATCGACACCTTCCTGTTCAGCCACAGCGGCTTCCCGACGTTGCTCTACACCCCCAACGCACCGGATGGCATCAGCTTTCGCGAGGCCCGGCAGTTCAATTACCTGCTGAAAAAAATTCCCGGCATGGTCGGCTATTTGACCCTGCGGGTAGGGGCCCAGTCGCAGACACGAGTACGGACTTTCCTGGAAAACGCCAAGGCGCAATTACCCGAGGACCTGAACAAGACCTCCGTCAGCCTTGCGCGCTACGACGCCACCCGCGTGCCCCTGCCGGACCTGCGCCAAGCGCTTTACAACATGAAGCTGCAGCGCAAGATCGACGATGTTGAAGGCACCACGGTCAATCGACTCAAGATGATCACCGGTATTCTGTGGACCTGCGTGGAGTGGGTCACTGCGATTGCCACCGCGCCCTTCCCCGTCCTCAGCCTGAGCCTGGGCATGCTGCTGGCGTTCAAGGACGGCATGCTGGCCTTGCACGCTTACCAGCAGGGCGATACCGGCGCCGCACTGGAGCACTTGATCGGCTACATGCTCAACAGTGCCGGCGCCGCATTCACCGATCTGCGCCCGGCCCTAGTGTCCCTCAGGCAGCTTGCCCGACCCGCCGTGAGCCCGATCGCCAGGCGCACTGCCGTCCCCAGCGAAGCCTTGAAACTTGTCCAGCCTCTGCAACCCAAGCCCTTGGCCCTGGAAGACATGCAAGCGGTACTCTTCGATGGCCAAGCGCTGTGGGCGAAGAAAACCCCGGACCCCATCGGCCGCTACCTGCTCTACCGACTGGACCCGGCCAGTGGCAAACTGGTCTCCACCACACGCGTGGCAGCCCCGGATGCGCAAGGCGTCTGGAGCCGCACCGGGATCACCGGCGGCGCACCTAAATATGAAAAACTGCCCGACACACCGGAGCCGCTCAAGCCCTATGAAATACCGGTGAAGTACGCGAGCAAACTGGAACTGGCGATCAATCCGGATGTGCGGGCCAGCATCGTGCAGCGGACTGAATGGGAATTCGGCTCGCGGGAGGGCGCGCTGGGGCACGTCGCCAGCGAGTTGCACTCCCTGCGCACCACTTATTTGCAACAGGCCGAACGCTTGACGAGTGACGCCGAAGCGTTCTTCAAACACCTTGATCCGTTGCCGGCCCGCGCCGACGTCCCGGCCATCGACGCCGACGCCTCATTTACGCAACTACTGGCCAGCGATGCCTTGGCCGCAAACCGGCACTTGGTCATCGGCGCGGCACCAGGCTCCATCGCCAGTAAAGAACTCCTGATAACGCAAATGGACAGCTTGCTGAGCAAAGGCTTCAAGTACCTGTACATCGAGCACCTGCCTGCCGATTTATTCCGCACAAAATTGCAGAAGCTCAACACCGGTAAATCCTGGCAGCACATCGAACGCCACCTGAAGACGATTGACCAGGCGTTTGGCTTCGCCGAAGACGCCGAGTATTCGTTTGTCGCCCTGGTGCGCCAGGCGCAAAAAAAGGGCTTGAAACTCAGAGCCCTCGACGCCTCGACCTCGTATCAACTGGAGGATGCCCTGCAAATGGGTGACACCCCGGTGACTACGCCGCGGGATAACGCTTCGAGGAATTTCTATTCCCACAAGACCATCGAGACCGACGCCATCGACGAGCCCGACGCACGCTGGATCGCGTTAGTGGATTCCTCGCGCCTGCGTACCTTCGATAAAACGCCGGGCCTGGCCGACTTGCACGACGCGCTGGCCTTGCGGGTGGATGATGTCGGCCCAGGCCAGCCGGTGGGTATCTGGGTCGACAAACCTGGCGCCATAACGGGTGATCCACTCGCTCAAGGTGACTACCGACTGACCCTTCACACGGCCTACAAGGCGCCCGAGCCGGCAACACCCGTTGCCTCAATCGCCGTCGCAACCCATTTCAGCGACTACGATATAGCCCCATCTTTCAGGGACAGCATCACTCAACAGACCTCTACGCGATATGGGCTCAATACCCGCTACTACGCAACGAACCCGGAGCATCGCGAAGCGCTTCAGGCTTTCCAGAACGTGAGAGAACGCCTGAACACAGATGCAGAAACCTACCTGGACAACCACGTGCCACCCACTAGGCCCGCGCCTTCAGTCCTGGGTTTACCAAAAAACCCAGAGGCGCTGCTCGAAAGCATCCGCCATAGCGAATTCACGGGGCTGGTGATCGGTGAAGGGCACGCTGCGCAATCGAGCAAGCGACTGCTGCGCGAGCAGATGAAAAAACTCAGAGCCCTGGAGTTCAAGACACTGTATGTGGAACACCTGCTGACCGATATGCACCAGGAGGCGCTGGATACTTTCCTGCGCACCCAACACCTGCCGGACACCCTCAAGCGCTACCTGAACTATCTGGACCAGGGGCAAATGCGCGGCTACAAAGGCCGCGATACGTACACGGAAGTCGTCCAGGCAGCCGGCAAGCACGGCTTGCGCGTCCGCGCCCTGGACTGCGCCGCCAGTTATCACCTCAAAGGGCTGGGTGGGGACATGTCTGTAACGCGCAACCAAATATTCAGCTACTTCGCCTCAAATGTGATCAAGGCCGACCAGGCGGCGCATGGGCCACACAAGTGGGTCGCGTTCATCGGCAGCACTCACACCAACAACAACCTGGGGGTGCCCGGACTGGCGGAACTGCAAGGTGCCGTCAGCCTGCATGTCAGGGACACGCCCCCCGCGTTGGCGCGAAACATTCGCCCCGGCACCTGGGAGACATTTTCCGAAGGCATAGACCTCGATGCCAGGGCCTTGCGTAGCGACTTAGTTCTGGAGGCCGGTGTGGAAGGCTTAACGGCGCCAGCGCCGTTCGTTCCGGTCGACCGGTCTCGGCTGAAAAGACCCGGCCATTTCCTGATCGAACGCCCAACACCGGCGCAGAACAATGTGCTGCACCGTTCGCGCACCGGGGAAATTGTGTCGACGCCCATCAAGGTCAATGCTGACGGCCTGTATTACGTCGACCGCTGGGAACCGATGCAGGGCAAGCGCTTCAGCTACGAAAGCACCTTGATCAGTGCACTGCGGGTGGAAGTCGGGCTGACCCCCGCGCCCTGAGTCGTTGAAGGCCTGGCCCTGATTGCATGACAGCCAACAAAAAACCCGCTGGCCAAACTGGCCCAGCGGGTTTCTTGTTTTAACAGCCAGCCGATCAGAAATCTGCCAACTGCCACACTTCATACGCCGGTGTCTCGTAGGGGTGGCTGAGCTTCAAGGCCGCGACAACCGCCTTGACCCACTCATCGGCCACCACCAACTCGACCTTCCACTCTTCAACCACTTCAACCTGGCCAACCTGCCCGATAAACGGCTGGCTGCCGTCCAACGCGCGAAACTGGCCCTGGCCCAGCACTTGCCAGGCGCAGCGGTCGTAGTCGCCGATGCGTCCGCCGCCAGCAGCGAAGACGGCGGTTTTCACCGTCTCCACATGGCTGTCGGGCACGAAGAAGGCGAGCTTGTACACGGTCTTAGTTCACCCACACGCGGGCGTTGCGGAACATGCGCATCCAGGCACCGTCTTCGTTCCATTCTTCCGGGCGCCAGGAGTTCTGCACGGCGCGGAACACGCGCTCCGGGTGCGGCATCATGATGGTCACGCGACCGTCGCGGCTGGTGAGGCCGGTGATCCCGCGCGGCGAGCCGTTCGGGTTGGCCGGGTAGCTTTCGGTGACCTTGCCGTGGTTGTCGACGAAACGCATGGCCACGCAGCCGGACAGATCGGCCTCGAGCAACGCCTCTTCGCTTTCGAACTCGGCATGGCCTTCACCGTGGGCGATGGCGATTGGCATGCGCGAACCGGCCATGCCCTGCAGGAAGATCGAGTTGGATTCCTGCACCTGCACCATGGCGACGCGGGCTTCGAACTGCTCGGAACGGTTACGCACGAAGTGCGGCCAGAACTCGCTGCCCGGGATCAGCTCGTGGAGGTTGGACATCATCTGGCAACCGTTGCACACACCCAGGGTGAAGCTGTCGTTGCGCTCGAAGAAACCTTGGAACGCGTCGCGGGCACGGCTGTTGAACAGCGCCGACTTGGCCCAGCCTTCACCGGCACCCAGTACGTCGCCGTAGGAGAAACCACCGCAGGCCACCAGGCCCTTGAACTCATTGAGGTCAACGCGACCGGCGAGGATGTCGCTCATGTGCACGTCGATCGCATTGAAGCCGGCGCGGTCGAATGCAGCCGCCATTTCCACTTGGCCGTTGACGCCCTGCTCACGCAGCACGGCAACCTGTGGGCGGATGCCTTTCTTGATGTACGGCGCGGCGATGTCCTGGTTGACGTCGAAGCTGAGCTTGGTGCTCAGGCCCGGGTTGTCTTCTTCCAGGATCACGTCGAATTCCTGCTCGGCGCAGTCGGCGTTGTCACGCAGGCGTTGGATCTGGTAACTGGTCTCGGCCCACTGGCGTTGCAGCAAGCGGCGCTGGCCGGCAAACACGGTGTCGCCGTTGAACGAGATGTTGATTTCACCGTTGTTGATCGGCTGGCCGATCACCGCCACGCAGTCGTCCAGGCCAGCGGCGCTGAATTGTGCGAGGACGTCCGGCGTGGCGTCCTGGCGCACCTGGATCACCGCGCCCAACTCTTCGTTGAAGAGGATGCCGTTGATTTCAGAGGCGTCCTCGGCAACGCTGTCGAGCACGATGTTCAGGCCGCAGTGACCGGCGAAGGCCATCTCGACCACGCTGGTCAGCAGACCACCGTCGGAACGGTCGTGGTAGGCCAGCAGGTGGCCGTCGGCGTTGAGGCCCTGGATCACGGCGAAGAAGGCTTTCAGGTCTTCGGCGTCATCCACGTCCGGCGCCTGTTTGCCGAGCTTGCCGTGGGTTTGCGCGAGGATCGAGGCGCCCATGCGGTTCTGGCCACGGCCCAGGTCGATCAGGATCAGGTCGGTGGTGCCCTTGTCCATGCGCAGTTGCGGGGTCAGGGTCTGGCGGATGTCGGTGACCGGCGCAAAGCCGGTGACGATCAGCGACAGCGGCGAGGTGACGCTCTTGTCCACGCCTTCATCGTTCCAACGGGTGGCCATGGACATGGAGTCCTTGCCCACCGGAATGGTGATGCCCAGCTCCGGGCACAGCTCCATGCCGACCGCTTTCACGGTGTCGTACAGACGCGCGTCTTCACCTGGGTGACCGGCAGCGGACATCCAGTTGGCCGACAATTTGATGTCGGACAGCTTGCCGATGCGCGACGCGGCGATGTTGGTGAGGGTTTCACCAATGGCCATGCGGCCCGACGCCGGGGCGTCCAGCAGGGCCAGCGGCGTACGCTCGCCCATGGCCATGGCTTCACCGGTGTAGACGTCGAAGCTGGTAGCGGTGACGGCAACGTCGGCCACCGGCACCTGCCATGGGCCGACCATCTGGTCACGGGCCACCAGGCCGGTGATGGTGCGGTCGCCGATGGTGATCAGGAAGCTTTTGCTCGCCACGGCCGGGTGGTGCAGCACACGTTCGATGCTGTCGGCCAGGTCCAGGGCGCTTGGGTCGAAATCATCGCCCAGCTCGGCTTCACGCACCGCCGAACGGTGCATGCGCGGGGCTTTGCCCAGCAGCACTTCGAGTGGCATGTCCACTGGGTTGTTGCCGAAGTGGCTGTCGGTCACCGTCAACTGCGGCTCGGCAGTGGCTTCGCCGACCACGGCAAACGGGCAACGCTCGCGTTCGCAGATGGCCTGGAAGCGCGCGAAGTCTTCAGGGCCGACCGCCAGTACGTAACGTTCCTGGGATTCGTTGCTCCAGATTTCGTGCGGGGCCATGCCCGGCTCGTCGTTTGGAATGTTGCGCAGTTCGAAACGGCCACCACGGTCACCATCGTTGACCAGTTCCGGGAAGGCGTTGGACAAACCACCGGCGCCGACGTCGTGGATGAAGCTGATCGGGTTCTTGTCACCCAACTGCCAGCAACGGTCGATGACTTCCTGGCAGCGACGTTCCATCTCTGGGTTTTCGCGCTGTACGGAAGCGAAGTCCAGGTCGGCCGAGCTGGTGCCGGTGGCCATGGAGGAAGCCGCGCCGCCGCCCAGGCCGATCAGCATCGCCGGGCCGCCGAGCACGATCAGCTTGGAGCCGACCAGGATCTCGCCTTTCTTGACGTGTTCTTCACGGATGTTGCCCATGCCGCCGGCCAACATGATCGGCTTGTGGTAACCGCGCACTTCATCACCATGAGGGGTGGTGATGGACTGTTCGAAGGTACGGAAGTAGCCGGTCAGCGCCGGGCGCCCGAATTCGTTGTTGAACGCGGCGCCGCCCAGCGGGCCTTCGATCATGATGTCGAGTGCGGTGACGATGCGCTCAGGCTTGCCGTACGGCACTTCCCACGGCTGCTCGAAGCCTGGGATCTGCAGGTTGGACACGGTGAAACCGGTGAGGCCGGCCTTTGGCTTGGCGCCACGGCCGGTGGCACCTTCGTCGCGGATCTCGCCGCCGGAACCGGTGGCCGCGCCCGGGAACGGGGCAATCGCGGTCGGGTGGTTGTGGGTCTCGACCTTCATCAGGATGTGCACCGGCTCCTGCACCGCGCCGTACTGGCGGGTTTCAGGGTCCGGGAAGAAGCGGCCGGCAACCGAGCCGACGATGACCGAGGCGTTGTCCTTATAAGCCGACAGAACGCCTTCGCTGTGCATCACGTAGGTGTTCTTGATCATGCCGAACAGGCTTTTTTCCTGGTTCTCGCCGTCGATGTCCCAACTGGCGTTGAAGATCTTGTGACGGCAGTGCTCGGAGTTGGCCTGGGCGAACATCATCAGTTCGATGTCGTGGGGGTTGCGCTTGAGACCGGTGAAGGCGTTGACCAGGTAGTCGATCTCGTCTTCGGCCAGGGCCAGGCCCAGCTCGGTGTTGGCCTTCTCCAGCGCAGCGCGGCCACCGCCCAGCACGTCAATCGCGGTCAGCGGCTTGGGCTCGGCGTGGCTGAACAGGCCGGCAGCTTGTTCCAACTGGCTGACGATGATCTGGGTCATGCGGTCGTGCAGGCTGCTGGCGATCAGCTCGGCCTCGGCGTCGCTGAACTGGCCGGCAACGTAGAAGGCAATACCGCGCTCCAGGCGCTGGATGCTCGCCAGGCCGCAGTTGCGGGCGATGTCGCTGGCCTTGCTCGACCAGGGCGAGATGGTGCCGAACCGTGGCAGAACCAGGAACAAGCGGCCGGTCGGCTCTTGAACGGGAACGCTTGGGCCGTACTTCAGAAGGCGTGCGAGCACTTGCTGTTCGTCGGCGGTCAAGACGCCGGTAACGTCGGCGAAGTGAGCAAATTCAGCATACAGGCCTGTAACCGCTGGAACCTTCTGGCTCAGTTGTTCAAGGAGTTTGCTGTGGCGAAAGGCAGAAAGGGCAGGAGCGCCGCGCAGGATCAACATCTTCGGGACAGCCTCGGGAAGGGGTGTGCTTTGAGGCCGTGCATTCTAGCGTAAACCATCGCCAACGGCACCCGAAACGGCACCGCTGGCGGCTGCCGAACGTCAGTTGGCACGGTTTGCACGCTATCGGGGCGTTATCCAAGGCATTCCGCGCAGTTATTTTAACCGTCACAATCGGGCGCCAAGCCACGTTTCTGCGGGTTGCAGCACAGTTTTGGCGGCGCTAGCAGACAAGTCCGCCGCTGTCGAGATATGGCGCCGTGGGCCGTTTGCGTATACTGCGCAGATGTTCTCCCCAACTGCTTTGCGCCCGCGATGCGCCAGATGGCTCATCGTCACCGGACTCTTCCTGATGCTCAGCGCCTGTGTTGATAAACCCAGCACGCTCGAGCGAATCAAGGAGGATGGCGTATTGCGGGTGATTACCCGAAACAGCCCGGCGACTTACTTCCAGGACCGCAACGGTGAAACCGGTTTCGAATACGAACTGGTCAAGCGTTTTGCCGATGACCTGGGCGTGAAGCTGGAAATCGAGACCGCCGACAACCTCGATGACCTGTTCGGCCAGCTGGGCAAACCCAACGGCCCGGTGCTCGCCGCCGCCGGCCTGGTCAGCAGCGAGCAGCGCCAGCAACAGGTGCGTTTCTCCCATCCTTACCTGGAAGTCACCCCGCAGATCATCTACCGCAACGGCCAGTCACGCCCGACGAACGCGGCGGACCTGGTGGGCAAGAAGATCATGGTGCTCAAGGGCAGCACCCACGCCGAACAACTGGCGGCGCTTAAAAAGCAGAACCCGGCCATCGAATACGAAGAATCCGATGCTGTCGAGGTGGTCGACCTGCTGCGCATGGTGGACGAGGGGCAAATCGACCTGACCCTGGTGGACTCCAACGAAGTGGCGATGAACCAAGTGTACTTCCCCAACGTACGGGTGGCGTTCGACCTCGGCAATGCCTGCAACCAGAGCTGGGCCGTGGCGGCCGGCGACGACAACAGCCTGCTCAACGAGATCAACAGCTACCTGGACAAGGTGGAAAAGAACGGCACCCTGCAACGCCTTAAAGACCGCTATTACGGGCACGTCGATGTACTCGGCTATGTCGGCGCCTACACCTTCGCCCAGCATTTGCAGCAGCGGCTGCCCAAATACGAGAAACACTTTCGCGCCTACGCCAAGGAAGAAAAAGTCGATTGGCGCCTGCTTGCGGCTATCGGTTATCAGGAATCGCTGTGGCAACCGGCGGTCACCTCAAAGACCGGCGTGCGCGGCCTGATGATGCTGACCCAGAACACCGCCCAGGCCATGGGCGTGTCCAACCGCCTGGATGCCAGGCAAAGCATCATGGGCGGCGCCAAGTACCTGGCCAAGATCAAGGACGAGCTGGACGACAAGATCGCCGAGCCCGACCGCACCTGGTTCGCCCTCGCTGCTTATAACGTCGGCACCGGCCATCTGGACGACGCGCGCATCCTGGCGAAGAAGGAAGGCCTGAACCCGAACAAGTGGCTGGATGTGAAGAAGATGCTGCCGCGCCTGTCGCAGAAGCAGTGGTACAGCAAGACCCGCTACGGTTACGCCCGAGGCGGCGAGCCGGTGCACTTCGTGGCGAACATCCGGCGCTACTACGACATCCTGACCTGGGTGACCCAGCCCCAGCTGGAGGGTAACCAGGTGGTGGAAGGTAATCTGCATGTGCCGGGTGTGGACAAGACCAAACCGCCGGAAGACAACCCGAAGCTCTAGGTACCCGTGTGGGAGAGCGCTTTGTGGTAAGCGGGCCGGTGATCGGGCCTTTGTAGTGACGGGGCTTTTGTGGTGAGCGGGCTTTTTGTGGTGAGCGGGCTTGCCCCGCGCTGGGTGGCGAAGCCGCCCCAAAACCAGGCGCTACGGTTTTCCTGAAAAATCGCGGCGGCCCTATTGGGGCCGCTTCGCAGCCCAGCGCGGGGCAAGCCCGCTCACCACAAAAAGCCTGCTCACCAGAGAGGCCCGCTCACCACACACGAACTGCAGCTCATTCAAATGGCTCAACGTTGATCGACGTCGTCTTATAAACCGGTGATCAGGTGCACAACACCGCCCGGCAACACCATCACCGCCGGCACACTCGCTGCTTTCAACGCCGCCTCATCCAATCGTCCCACATCCTGCAACTGCACCCTCACCCGCGTCAGCGCCACCCGCTGTTGCGACTTGAGGTTATCCGCACCCCCCAACGCACTCAGCACTTCGGGCGACAACAGATTCTGCGTCGGTGCCTCGACCGTCTCGGCGATCAAATCCGGGGTCAGGGCCTTCCAGAACGCCTGCTTCAATTTATCCAACATGCTCAGTTCTCCAGCACAACGGTGGCTGTTTGATAGTCGCGCAGGGCCTCGCGCACTTGGGCGGCTTCTTCCAGGCCCAGCACCTGGCGGGCGATGCTCTGGCAGTCGACCAGGTCCAACTCGCGCACGGTGGCCTTGATGGTCGGGATCAACGGCACGCTGACCGACAACTCATCGACCCCCAACCCGATCAACAACGGCACGGCCAGCGCTTCCGACGCCAACGCGCCGCAGACGCCCACCCATTTGCCGTGGGCATGAGCGGCCTTGACGGTGGTGGCAATCAGGCGCAATACCGCCGGGTGAAAGCTGTCGGCCTGGCTGGCCAGCCGTGGGTGATCGCGGTCCATGGCCAGGGTGTATTGGGTCAGGTCGTTGGTGCCGATGGAGAAAAAATCCACATGGGGCGCAAACACGTCGGCCATCAAGGCGGCGGACGGCACTTCGATCATGATGCCCAGCTTCGGCAGCTCGACAAGCCCCAGCGCCAGCGCCTCTTCTTCAAGGATCTTGCGCGCCAGGTGCAGCTCCGACAACAGGCTGACCATCGGTAACATGATATGCAGCCGCGTCAGGCCGGCACTGGCGAGGATGGCGCGCAACTGCTCGCGCAGTAGCTGTGGACGCTCCAGGCACAGGCGAATCCCGCGCAAACCCAGGAATGGGTTGGTCTCCGCTTCCATCGGCACGTAGGCCAACGGTTTGTCGCCGCCCACGTCCAGGGTGCGCACCACCAGGTTGCGTTCAGTACCCAGGGCACGGGCGATGGCGCTGTAAGTGGTGGCCTGTTCCTCGGGGCTCGGCGCGCGGTTACGGTCGAGGTAGAGGAATTCCGAGCGCAGCAGGCCCACGCCTTCACCCCCTAGGGTCAGGGATTGCTCCACCTCCTGAAGCGAAGCGACGTTGGCCGTGACCTCGACGTGATGACCATCGCGGGTGATGGCGGGCAACGCAGCCTGCGCCACATCGCGCTGATGCCGCTGCACCTGTTGTTGGCGAGCCACTTCCAAGCGTTCGATTTCAGCCAGGTTCGGCGCCAGATGCAGCTCGCCTTTATCGGCATCCAGCAGCACCTGCTTGCCATTCGCCAGCGCCAAGACCTGCTCCGGCACCCCGCAGATCGCCGGCAAGCCCAAGGCACGGGCGAGGATCGCCACATGGCTGGTCGCCCCGCCGCCGACGGTGACAAACCCCAGCACCTTTTGGGGATCGAGGCTGGCGGTTTGCGAAGGCGTCAGTTGCTCGGCGACCAGGATCGCGCGGTCGGGCAGGTCCCAGGCGCGGTCTTGAATTCCGAGGATCAGCTTCAGCACACGCTGGCCGACATCCGCGAGGTCCGCCGCACGTTCGGCCAACAGGGCATTGCCCAGGTTCTGGAACAGCTGGGCAGTGGCGACCGTGGCGCTGTTCCAGGCAAATGCGGCGCTCTTGCCTTCGGCCAGCAGGCCGTGGGCTTGTTCCAGCAGCGTCGGGTCTTCGAGCAATTCCTGATGGGCGCGGAAAATCTCCGCCTGGGCACTGCCTGCCGCCTGGGTTTGCAGGGCTTGCAGCGCTTCGGTTGCAGCCAGCAAGCCACGGTCCAAAGCGCCGCGCTCGAACGCCTCGCCAGCGCCCTGTTCAGTCACCTTCAGCTCGGGCTCAGCAACCTGGACCACCTGGCCAAACGCCGATCCCGGCGATGCGCAAACGCCTCGCAGCAGCGTCGCCGACGATACCGGCACGGGCGCTTCAAGCTGTGCAGCCGGCGCCGCAATGGCCTCGCCGCAGCCTTCAAGCAACAGCGCGACCAGCGCTTGGATCGCCGCCTCGGCATCGTCACCGGCCGCACTCACTTGCAAGGTATCGCCCTGCACGGTTTGCAGCGCCATGATCGCCACCAGCGACTTGGCGTTGGCACTCTGGGTTTGCTTGTGCAGGTAAATGCTCGCGTTAAAACCTTTCGCGGCTTGTGCAAACACGGCGGCCGGGCGCGCGTGTAAACCGTTGGCGTTGGGTAAGGTCAACGGCTTTGAGAAGCGTGCATCGCCCTCCTCCTCATCGGCCTCCTCTACCCGGTTGCCGGGCGCTACCTGCAACACCGGCTGGCCCCGTTCCACCAGGCCGCTTGCCAACGGCGTGAACGGCTCGCCGCTGACCACCAGCATCAAGGTCAGCAAACTGCGTGCGTGGAGTGCCACATAGTCGGCATCGAATTCGATCAAGGCTTGCCCGGCTTCTACCCGCTGGCCTTCCTCGACCAGGCGGGTGAAGCCCTTGCCGGCCAGGCTCACGGTGTCCAGGCCGATATGCATCAGCACCTGCACGCCGTTGTCGTCGGTGACGCTGACCGCATGCCCACTGTCCTGGATATTGCTGATCACCCCGGCCAGGGGGGCGCACAGGGTCTGCGAGGTGGGATCGATGCACAGGCCGTCGCCGATCATGCGGCTGGCGAACACCGGGTCAGGCACCTTGTCCAGTGCCAGCAGCACGCCGGACAAGGGCGCCAGCAGTTCCAGGGGTTGAGTTGCGGTCATGACGTCACCTGCTGTTTTGTTCTGTAAAGATCCTTGGGTGGATGCCTATCCCATGGATGACTTATTTCCACCAGTATTCAACCTGCACGCCAACGTTCGACCCATGCCGCGCGGTGCCATAGGCGCCGGTGTCGGACAACGCCGAGCCCGCCGCCAGTTCATTCGCTGCACGCTTGGCCGCTTCGTTCCAGGTCGCATAGGTGTAGTACAAACGCACTTCCGGCCGCGCCCAGAAATCCGGGCCGTTGGGCGACCAGGTCGGGGCAAAGGTAAATTTGCTCAGCTTGCGCGTGCCGCCGGTGGCATCGACCTGATCATGCCCAAGCTCGGTGACCAACTTGAATTGTTCGCTGATCGCATACGCAGGGCGCACGCCGATGGACATCCAGGTCTGGTCCTGGCTGCCGGGGCGAATATCCTTCTGGTACACCGCCTCGATCTGCCCACCAAAACGCGGGGTCACCTGCCAGTCGAAGAACTCCACGGCGCGATAACTTTTGCTGCTGTTATCCAGGAAGGTATTGCCGGTGTAGCCCAGGCCGGTGCCGGGGCCTTCGCCGTACTGCAAAGCGAATTTGTTCTTGCCGCCCAGGAAGTTTTTTTGCACATGCTGCGCGGTGAGCGCCCAGCCGCTGTGGGTGTCGCGCCCGCCGGCCTTTTCGATATGGCTCAAGCCCAGCTCCAGCTCGCCGCCGGGGTTGGTCTTGAAGCCCGCGACGTTGAAGTCGTGACGGGTGGCGTATTCCTTCTGGTACAGGTTGTCCTTGCGCGAAATGGCGTAGCTGTACTTGAGGTCGCCGATCAGCACGTCCTCGATTCCGCCGCCGGTGGCGCTCTGGTTCCAGTAGTAGAAGTCGGAAATATGGATGTCATTGCGTTTGTAGTAACGCCGACCGGCCCACAGCGAACCGCCATTGAGGGCAGGCAGGTTCGACCACTGCGCATACATCTGCGGCATGCGCGCCGAGCCGTTGTCTTCGCCCTGGAATTTAAGGGCGCGGTCGTATTGGTTGTACAGCGACGCCATGGCGTCGACGCTGAGCACCGAGCCATCGTCGAGGGTCAGCAGGTCCTGACGCAGTTCCAGTTCGGCGTACTGCTCGCATTCGTTGCCCAGTCGATATTTGGTTTGCGCCCCCGGCAACTGGAAACATTGCTGCTTGCCACTGCCTGTCGACGTCCCCGCGCCGCTGCGCAAGTAACCGGCAAATTCCAGGGCCTGCGCGCCGAATGGCAGGCTCAGGCAGGATGCAACGAGGCCCAGCTTTATTGTTGTTTTCATGAATGCTCCTTCTATTTTTATTGTTTTATTACTGTCCTTGCACGACACGATTCCCTGTAGGAGCGAGCTTGCTCGCGAAGAACGCCAACGATTACGCAGCGATACTGGTTTAACGCGGCGCTCTCAGGTTTTTCGCGAGCAAGCTCGCTCCTACAGGGGGCGTATCAATCAATCAGGTGCAGCACGAACGATTCGTAGGGACGCAAGACGACCGTGGCCGAGCGTCGCGGGCAGTCGGGGTAGTTGCTGATCAGCAGGCGTTGCTCGGTCGCGGCCTCGATCACGTCGCCAGGCAGCTGGACCTCACAGGGCTGGCCGTAGAAGTTGTTCAGCACCAGCAGGCGCTCGCCGTGGCCTTCGCGCAGGTACGCCCAGACCTGCAAATGGTCTTGCAGCAGTTGGCGGTAAACCCCCTCTTGAATCAGCGGTTCGTGACGGCGCAGGGCGATCAGTGCGCGGTAGTGATGCAGCACGGAGTCGGGATCGTCGCGCTGGTGTTCAACGTTGATCTGCGCGGCATTCGCCGGGAGGCTGATCCAGGGCTCGCCGCTACTGAAACCCGCATTCGGCTGCGCGTTCCACTGCATCGGCGTACGGCCGTTGTCGCGGGACTTCTGCATGATCGCCGCCATACTCGCCGCTTCGGATTCACCGGCATCGCGCTTGAGGCGGAAGATGTTCAGGGTCTCCACATCGCGGTACTGATCGATGCTGTCGAAGCCCGGATTGGTCATGCCCAGTTCTTCGCCCTGGTACACGAACGGCGTGCCCTGGAGGAAGTGCAGCGCGGTGGCGAGCATCTTGGCCGAGACCACGCGATGCTCACCGTCGTCACCAAACCGCGAGACCACCCGGGGTTGATCGTGGTTACACCAGAACAGCGCGTTCCAGCCGCCACCGGCCTGCATGCCCAGTTGCCAGTCGGAGAGGATCTGCTTGAGTTGCAGGAAGTCGAAGTCAGCCTTCACCCACTTCTGCAGGTTCGGGTAATCGACTTTCAGGTGATGAAAGTTGAAGGTCATCGACAGCTCTTTCGACTCTGGCCGCGAGTAGCGAATGCAATGCTCAAGGCTGGTGGACGACATCTCGCCGACGTTGATCAGGTCATGGCCTTCAAAGACTTCGCGGTGCATCTCCTGCAGGTATTCATGCACGTTCGGGCCGTCGGTGTAGAAGCGGCGCCCGTCGCTGTTGTCTTCGGGGAAATCGGCGGGCTTGGAGATCAGGTTGATCACGTCCAGGCGGAAACCGCCCACGCCCTTGTCACGCCAGAAGCGCATCAACTTGAACACCTCGGCACGCACCTGGGGATTGTCCCAATTGAGGTCGGCCTGGGTGTGGTCGAACAGGTGCAGGAAGTACTGGCCGGTTTGCGCCTCGTATTCCCAGGCTGACCCGCCGAACTTGGATTCCCAGTTGTTCGGCTGGTCGCGCCAGATGTAGAAGTCGCGGTAGGGGTTGTCGAGGCTGCTGCGCGCCTGCTGGAACCACTCATGCTCGATGGAGGTGTGGTTGACCACAATGTCGAGCATCAGCTTGATGCCACGCTTGGCCGCTTCGCTGATCAGCAGGTCGCAGTCGGCCATGGTCCCGTAGCTGGGGTCGATGGCGTAGTAGTCGCTGATGTCGTAGCCGTTGTCCCGTTGCGGCGAGCGCAGGAACGGGGTGATCCACAGGCAATCCACGCCCAGCCATTTGAGGTAGTCGAGTTTGTCCACGATGCCCAGCAGGTCACCGGTGGCGTTACCCGCGTGGCTGTGGAAGCTCTTGGGGTAGATCTGGTAGATCACCGAGTGTTGCCAGTCTTGCATGGTGGGTTCCTTCAGTAGAGTTTTGTGCTGGCCTCTCGGGCCTCGATGGCGATTGATCAGGCGACGCGATAACCCGGCCGAACAATCTTCATGCTCAACGCACAGGTCAGTACAAACGGCACGACCATCGCGATGACCATCCCGATCACAAACATCGCGATGGATTGCGGCACGATCGAGATAAACCCAGGTAAACCACCGACGCCGATGGCCGAGGCCTGCACCTTGTTCAGCGACAGGAAAATGCTGCCCAGCGCCGAGCCCACCAGGGCCGCGTAAAACGGAAACTTGAAGCGCAGGTTCACCCCGAACATCGCCGGTTCCGTGATGCCGAAGTACGCGGAAATCGCTGAGGTCGAGGCCATGCTTTTATCCCGCGCATTGCGGGTGGTGTAGAACACCGCGAGCGCGGCGCTGCCCTGGGCCAGGTTGGACATCACGATCATCGGCCAGATAAACGTGCCGCCCTGGGTGGAGATCAGTTGCAGGTCCACGGCGAGGAACATGTGGTGCATGCCGGTGATCACCAGCGGCGCGTACAGCAGCCCGAAAATCGCTCCGCCAACCATCGGCGCCAGGTCAAACAGGGTGACCACGCCTTCGGTGATCAGGATGCCGAGGTGACGGGTCACCGGGCCGATGATCGCCAACGCGAGCACGCCGGTGACGACGATGGTGGTGATTGGCACGACCAGCAATTGAATGGCGTTGGGCACACGAGCGCGCAGCCATTTCTCGATGACGCTCATGACATACGCCGCCATCAGGATCGGCAGGATCTGCCCCTGGTAGCCGACTTTCTCGATCTTGAACCAACCGAAAATATCGAAGTACGGCAGGCTCTGGCCGTCGAGCCCGGCGACCGCCTTGCCGTAGTTCCAGGCATTGAGCAGATCGGGATGCACCAGCATCAGGCCGAGCACGATGCCGAGGATTTCACTGCCGCCAAAGCGCTTGGCCGCCGACCAACCCACCAACGCCGGCAGGAACACGAACGAGGTGTTGGCCATCAGGTTGATCAGGCTCCACAGGCCATCCAGGTTCGGATACGCCTCCAGCAGCGTCTGGCCCTCGATGAACATGCCCTTGGCGCCCATCAGGTTGTTCACGCCCATCAGCAGGCCGGCGATGATCAACGCGGGCAGGATCGGCATGAACACATCGGAGAACACCCGTACCAGGCGCTGCATGGCGTTGGTCTTGTCGGCGCCCTTCTTCTTCACATCGGCGATGGTGGCGGCGGCGAGGCCGGTCTGTTCGCGCAGGGCGGCGTAGACCTTTTCCACTTCGCCGGGGCCGATCACCACCTGGAACAAACCGCCGGTGAAGAACGAGCCCTTGACCAGTTCGACCTGGTTCAACGCGCTGTTGTTGACCAGGCTCGGATCCTTGAGCGCCAGGCGCAGGCGGGTCACGCAGTGGGCAGCTTGCTCAAGGTTGTCGCTGCCCCCGAGGTACTCGAGGATCTCGCGGGCAATGTTGGAATAGTCGTGGCTCATGCTTGGTTTCCACTTTGATTTTTTTTATTGGGGGCAGTCATTGGCAGCACGCCGAAGGCAAAAGTACTCGTACAGACGAGTTAAAGCAACAACTCGTCTGTACGAGTTTGATTTTGTTTATTCCCTGCAGGACACCGCTGTGCTGCAAGCCGCAGAAATCCATGGGTCTAATGGACAAACTCCCGCTCTGCCTCTAAGGTTCCTGCCTTGAACGCCAACGCGGCACAGAGCCCTATCCATGAGCAAATACAACCAGATCTATACCGATCTGCTTGCCAGCATCACCACCGAACGCCTGCAACGCGGCACGCGCCTGCCCTCCGAAACCGAATTGATGGACAGCTACCAGGCCAGCCGAGGCACCGTGCGTCGCGCCATCGAGCAACTGCAGGAACGTGGGTTTGCGCAAAAGATCCACGGCAAGGGCACCTTCGTGCTCTCGCCCAACCCGATTGAGTTCCAACTCGGCGGCATCGTCAGCTTTCACGAAACCCACGCCGACCTGGGCGATGACGTACGCACCGAAGTGGTCGAATTCACCCAGCTCCCCCTGGAAGGCCCATTGTTGCAACACATCGAGGCCGAACCCGGCAGCCTCATCACACGCATCAAACGGGTACGACGCATCGGCGGCAAACGGGTGATCCTCGACATCAACCACTTCGTCGCCGACCTGATCCCAGGCCTGGACCAGGCGATCGCCGAACAGTCGATCTACGCCTTCATCGAGCAGACCTTGCAACTGCAGATCAGCTACGCCCAGCGCACCATCGAAGCCCTGCCCCGCAGCAAGGACGACCAGACGCACCTGGACCTCGAAGGGCAAAGCCATGTGATCGTGGTGAGCAACCAGACGTTTTTGCAGGACGGGCGACAGTTCGAGTACACCGAGTCGCGGCATACGTTGGATAAGTTTTACTTCTCCGATATCGCCAGGCGCTAACTATCTACCCATCGCCCGTCTAAACGGCTTGGCATGCTCGGCTCTTCCCCCTTAAGGAGAGCAGCATGCCGCTTGCCGACACCTCCCCCGCCGCTCAGCAACAACTCAGGGCCCTGGCGCCCATCGTGCTGGATGCGTGCCCGAACATGCAGAGGATGGCCATCGAGGCCGCCCGCGAGATTCTCGCAAAACACGGTCTGGCGACCCTGGATCCCGATCACGTGCACTGGCACCGCTTCACCGGCGGTGTCGGTGACCCGGCGACGTTTACGGGCTGGAGCCACAACGAAAAACCCCAGGCGTCGATGACGCTGACGCAGCTGGTCATTCACCGCTTCGAGGTACATGACCAGGACAATGCCGACCTGCTCGACGGTGATGGTGGCTTTTATCGCGAGGGTGCCGAGGCGCGGTTATTCGATCAGCATAACGAAGTGCGGCTGTCCGCCAGCGCGGTGCTCAAGGACTTCTGGGCGATCAATTTCAGCGATCGCTACACCACGCGCATGGATGCATTCTGGAGCGCTCACTTCGATGATTTTCGCACCCTGGCCAAGGTCAACTGCCTGGCCGAGGCCCTGCAAGCACGACAGGCCGGGGATCTCACCACGTCACAGTTGCAGACGGTGATTCGGGCCCTGGCCAGCAATCTGTGCTGGCCCCCAACCCTGTCCAACCTGCAGGCCAAGGCCACTTCAGCCGGCGGGCTGCGTGTGGCGGCGCTGGATATCGGTGGACATACCGCCACGGATATCCTGCGCATCGTCGACGGCGATGGGCGGCAAATCCTTTATGTACCGGGCGAGTCACAGGCCTTCCACTGTTTCGAGACCCCTGCCGACCTGCATTTCTGGCTGCTGAACCAGACCAGCCACCCGGATAACCGCGCCCGCTTCATGGCCCATTTCCCGCTGTCGGCGCAGATCCAGCAGGACGACACCGCTGCCGTGACGTGGAAACAGATGCTGCTCACCCCCGTGCTGATCTATCGCACCGCCCAGGCCCTGGCGGGTACCCTGCCGCCGGACTGGGTGGACAAGGGCCTGTCCCACCAACTCGACCAGTTGTTTGTCGACTGGGGCACCTGGGACCACCGCCTGATCAATCAAGCCGACCAGGCCATCGAGGACGATGCCTTTACCTGGCTGGCGCAATCGAGTCAGACGCGCATGCGCAATGACGCGGATTTTTCCCTGCGCAGCAATGGCGACCTGCGCAAGAAACTCTGGATCGGCTACCTGAACGCCTTTGGCAAAACCTTTGGCCCGATGGCCGTGGTCGGCTGGCCGGTGGCGTTGGTGGTCGTGGGGGCCAGTGCGGCAAATCTTGGCCTGAACATCGACCAGGCCATCAACGGCAAGACCCCGGCCGAACGCCACGCCGGGGAGCTGGGCGCGGTATTCAGTGCCATCGATACGCTGTTTAACCTGGCACTGTTGAAAGCCGACGGGGTCATGCCCGATATCGCCGAAGCGGCCGACACCCTCGCAGTGGAGCCCATTGAGTTGACGCCGCCCACAGCGCCCGCCAGCGCACCGCCGGTGCCTGAGCCTGCGGTACCTGCCACCTACCAGGCCAACCTGATACTGGAAGGAGAACACCTGGATACCGCCCCCGGAAAATTCCAGCAGGTCTATAGCCTGCGGACCTCCGACGGCATGCCTCAGCAAGCCATCCTGATGAACGATCAAGCCTATTACGTGCGCTACGAAGCCGACCCCAACGGTCGTGGGCATTGGGCGATTGTCGACCCGAACAACCCCCATGGCTTTTCCGGCGCGCTGCCGGTGCGCCTGAACGAACTCAACGAATGGGAACCTGTGCCCCACAGCAACGGCTTGAAAGGCGGCGGGGGAAACTCCAGCAAAAGCGCCCGGGGGCCGGCCCCCTCGCGGGTCCCGCCACCGCCACAAGCGATGACCACGCCACCCCACTCGCTGCGCAGGGTGACCAGCCCCTTCGATACCCCGCCATCCACCCGCCCGGAAGTGAAACGCTGGGCAATGGGCCTCACTGAAACCCATGTTCACAGCCGCTTCGGCCGTATTGACCGCTTCACCTACTACTTCGGCGAAACGCACCGCAAACTGCTGCAATCGGCGCAAGACTTCTACAAGGAACTGTCCTGGACCCGCCTGCCACCTCGTCCGGACATCCCCGCCTTTGAACCGACAACGGCCTTCGAAGAAGTCCTCGAACGCCTGCCCGAAGACCTACCGGGCTACGTCATCGGCGAAACCCTGGACCGTATCAGCAGCACCCGCCTGCTGATCAACAACATGCCGCTCTTCGCGCGCAAGGGCGTGAAAACCCTGTATATGCGGCGCCTGCTCAACGACTTCGCCCAGGATGATCTGAACCACTACTTCCAGACCGGCAAGATGCCGGAGGACCTGGAAAGCTACCTTGGCAAGCTGGGCACCGATCCATCCGGGCAGTTCAATGAACTGGAACTGGTCAAGACCGCCAGGGCCAATGGCATACGCGTGCAGGCTATCGATTGCGCAGCCCATTACAAATACCCCACCCCTATCGCCGATCTTTCAGAGCAGGTGATGAGCAATTACCTCGCCCACCTCCTTATCCAAGCCGACATAGCGCTGAACGGCGGCGGTAAATGGCTGGTACTGACCGGGGCCAGAAACATCAATACCTTTAATGGATTCGCCGGTCTCAGTGAACTGGAAGGAGGTATCGGGCTGCGTATAGAAGAGGTCTTTCCGGGGCAAGGTAACGAGGTGCGTATCGACCCCGGCATCGCCATTGATCGCGACAACGCCCCCAGTCATGAAAGCGTCGGCGACAGCTTCGACACCTTGAATGCCGACCTACGCGTACAAGTGGAAGCCCCGCCGGTGCACAGGACGCTGGAGCAACAGCAGCGACTGCTGTTTCGCAAGGGCATGTACCTGATCGACAAAAACCAGGGCAACTACACCCTGCGGCACCACAGCAGAGACAGGGGCATCGTTGCGACCCCCATCAATCGACTGGCCGACGGCAGCTTTTACATCGACCGCCCGGCCTGGGCAGGCGTGCATGACATACGGTTCCCCACGCTGGAACAGCTGTCCAGCGCCCTTACCAATATGGGCATGAGCCTGCAAAGTCGGCTTCCTGCCTGACAGGCAATAAAAAACCTGGCCGAGGCCAGGTTTTTTACTCACTCAACGCAGGCCATTCAGGCTCGCCTTGCTTATTCCCACTCAATCGTCGCCGGCGGCTTGCTCGACACGTCATAAGTAACGCGCGAAATACCTTCGATCTCATTGATGATACGGCCGCTGACGGTTTCCAGCAGTTCGTACGGCAGGTGTGCCCAACGGGCGGTCATGAAGTCGATGGTTTCCACGGCACGCAGGGCCACGACCCAGGCGTAACGACGGCCATCGCCTACAACGCCTACGGACTTAACCGGCTGGAACACCACGAACGCCTGGCTGACCTTGTGGTACCAGTCGGCCTTGCGCAGTTCTTCGATGAAGATGTGGTCGGCACGGCGCAGCAGGTCGGCGTATTCCTTTTTCACTTCACCGAGGATGCGCACGCCCAGGCCCGGGCCGGGGAATGGATGGCGGTAGACCATATCGTACGGCAGGCCGAGTTCCAGGCCCAGACGGCGGACTTCGTCCTTGAACAGTTCGCGCAGCGGTTCTACCAGCTTGAGGTTCATTTCCTCAGGCAGGCCACCCACGTTGTGGTGGGACTTGATCACGTGGGCCTTGCCGCTCTTGGCGCCGGCCGACTC
Organism: Pseudomonas sp. 1 R 17; assembly: GCF_900067035.1. Taxonomy (NCBI): domain Bacteria; kingdom Pseudomonadati; phylum Pseudomonadota; class Gammaproteobacteria; order Pseudomonadales; family Pseudomonadaceae; genus Pseudomonas; species Pseudomonas sp. 1 R 17. The sequence continues at coordinate 266,154 of NZ_FKLB01000053.1, forward strand.
GATCACGTCGGGGTAGATGGTGCCCTGGGCGAGGTACTTGATGTTGTCCAGCTTGTTGGACTGGGCATCGAATACGTCGATGAAAGTGCGGCCGATGATCTTGCGCTTCTTCTCCGGGTCGGATTCGCCGGCCAGGTTGTTCAAGAACTGCTCTTCGGCGTTGGCGCGGATCACCTTGACGCCCATGTTCTCGGCGAACATGGCCATTACCTGCTCGCCTTCGTGCAGGCGCAGCAGGCCGTTGTCGACGAACACGCAGGTCAGTTGGTCGCCGATGGCCTTGTGCAGCAGCGCAGCGACCACGGAGGAGTCAACGCCGCCGGACAGACCGAGCAGCACGTTGTCGGTGCCGACCTGGGCGCGTACGTTGGCGATCGCGTCTTCAGCGATTTTCGACGGGGTCCACAGGGCTTCACACTCGCAGATGTCGAGGATGAAGCGCGACAGGATGCGCCCGCCTTGCTTGGTGTGGGTCACTTCCGGGTGGAACTGCACGCCGTAGTAACGACGCTCGTCGCTGAACATGCCGGCGATCGGGCAGCTCGGGGTGCTGGCCAGGATGTGGAAGTCTTCCGGCATCCTGGTGACCTTATCACCGTGGCTCATCCATACGTCGAGGCCGAACAGGCCATCGGCGTCGATGTGGTCTTCGATGCCGTCCAGCAGGCGGCTCTTGCCGACCACGTCGACACGGGCATAACCGAATTCACGCAGCTCGGAACCTTCAACCTTGCCGCCCAGTTGCTCGGCCATGGTCTGCATGCCGTAGCAGATACCAAAGACAGGAACGCCCAGGTCGAACACGGCTTGCGGGCAACGCGGGCTGTTGGCTTCGTGCACGGACTCGGGGCCACCGGCGAGGATGACGCCTTTCGGTGCGAATTCGCGAATCGCTTCGTCATCCATGTCGAACGGGTGCAGTTCGCAGTACACGCCGATTTCACGCACGCGGCGGGCGATCAGTTGGGTGTACTGGGAACCGAAGTCGAGGATCAGGATGCGGTGGGCGTGAATGTCGAGGGCCATGAAGTCAGTCTCGTCTAATGAATCAGAAACAACTCGGGGCTGAAGAACAGCCCCGGTTACTTAACATTTTGCTGGAAGCCTCAACCTACGCGGTAGTTTGGCGCTTCCTTGGTGATCTGCACGTCGTGGACATGGGATTCAGCCATGCCGGCGCCGGTGATCCGCACGAACTCTGGCTTGGTGCGCATTTCTTCGATGTCGGCGCTGCCGGTGTAGCCCATCGAGGAACGCAGGCCGCCCATCAGTTGATGGATGATGGCGCTCAGGGTGCCCTTGTACGGCACACGGCCTTCGATGCCTTCCGGCACGAGCTTCTCGGCGCCTGCCGAGGAGTCCTGGAAGTAACGGTCGGAAGAGCCTTGCGCCTGGGACATGGCGCCCAGCGAACCCATGCCGCGGTAAGCCTTGTAGGAACGGCCCTGGAACAGTTCGATCTCGCCCGGCGCTTCTTCGGTACCGGCGAACATCGAGCCCATCATCACGCAGGAAGCACCGGCAACGATAGCCTTGGACAGGTCACCGGAGAAACGAATGCCGCCGTCGGCGATCAACGGTACGCCAGTGCCTTCAAGGGCAGCGGCGACGTTGGCGATGGCGCTGATTTGCGGCACGCCCACACCGGCAACGATACGCGTGGTGCAGATCGAGCCAGGGCCGATACCGACCTTGACCGCATCGGCACCGGCTTCGGCCAGGGCCTTGGCGGCCGCGCCGGTGGCAATATTGCCGCCGATCACCTGCACCTCAGGGAAGTTCTGCTTGACCCAGCGAACGCGGTCGATCACGCCTTTGGAGTGACCGTGGGCAGTGTCGACCACTACCACGTCAACGCCGGCAGCGACCAGGGCCGCCACGCGGTCGCCAGTGTCTTTGCCGGTACCGACCGCAGCGCCGACGCGCAGACGACCTTGGTCATCCTTGCTGGCCAGCGGGTAAGCCTTGGCTTTTTCGATGTCATTGACGGTCATCATCCCTTTGAGGGCGAATTTGTCGTCGACGATCAGCACGCGCTCGATACGGTGCTTGTGCAGCAGTTCGCGCACATCGTTCTTGTCGGCGCCTTCCTTGACAGTCACGAGGCGCTCTTTAGGCGTCATCACTTCGCGGACGGTGACTTCAAGACGGTTCTCGAAACGCACGTCACGGGAAGTGACGATGCCGACCAGGTCGCCATCGTGCAGTACCGGAACGCCGGAGATGTTGTGCAGGCGAGTCAGGTCGAACAGGTCACGCACGGTAGCGTCGGCTTCGATGGTGATCGGATCCTTCACCACACCGGCTTCGTAACGCTTGACCTTGCGCACTTCGGCAGCTTGCTGCTCGATGGTCATGTTCTTGTGGATGATGCCGATGCCGCCTTCCTGGGCCATGGCAATGGCCAGACGGGCTTCGGTGACGGTGTCCATGGCAGCGGAAACCAGGGGAATATTCAGCTCGATGCCACGGGTTAGGCGGGTCTTGAGACTGACTTCGTTAGGAAGCACCTCGGAATAACCGGGCACTAGGAGAATGTCGTCGAATGTCAGAGCTTCTTGGCTGATACGCAGCATCGCGGGGGCTCCCGAGCGGGAAAATGGAAGCGCGCCATTATACTCAGACACCCCCCAGGTCTCAATGTAAAACTCTGACATATTTGGGAATAGTGATAGAAGGACTACAGCTCGACTTTGACCCAGCTGATCTTCTGGTCCAGCCAATCGGCGAATTCGTCGATAAAGCTCTGCTTGAACCCCGCCTCCGCCCAGTTGTTGAAGATGAACCCCAGGTTGGAAAACCCGCACGCCTGCAGGAACAGAAAACCGTTGATGTCATCTTCATGCCCACACAGCGGGCAGGTGAAGTTGTCGGTGTGGCCGGGCATCCAGTCTTCCAGGCTTTCGAACAGCGCCTCGCCGACTTCCTTGAGGCATTCCGGGCAGCCGGCCTCCTCGAGAAAGCCCTTGGCCGGGGTATAGATGCAGCGCTTGTAGATGATCTCCAGGCCGTTGACCGGCTCGTTGAACGGCAGCGCCTCGGGGTGCAGCACCACGGCGCGGGCGCCGTCGGCCAGGGCATAGGCCATGCGGTTGCCGGTGCGGCCACAGGTGGTCAGTTCTTCCTTGATGATGTTCTTGCGCACCAGCCACCGCACGATCGCCCGGGCGCGGGGTTCGTGGACGGGCAAGGTGGAGATTTTCGGGACAAGGATGCTTTGGGAATTCATGGGAGACCTGCGGCGTGGCTTCTGGCCTCATCGCGGACAAGCCCGCGATGAGGCCCGGGAGGACGGCAGCTTAATCCCTGAAGAAATCAGGTCAAGTGCTCAAGTACCGCCCAATCAACGCAATGCCACTGGCCAGCACCAACCACGTCACCAGCCGGACGAAGGCCTCGCGGGACATGCGCATGGTCAGCCTGCGCCCACACCACAGCCCCAGGGCCATCGCCGGCAGCAGGCACAGCGCCAACATCAACAGCGGCCAGTCAGCATACACCCCGGCGATCAGGAACAGGCTCAGGCGCACCACCGTGCTGCAACTGATCAGCGCGCTTTGGGTGGCGCGCGCCGCGTCCTTGGGCAAGCGGCTGTTGAGGTAGATTGCATATAAAAAGCCACCACTGCCGAACAACGCACCGAACAACCCGCCTACGGTGCCCATGGGGATCGACCAGCCAGCGGCCAGCTGCGTTGGCCGGGTTTTCACCGCCAGGCTGTAGATCGCATAGGCGCTGATAAACAGCCCCATCAGCAGCAGCAACAGGTCCGAATGCAGGTTGAGCAGAAACACCACGCCCAGGGTGCAGCCAATCGCCATGCACGGCAGCAATCGCAGCAGCTCCGGCTTGTTCACGTCCCGGCGCGTTTGCAGCAGGCCGCCGAAGGCCGCGACGAAATCCAGCAGCACCAGCAGCGGGATGATCTTCGACAGCGGCATAAACACAATCAGGATCGGCCCCGCCACCAGCGCCGTGCCAAAACCGGCGATGCCGAACACGATATAGGCCACCACCACGCCCAGGCCGATCACCAGCCAATCCATACCACCAAACGACCACTGACTCATCAGCTCAACCGGGCTCATGGGTAATTCCTTATTGGAGATGACCATCACTTTAGCCATCGGTAAGGGATGCGACTAATATCTTCAAAGCCCTCCACCCATCTCGAAAAGGCATGACGTGTGATCTCCACCCGCCAACTGCGTTACTTCGTCGAAATCGCCGACAGCGGCAGCTTCAGTGCCGCCGCCGAACGTTTGTTCGTGGCGCAATCGGCCCTGAGCCGGCAGATCAAGGAGCTGGAAAACCAACTGCGAACCCCGCTGTTCGAACGCACCGCGCGCCAGCCGCGGCTGACTGCCGCCGGTGAAGCCTTCTATCCACGGGCGCGCAACCTGCTGGGCGAATTGCTCAAGGCCAGCCAGATGGCGACCCAAGTGGGCAACGGCGAATTGGGCACACTGCGCCTCAGCCATTCGAGCACCGTGCCGATGAGCGGGCCTTTACTGCAAGGCATCGGCACCTGGCTGGAGCGCTGCCCTGGGGTGTCGATGGATATCGGCAAACTGTCCTCCGAAGCGCAGCTGGAAGAAATCGCCGACGGTCGCCTGGAAGTCGGGGTGCTGCGTTTACCCGTGCTGCGCCAGCGCGAAGGTGTACGGGTCATGCCTTTATACAGCGAACCCCTGCTGCTGGCCGTGCCTGCGAGTCATGCGCTGGCACGCAGCCAGGCGCCCATCGAACTGGAGCAACTGAAAGACCAGGCGTTTATCTCGATCCCCCATCCCCAGCGTGGCGGCCTGAGTTATCTGTCGGCCGAACTGTGCATGCGTGCGGGATTTTTCCCCAAGGCCGCGCGAGTGATGTCACGCAAAACCACCCAGTTGCAGTTGATCCAGGCCGGTTTCGGTATAGCCTTGCTGCCAAAGTCCATGCAGGACATCGCCCCCGCCAACGTGCACTTTTTGCCCCTGGCCGACCCGGACTGCCTGAGCACCGTCGCCCTGGCCTGCCAGCAGTCACCGAGCGCGTTGGTGGAGCAGTTCTGTCAAACCCTGCACGAATGCCTATAAACTGCCGTCCATGATTAAAGATCCCTTTGCCCGCTTGGGCCTGGACCGCGAAGTCCTGACTGTCAGCCAGCTCAACGGCCGCGCGCGGGTGTTGCTGGAAGACGTGTTCACCAATATCTGGGTCGAAGGCGAGATCTCCAACCTCGCCCGCCCGGCCTCCGGCCATGTGTACTTCACCCTCAAGGACAGTGGCGCCCAGGTGCGTTGTGCGCTGTTTCGCAATAACGCCGCGCGGGTCCGCCAGGCGTTGAAGGATGGCCTGGCGGTGAAGGTACGCGGCAAGGTCTCGCTGTTCGAGGGCCGTGGCGACTACCAGTTGATCCTCGATACCGTCGAACCCGCCGGGGATGGCGCGCTGCGCCTGGCCTTCGATGCCCTGAAGGAAAAACTCAGCGCCGAGGGCCTGTTCAGTGCCGAACGCAAGGTGCCGCTGCCCGCGCACCCGCGCCGCATCGGCATTATCAGTTCGCCCACCGGTGCGGTGATCCGCGACATCATCAGCGTGTTCCGTCGTCGCGCGCCCCAGGTGCAATTGACGTTGATCCCCACCGCCGTACAAGGCCGCGAAGCGATCCCGCAGATTGTGCGCGCGCTGAAGCTGGCGGATGCCCGTGGCTTTGACGCGCTGATCCTGGCCCGTGGCGGCGGTTCGCTGGAAGATCTCTGGTGCTTCAACGAAGAAGCCGTGGCGCGGGCAGTGGATGCTTGCGTGACGCCAATCGTCAGTGCCGTCGGCCATGAAACCGATGTGTCCATCAGCGATTTCGTTGCCGACGTACGCGCGCCCACACCTTCGGCGGCCGCTGAGTTGCTGGCCCCCGACGCCGGCAACCTGGTGCGCCAGGTCGAAAGCCTGCACCGCCGCTTGGTGATGCTGATGCGCAATCGCCTGACCCACGACCGCCTGCGCCTGGAAGGCATGGCCCGGCGCCTGCGGCACCCCGGCGAACGTCTGCGCCAGCAGGCCCAGCGCCTGGATGACCTGGATATGCGCCTGCGCCGCGCCTTCGAGCGCAGCCTCAATACCCGCCGCGAACGCCTGATCCGCCTGGAAACCCGTCTCGCCGGCCAGCATCCGGGGCGCCAGTTGGCCCTGCTGCGCCAGCGCCTGGACAGCCTTGCCGAACGCCTGCCCCGCGCCATGCGCGAAGGCCTCAAGGCGCGTCGCCTGCAACTGCAAAGCCAGGTGCAGACGTTGCACGTAGTCAGCCCGCTGGCAACCTTGGGCCGTGGCTACAGCATTTTGCTCGACGAGCGTGGCCAGGCCATCCGCAACGCCGCGCAGACCCACACCGGCCAGCGCCTCACCGCGCGCCTCGGTGAAGGCCAATTGCAGGTGCGGGTGGAAGATAACCACCTGACCCCCGTCACCCTTTCGTTATTGGATTGATTGATGCCACGTTTCTTTAGTGTGTTGTTGCTGCTATGCCTCGCCGTTAACGCTCATGCCGACAGCTATATCAGCCGTACCTTGAACAAGCCGGTGCCCGGCGGCGTTGCGGTGGTTGAACTGGGCCCTTCGGCTACCGCGCCGAAAGCCACGTACCAGGGCAAACCCGTGCTGGTGGTGAAGGAGCAGGACAACTGGCTGGCGATTGTCGGCATCCCGCTGACGGTCAAGCCGGGCAACGAGCGCATCAGCAGCGGCGGGCGCAGCCTGCCGTTTATCGTCGGCTACAAGAAATACCCGGAACAGCGCATCACCCTGAAGAACAAAAGCCAGGTCAACCCCGACCCGGCGCAGCTCAAGCGCATCGAGGGCGAGTTGGCCGTGCAGCTCAAGGCCTATCGCAGTTTCAGCCCGAACCTGCCGAGCAACCTGGTGCTGGACAAACCGGTGAACGGGCCGCTGTCGAGCAAGTTTGGCGTACGCCGTTTCTTCAACGATGAAGAGCGCAATCCTCATTCGGGCCTGGACTTTGCCGTGCCGGCCGGTACACCGATCAAGACGCCGGCGAACGGTAAGGTGATTCTGACCGGCAACTACTTCTTCAATGGCAATACCGTGTTTGTCGACCACGGCCAGGGCTTTATCAGCATGTTCTGCCATATGTCGAAGATCGATGTAAAAGTCGGCGATCAACTGGTGCGCGGTACGGTGGTGGGCAAGGTCGGCTCGACGGGCCGTGCGACCGGGCCGCATATGCATTGGAATATCAGCCTCAATGACGCACGGGTCGATCCTGCGATATTTATCGGCGCCTTCCAGCCCTGATACGCGGCAGCGCATTCAGCCCGGTCTGGACGTTCAAACCCCACGTATAGACCGGTCACTGACGACCGCCCTCTTTCAACAACCATGGCGCCGATCTCGACACAGTGCGTCGCCATTCCCGCCTATTTTCGAAGGAACCGTCATCGCTTGACTTGCCACCCACACATCGAGTCCCAGGGAGGACAATTCGCTCACAAGGACACATAAAGCAAGTCTTGTGGAGTTTCCTTAATGCATATCTCTGACTTCAAGCCCGCGCAACCCCAAACCGTTATTCCACCTTCTCGCCCTGCATCATCTACGCCAACAGTCCAGAACGACAGCCCAGGCCCACAACCCGCCCCCGCCAGGTCTCGTTCGTCCATACGGGGACTCGCCAGCCTCTCCGCCCCTTACTCATCGGACATAAACCCCGCCACTGCCATCCGCAGCCCTCTCTCGAATCACTTCAAGATCGGCGATCTGCAGCTACTGAATGAACAGTACTCCAGCCTCATGGACGAGATGGCCTCAGAGCAACGCCAGCGTCCTGATTTCAAAAACTTTTTGCAGACACGGCTGGCACAGGCGTTTCCTCAACTGAATCCCCTCGACCCGGACAAGGTTTCGTTCAATAGCTATACGTCAAACAACGGCGTAGAACAGTTGAAATCCTCCGAGCCGATAATGACTGCCTTGAGCCGTGCGATTCGGGAAATCTATGCCAACCCGAGCAAACAGCTATTCGAGACACCGGGGGTCAGGACCGAATTTGTGACCCGGCCAGCGCCCGATGAGGCAGTCAATGTCCTCCAGCCCACCGCCTCGCTGCACACCATCGCCAGGAGCATTGCCACCGAGTACGCTCAGACGCTTCGGGAATACTGGACCACGCCCCAGCTTTCAGCGAACTCGCCCTCGCCACAGGACCAACTGTTATGGGTCCACAAACAGCAACTGTCGACCTTGGCAGCCATCCGCAAGATGGACGGCACGCTGAGCCCGGCCAGTAAAGAGTTGATCGACAACGCGCTGCGCTACCCGTCTCTAGAGGAACGGGAAAGTAAACTGCCTGACGGATCAAGGCCCGGTGTGTACCCCATCACCATTGATGACGGCACAGTACAGGGTGCAGCCTTCGCCGGTGCGTTCATGATCACCAGCAAGGATGGCTCTTCAGCGTCCACCCCGACCTGGCCTGCCACCGGTCGGGAGATTAAGCTCAACGACCAGAATGGCCCCGTGGTGCTCTATACCCCCAGCGAAGGTTTCGAGGAATTCGCAACCCCGGCACTGTTACGCGAAGCATTGGCGCAACGGCTCGACAGCGGCGGGCCGGCCGCCGAGCTGTTGAGGCAAAGCCTGCCGCTTTCGCTGCAAAACCGCGCGTCGCCGCCTACGGGGGATGACTTGATGCTAGGCGTGGCACCCCTGGCCGGGGATGTGCAGGCAGAGGGGATAAATTTGCTGCTCCAGCGCCAGGGCGCGGAAGTCGATGCGTTGATGGCCAGGACATTCACCCCGCAGCGGCCATCAAGCCCCACATCAACGCTGGGGCCGACGCTCATGACGGCCCTGGATGATGCCGCTGACTGGTCGGCACAAGTCGACGGCAGCAACGCCATGCTTGCGCGTAACGAGAAATTGGCCGAGAAAGGCCAGCCGGGCTGGTTGAAAAACCTCAGCCCCGCTCAAGAATTGCTCTACAGCCACTTGGAAGGGAAAGCGACAAAGAGCGCTGAACAACTCGCCCCCCTGCTGGAAAACATTCCGTCCTTATCCAGCTTTGCCACGTCGCAAATGAATGAGGCGCTGAAACAGGCTTACCCCCAGGCCAATGTGGACGCCGATCAACTGATGGTTAAAGTAGTCACCAAGACGCGTTTCCACCTCGGTCGCTCCGGCATTCCACAACCCCCCTCCACTACCATCACCTATCTGTCACTGTCCGACCTGGCCCTGAAAAACCCAAGCCACTGGGAAATGGGCGAAAGCCACAAGCACACCGAAACCACCATGACCCTGGCGCTGCAAGACACCAAGGGCTCACCGGTTCCAGATGATCAGAGGCGGCCGATCACCCTCGATACACAACAACTCAAGCACCTGGTCTACACCGCAGATGTGGGTGGCGAATACACCAAGCTGCTGGAGACGCGCATGGCGCCGGATGCCGCATCGGGGCCGGCTGCTGATTTACACAAGGCGTGGAAAGCCAGCAATGCCGACTTGATGGTGAAAGAAGCCTTCCTGGCACAACTCAACCCCGGTGGGTTCCAAGCCGATGCCAGCACCGACAAGACCTTGAAGCGGGGCGTACAGTGGATCAACGCGGTTCTGGATCATCCGGATCCGGCCCAGCGTGCGAAGGTGGATGGACAAACGATTGTTGCCAACACCCTGCTCCAGCTGGGCCTACCGGTTCGCGGCGTGATGGTCATCGGCAATCAAACCGACGCTTCTGTGGTGCTCTACAGCCCCGGAGCCCCCGACGGACTGGCGTTCAGGGAACTGCCCAACCTGGACGCATTGACGACGCTGCTGGAGAAGAAAGAATGGCAGGCCTATACCCAGAGCAGAAAATCGCCAACGGAAAAGGACGATTTTCAGCAATCCGTGGACGCTGCGCGCCGAGTCGTCACCAGTGGGGGCACCGACCTTCTTGCAGCCGCCGAGGTTCTTGACAAAGGAAGAAAAAGCCTCGCTGGTTCCATAACCCTAAAGCCGATGGAAACAGACATCCACGATGAATTGTTCACTCAACAGACGCGCTTGCTAATCGATAAAGCCGACTTCCAGTCAACCAGCAGCGCAGAAGTGAACGCCGAATCGACGCGTAACAAGATCATGTTTGGCGTGGAGGTGGGCAGCCTGTTTCTGGACTTCATACCAGTCATCGGCAAGGGCATTTCTACCGGGGTAAAGGTGGGCAGTCGGCTCGGCCGAGCGGCACTGAAAACCATCCAGGGCAATGCCCGGCACTTGCCAGGTGGACTGCTCACACGCGGCGGCCGGGTCAACCTTTTCGCCGACTTCACCGCGCTTGCATCAGGCCTGCCCCATGTGCCGAGCACGCCTTTGCGTCCGGTGTTTCGCGCGGCGGGAACGCCCGTCCCCGCCGCTCCCGTCGCAAGGTCGCTGCTCACCCAGGGAACGCCCCCGCCCGGCGCGCCTGTCCCGCCTGCCGTCCCTTCGACCAGCGCGGGCATCAGGGCGTCCCAGGCAATCCCCAGCCCCGTCGCGCAATCCGTTACGCCACCGCGAGACCTGAGCGCCTATTCCGTCCCTGAAGACACGCTTAGAGGCGTCAGACCAGACGCCAATGGCATTTATCAAGTGGGAGAAAACTGTTACATCCGCTATACCGACAGCACCGGAATCAACCGCCCCTACCAGATTTATTCTGTGTTCAACGCCAGGCATGGACGGGTCAGTATTATCGATCCCAAAGTGCCGTCGGATGCCCCCAGCATCTACAAGAATGTGGCGTTCATGGAATCAACCGGGACAGGGGAATGGCGCCTGAGTGAGTTGCCCGGCGCCAAGAGGCACAGAGGACGAACTTCACCACCGGGCGACGAATATATGGATCGCGTGCTCAGTGGCCAAGCGGCCAGAGACTTCGACGGGAACGCGGCCACCACCGGGCAACTGAGGCGTTGGTTCAGGCGTGACGTGCAGGACTTCTTTGCCCGCATGAGTGCGGGGCAACTGCCGGCACGGCCTGCCATTCCAGCCATCCCTGACAATGCGACGTCGGCCCAACTGATTAAATCGACCTTGGCGCCAGCCGATGTAAATGGCCTGGTCATAGGCGAACTTCACGACGAGCCAGGGGGCTACAAGTTCATCATTGAAAACATGGCGAACTTAAAAGCAAACGGAGTCACAACGATTTATCTCGAAAATGCCCCGTACTTCGAGGGCTCTCCAGTGTTCGGCGCCGGCGCCTATCAACCTCAGGATGCGAGATATGCCTATCCCCGCCCTTACGATTACTCAACCTATGCACCAAACAGTCCGACCCCGTATGACCTCATTCAGGAAGCCGACAAACACGGCATTAAGGTCATAGGGCTCGAGCATCCTTACCTCACAGCCCATAGCGATAACTTCGCGGCCAGGGCTGGTAACCAAGGCTACGTCCAAGAGCGCTTGTCAGACTTCAATTACTACGCGACAAAAATCATTGGGAAGACACCACCGGGGGAGAAATGGGTGGCGTTGGTTGGCAACGTGCACATGAATACGGCCGCCGGTGTTCCAGGGGTTGCCGAGTTGAACAAAGGGGTCGGAATCTCGATTATCGAGGCTCCCCAGGGCGCAAAAAGCTTGGCGATCCCCCCAGCCGCGAAAGACACTACCTCCCCAAGTTTCGCCGATTTACAACCGGATATTGAATTCAAGCAAAACGTTGATGATCTACGACTACCGTAGCAGGCAACCCAGGATGCCGTACCGGCGCTAACGTCGCCGTACGGCAACCGCCCATTGCGCACCCACGAAGATGAGCAAAATAAAAACCACAAAAAACCACAAAACAAACAATAAAAAACTACAAAAATGCGAAACCGTAGATTTTCTATCAATTTTTCTTGAGCGCTTGCCATCTCCTATCCCCCCCGGGTAGGGTTAAATCCATGAAAACCTCTCACACCCTCATCCAGCTTCGCCAGCACCGCAGCCTGTGCCTCGTCAGCGCACGACTGCCAGGCTGAATCGATCTGCCTCGTCTTTACGTTTTATCCCTAAAAACAGTTCTACGGCAGGCCGCCTTTTCTCGGCCCCTACAACAAAGGATTTCCCGATGAGCATGCTCAAAGACCCGTCTTCGAAGTACCGCGCGTTTCCGACCATCGATATCCCGGACCGCACCTGGCCTTCCAAAACCATCACCACCGCGCCGATCTGGTGCAGTTCCGACCTGCGTGATGGCAACCAGTCGCTGATCGAGCCGATGGACGCGGTGAAAAAGCTGCGCTTCTGGAAGACCCTGGTCGCGGTCGGCGTGAAGGAAATCGAGGCGTCGTTCCCTGCCGCATCGCAAACCGACTTCGACTTCGTGCGTACCCTGATCGAAGACAACCACATCCCCGAGGACACCACCATCCAGGTGCTGACCCAGGGCCGTGAAGACTTGATCGCACGCACCTTCGAATCCCTGCGCGGCGCCAAAAAGGCCATCGTGCACCTGTACAACGCCACATCGCCGTCGTTCCGCCGCATCGTGTTCAACCAGGACAAGGACGGCATCAAGGCCATCGCGGTCAACGCGGCCAAGCTGTTCGTCAAGTACGCCGCCCAGCAGCCGGAAACCCAGTGGACCTTCGAGTACTCGCCGGAGACTTTCAGCGCTACCGAACTGGAGTTCGCCAAGGAAGTCTGCGATGCCGTGATCGAGGTCTGGAACCCGACGCCTGAGCACAAGATGATCCTCAACCTGCCAGCCACCGTCGAGTGCGCGACGCCGAACATCTATGCCGACCAGATCGAGTGGTTCGGTCGCCATATCAACCGTCGCGACAGCGTGATCATCAGCCTGCACACCCACAACGACCGCGGCACCGGCGTAGCCGCCACCGAGCTGGGCCTGATGGCCGGCGCGGACCGTGTCGAGGGTTGCCTGTTCGGTAACGGCGAGCGTACCGGTAACGTCGACCTCGTCACCGTGGCCTTGAACATGTACACCCAGGGCCTCGACCCGCAGCTGGACTTCTCCGACATCGACGGCGTGCGTAAAGTCGTCGAGGAGTGCAACCAGATCCAGGTACACCCACGTCATCCGTACGTCGGCGATCTGGTGCACACCGCCTTCTCCGGTTCTCACCAGGACGCGATCCGCAAAGGCTTCTCCCAGCAGAAAGAGGATGCGCTGTGGGAAGTGCCGTACTTGCCGATCGATCCGGCCGATATCGGTCGCAGCTACGAGGCGGTGATTCGGGTGAACAGCCAGTCGGGCAAAGGCGGCATCGCCTACCTGCTGGAGCAGGAATACGACATCAGCTTGCCGCGCCGCATGCAGATCGAATTCAGCCAGGTGGTCCAGGCCGAAACCGACCGTGTGGGCCTGGAGATGACCGCACCGCAGATCTACGCGTTGCTGCAGCGTGAATACCTGCAAGCCAACACTCCGTACGCGCTGGTCAGCCATCGCCTGCAGGAAGAAAACGGCAACAGCTTTGTCGAAGTGGAAGTCTCGGGCAAGGGCCAGGGCGAAACCAACCTGCACTGGAAAGGCAAAGGCAACGGCGCACTGGAAGCCCTGGTAGCCGGCCTGCCGATTGGGGTGGAGATCATGGACTACAACGAACATGCCATCGGCGCGGGCACCAACGCCAAGGCCGCGGCCTATATCGAGCTGCGTGTGAACGGTGAACGCCCGGTGCATGGCGTGGGTATTGATGAAAACATCACCACGGCGAGCTTCAAGGCACTGTTCAGTGCGCTGAACCGCTCGTTGAGCCAGCAGGAAGCGAAAGCGGCGTAACCTTCGCCGTCATACAGAAGGCCCCTGGGTGAGAATCCAGGGGCCTTTTTTATTGAGTTTCAGATTTGGGTTGCCCCCGATAACGGCCTGTCAGACAAACTGAAAGCTATCGGCATCCAGGTTCGCCGGAAACCTGGTGCGGTACGCCGCCAGTTCAGCCGCGTCCAGGCACACCTGGAACACCCCGTCCGCCTCCCCCGCACTCAGCAGGCTCTCACCCTGGAAATCCAGCACCTGGCTATCACCAGTGTAGGCAAAGCCCTTGCCGTCGGTGCCCACTCGATTCACCGCCGCTACGTAGCACAGGTTCTCGATAGCCCGCGCCGGCAACAAGCGGTTCCAATGCTGGCGCCGCGCCCCCGGCCAATTGGCGGTGTACAGCAGCAAGTCAGTGTCCTGGGCATCCCGACTCCACACCGGGAAGCGCAGGTCGTAGCAAATCAGCGGCCGAACACGCCAGCCTTTTAATTCGAACTGCACCTGGCGCTCGCCGGGGGTGTAGTGATTGTGTTCACCGGCCATACGAAACAGATGACGCTTGTCGTAGTGCAACACCTCGCCATCCGGCCGCGCCCACAACAGGCGGTTGCGGTGGCTGCCATCAGCGGCCTGGATGATCACGCTGCCGGTGATCACGGCGTTGTACTTCGCAGCCTGGGCCTGGAGCCACTGATGGGTCGGGCCGTTTTCCGGCTCGGCGAGGGTTTGCGACGCCATGGAGAAACCGGTGGTGAACATTTCCGGCAGCACGATCAGGTCGGCGCCGCGGACCTGCTCCAGCAGCCCCTCGAAATGCTCGAGGTTGGCCTGGCGGTCGTGCCAGGCCAGGGTGGTCTGGACCAGGGCGATATTCAAGTCAGGCAATGCCGTCAGATCACGCATAGTTTTTCAGCCGCTTGTCGCAGCGTCTCCTCGCGCTTGGCAAAACACAGGCGCACCAGGCGCTGGCCTTGCGGTGGGCTCTGGTAGAACACCGAGACCGGGATGGTCGCCACGCCATGCTCGCGGGTCATCCACAGGGACATGGCGACGTCATCCAGGTCCGGGCGTATTTGTGAGTAATCGACCAACTGGAAGTAGGTACCGGCCACCCGGCTAAAGCTGAAACGCGACGGTGCCAGCAGGTCGCAGAACAGGTCGCGCTTGGCCTGGTAGAACCCCGGCAGTTCATCGACGTGCTCCGGGTGTTCGGCCATGAAATCGGCCAACGCGAACTGCAACGGGGTCACGCCACAGAAATTGACGTATTGATGCACCTTGCGCAGTTCGGCCGTCAGGGCCGGTGGCGCGACCACGTAGCCGGTTTTCCAGCCGGTGACGTGGTAGGTCTTGCCGAAGGAGCTGACCACGAACGCTCGCGGGTACAGCTCTTCATGGGCCAGCACGCTGACGTGGGGCACGCCGTCGAATACCAGGTGTTCGTAGACCTCGTCGCTGACCAGGTAGATATCGCGGTCGCGGATCAGTTCGGCCAACTGGTCCAGCTCGGCGCGGCTGATCAGCGCGCCGGTTGGGTTGTGCGGAGTATTGAGGATGATCATGCGCGTACGTGGCGACAGCGCGGCCTTGATCCTCTCGAAGTCCAATGCAAAGCCTTGCAGGCTCAGTTGCACATGCACGCAGCGGCCACCGGCCAGTTCGACTGAGGGCTCATAGCTGTCGTAGCAGGGGTCGAACACAATGACCTCATCGCCAGTGCGAATCACCGCCTGGATCGCGCAGAAGATCGCGGCGGTGGCGCCAGGGGTGATGGTCACTTCACTGTCGGCATTCACCGTGGCGCCATAGCTGCGGGCGATCTTGGCCGCCACTTGCTGGCGCAAGGCCGGCAGGCCGGTCATCGGTGAATATTGGTTGTGCCCGCTGGCGACATGTTTGCCCACGGCATCGAGCAAAGCCTGAGGCCCATTGAAGTCGGGAAACCCCTGGGACAGGTTGAGCGCGCCGGTTTCGGCAGCGAGTTGCGACATGGTAGTGAAAATAGTCGTGCCGACATTTGGCAGCTTGCTGGTGATCATGGGAGCCCCCTTCGGGTGAGCTGCAAGTTTTAAGCTGCAAGCTGCAAGCAGGTCAAGGGGCAAACCGCCAGGCACATAAAAGGGCTCATTCAGAGCCCTTTTATGTGCCTGGCGGTTTGAGCTACAAGCTGTAAGCTTCAAGCCGCAAGCAAACCCGCTTTAGCTTGCAGCTTGTAGCTTACAACTTGCAGCTGCTACTTTTTATCCCTGCGCTTCTTGTCGGCCTTCTTGTGGTGAGTCATCAAACGACGCTTCTTGTTCACCTGCCGGTCAGTCAATGTGTTCTTGTTGCCTTCGTACGGGTTCTCGCCACCCTTGAACTCGATACGGATCGGCGTACCGACCAGTTTCAGGACACGGCGGTAGGTGTTTTCCAGGTAACGCACATAGGACTTGGGCACCTTCTCGATCTGGTTACCGTGGATCACGATAATCGGCGGGTTGGCACCACCCAAGTGGGCGTAACGCAGTTTGATCCGGCGGTTGTTGACCATCGGCGGTGCGTGCTCGCCAACGGCGTCTTCGAGGATCTGGGTCAGACGGTTGGTCGGCCAACGGGTAACGGCGGACTTGAACGAATTCTGTACGGAAGCGTAGAGGTTACCCACACCCGTGCCGTGCAGGGCCGAGATAAAGTGGATATCGGCGAACTCGACGAAGAACAGGCGGCGCTGCAGCTCGATCTTGACGAAATCGCGCTCGCTCGGCGTCATGCCGTCCCACTTGTTGATCGCGATGACCAGGGCACGACCGGCTTCGAGGGCAAAACCCAGCAGGTTGAGGTCGTGGTCCACCACGCCTTCGCGGGCGTCCATCACGAAGATCACCACGTTGGCGTCTTTGATCGCCTGCAGGGTTTTCACCACGGAGAACTTTTCAACTTCCTCGTGGATCTTGCCGCGTTTGCGCACACCGGCGGTGTCGATCAGCGTGTACTTCTCGTCGTTACGCTCGAACGGGATGTAGATGCTGTCGCGGGTGGTGCCGGGCTGGTCGTAGACGATTACCCGGTCTTCACCGAGCATGCGGTTGACCAGGGTCGACTTGCCCACGTTCGGGCGACCGATGATCGCAATCTTGATACCGTCTTTTTCGCTTGGGCCAGGAATGCGCTTGGCTTCCTCGCCTTCGGCAACGATCTCTTCTTCGCCTTCTTCTTCCTCGGCGTCATCCTTAGGGAAGTCGCGCAGGGCGACTTCCAGCATCTGGGTGATGCCGCGACCGTGGGCACCGGCGACCGGGATCGCGTCGCCAAGCCCCATCGGGCTGAATTCGGCACGGGCCGCCTCAGGATCGATGTTGTCGATCTTGTTGGCGACCAGATAGGAACGCTTGTTGCGCTTGCGCAGGTGCTCGCCAATCATCTGGTCGGCAGCGGTGTAGCCCGCGCGGGCGTCCACCAGGAACAACACGACATCGGCTTCTTCAATGGCCAGCAGGGACTGCTCGGCCATCTTTTCGTCCATGCCATGCTCATCACCGGAGATACCACCGGTGTCGACAATAATGTAGGAGCGCCCTTGCCACTTTGCCTCACCGTATTGGCGATCACGGGTCAGACCGGACAAGTCGCCGACAATGGCGTCACGAGTCCTGGTCAGGCGGTTGAACAAGGTGGACTTGCCGACGTTAGGTCGGCCCACCAGGGCGATTACGGGAACCATGCGGCTCTCCACTTCGTTATTTCAGAAAATACAAAAGCCGCTGCAAGGCAGCGGCTGGTGCTCGACTGTAGGAGCGAGCTTGCTCGCGAAAAACGCAATGGCACCGCGTTTATTCAGACAGCACGCGTTATCGTTAACGATTTTCGCGAGCAAGCTCGCTCCTACAGGTGAAGCTGCTTGAGGGGTTACCCCCAAGCATAGTTCTTACTTGATGGTCAGGGCTTCCAGCTTGCCGCTGTTGCCAAACACATAAAGCATGTTGCCCACCACCAGCGGACGAGCACGCAGGCCGTCACTGTCGATACGCTCACGACCTACAAAACGACCATCCACCTGGCTCAGCAGGTGCAGGTAGCCTTCGAAGTCGCCGACCGCTACATAGCTGGAGAACACTTCCGGAGCCGACAGTTGACGACGGGCCAGGGAGTCATTGCTCCACAGTGCAGTGGTGGAACGCTCGTCGACACTTTCAACGGTGCCGGACGCCAGGCTTACGTAGACGCTGCCAAACCCTTGGGCGACACCCGCATAACTGGAAGCATCGCGCTGCCAGTTGACACGGCCGCTCTGCAGGTCCAGCGCGGCAACGCGGCCTTGGTAAGTGGCGACGTAGAGGGTTTCGCCCGACAGCAGCAAGCCACCGTCGATGTCCACTACGCGATCCAGCTCGGAACGACCTTGGGGGATGGCCACACGGGTTTCCCAGGCAGGCACGCCGTTCCTGGTGTCCAAGGCGACTACTTTACCGGTCGACAGGCCTGCAACGGCCAGATTGTTGGTCACAACCGGACCACTGGTACCGCGCAAGGTCAGCACCGCCGGGGTGCTGTCGTACAACCAACGCTGTTCGCCGGTGCTGGCGTCCAGGCCGATCACACGGTCATCCTGGGTTTGCACCACGACGATATCGCCGTTGGTGGCAGGCGGTGCGAGGACTTCACTGGTCACGCGAGCGCGCCATTTCTCTTCACCGGTGCTGGAGTCCAGCGCCACGACTTCGCCCTTGAGCGTGCCGAGCATGACCATGCCGTAACCCACGCCTACGGCGCCGGACACCGGCAATTCAAGGTCTTTCTTCCACTTCACGTCGCCGTTCATGCGATCCATGGAGATCACCACGCCGGTTACGTCAGCGGCCACAATGTTGTCACCGTCGATTGCCGGCACCAGCATATTGTAGGTCTCGCCCTGGCCGTCACCGATGGAGCGGCTCCATTGCTTTTGCAGGACGACTTCTTCCTTGAAGCTGGTCAGCTCGGCCGGAGGCAGTTCTTTTTTACTGTTGCTGCTGCAACCCGCGGCCAGAACGGCCAGAGCCAGCAATGCTGCATGTTTCCAACGGATCACGTCATGCATCCCCTTTGGCCAGGTCGTCCAGCTTGATTTGTAAGCCACCGACTGCCGCTTCATCAGACAGCGCCGCCTTGGCTTTCTTGTACGCAGCATTGGCTTCGTCGGTACGACCCAATTGGACCAACAGGTCGCCCTTGAGCTCTTCGCGAGTGGCTACAAATGCCTTGTCCGCATCGCCGTCGAGCAGTTTGAGTGCTTCGTCAGCCTTGTTCTGTGCCGCCAATACCTGGGCCAGGCGCTGACGCGCGATTTCACCCAGGGTCGGGTTGGTCGGCTTGTCGGCGATGGCCTTGAGTTCTGCGGCGGCGTCATCCAGCTTGCCGGTATCGACCGCGACTTTCGCGACGAACAGGCTGCCGTATTGGGCGTAGGTGCTGCCGCCGAATTCGTTCTTCAGCTTGCCGGCCAGGTCTGCAACCTGCGCGGGGTCGGGCTTGCCGTCCGGGGTCAGTGTAGTTTCCAGCAATTGCTGATAAACGATCGAGGCGCCCTGGGACTGGTTGGCCTGATACTTTGTCCAGGCTTGCCAGCCGAACACCACCACTAAAGCCAGCAGACCGCCAGTAACCAGGGGCTTGCCGTTACGCTGCCACCAGTCCTTGAACTCGGCCAACTGCTCATCATCAGTACTCGACACCCCAATACTCCTTAATCGCTAAATTCGGCTGTTCGACAGCTTCAACCCTGCACGACGCAGGTGGCCAAGTGCGCAGCGAGCGCATCAAAGGCAATGTTCTGTTGCTCGCCCTGGCCACGCAGGGGTTTGAAACCTATCACTTGCTGGGCCAGCTCGTCATCGCCCAGGATCAGTGCGTACAGTGCACCGCTCTTGTCGGCCTTCTTGAACTGGCTCTTGAAGCTGCCTGCGCCGGCATTGACCTGAAGGCGCAGGTTTGGCAACTGGTCACGTACTTTTTCGCTCAGGGCCAGGGCGGCCAGTTCGGCGGCCTCGCCAAAGGCACACAGGTACACGTCCACCTGACGGGAGATTTCTTCCGGAACCTTCTCCAGGGTTTCCAGCAGCAGGATCAGCCGCTCGATCCCCATGGCGAAGCCCACGCCGGTGGTCGGCTTGCCGCCCATCTGCTCGACCAGCCCGTCGTAACGGCCACCCGCACACACGGTGCCCTGGGCGCCGAGCTTGTCGGTGACCCACTCGAACACGGTCTTGCTGTAGTAATCGAGGCCACGCACCAGCTTGGTATTGATCACGAACGGAATGCCGGCCGCGTCCAGACGAGCCTTGAGGCCTTCGAAGTGAATGCGGGATTCGTCGTCCAGGTAATCGGCCATTTTCGGCGCATTGACCAGCACGGCCTGGGTGTCGGCGTTCTTGGTATCGAGGACGCGCAACGGGTTGGTCTTCAGACGACGCTGGCTGTCTTCATCCAACTTGTCCAGGTGGGCGGACAGGTACTCGACCAGGGCCACTTTATAGCGGCCGCGGGATTCACTGGTGCCCAGGCTGTTGAGCTCAAGCTTGACCGCGTCGCGGATGCCCAGCAGGCCCCATAGGCGCCACGTCAGCACGATCAGCTCCGCGTCGATGTCCGGGCCGTCGATGTTGAATACTTCCAGGCCGATCTGATGAAACTGGCGATAACGGCCTTTCTGTGGACGTTCGTGACGGAACATCGGGCCGATGTACCACAGTTTCTGCGGCTGGCCAGCACCGGTGAGGCCATGCTCAAGCACGGCGCGCACGCACGCGGCAGTACCTTCCGGACGCAAGGTCAGGGAGTCGCCGTTACGGTCTTCAAAGGTGTACATCTCTTTTTCGACGATGTCGGTCACTTCACCGATGGAGCGTTTGAACAGCTCGGTGAACTCGACGATCGGCATGCGGATCTGCTTGTAACCGTAGTTATCCAGCAGGCGCGCGACAGTACCCTCGAGGTAGCGCCACAACGGCGTTTGCTCCGGCAGGATGTCGTTCATGCCACGAATGGCTTGCAGAGACTTGCTCACATCAAATCCTTAAATTCGTTCAATCAGCCGCGAGCGATCAGCGCTGCGTCAGCCGCGACCTTTTCGGCCGCTTTCTCGCGGATCAGCTTTTCCAGCTCATCCACCAGATTGTCATTCGTTAACTTCTGCGACGGCTTACCGTCGATGTAAATCAGGTTCGGTGTACCGCCGGTCAAGCCCACATGGGCTTCCTTGGCTTCACCCGGGCCGTTGACCACACAACCGATCACTGCAACATCCAGCGGCACCAGCAGGTCTTCGAGGCGCAACTCCAGGTCGTTCATGGTTTTCACCACGTCGAAGTTCTGCCGCGAGCAACTCGGGCAGGCAATGAAGTTGATGCCGCGTGAACGCAAACGCAGGGATTTGAGAATGTCGTAGCCGACTTTCACTTCCTCTACCGGGTCTGCCGCCAACGAGATGCGGATAGTATCGCCAATCCCTTCGGCGAGCAGCATACCGAGACCCACCGCAGATTTCACTGTGCCTGAGCGCAAACCGCCGGCTTCGGTGATGCCCAAGTGCAGCGGCTGCACGATTTCCTTGGCCAGCAGGCGGTAGGCTTCCACCGCCATGAACACGTCGGAGGCCTTTACGCTGACCTTGAAGTCCTGGAAGTTCAGGCGTTCGAGGTGTTCAACATGACGCAGTGCAGACTCGACCAGCGCTGCCGGGGTCGGCTCGCCGTACTTCTTTTGCAGGTCTTTTTCCAGGGAACCGGCGTTGACGCCGATGCGGATCGGGATCCCGCGATCACGGGCAGCGTCCACCACAGCGCGCACACGGTCTTCACGACCGATGTTGCCCGGGTTGATGCGCAGGCAATCGACACCCAACTCGGCCACACGCAAGGCGATCTTGTAGTCGAAGTGAATGTCGGCAACCAGCGGCACCTTGACTAGCTGCTTGATGCGACCGAAAGCCTCGGCAGCGTCCATGTCCGGGACGGATACCCGAACGATGTCTACACCGGCCGCTTCCAGGCGATTGATCTGGGCAACGGTAGCGGCAACGTCATTGGTGTCGCTGTTGGTCATGCTCTGTACCGCGATGGGGGCGTCGCCACCCACCGGCACCGAGCCGACCCAGATCTTGCGCGATACGCGACGTTTGATTGGAGATTCGCCGTGCATGACTATTGTCCCAACTTCAGGCGAGCGGTCTCGCCAGTGGTGAACGGCGCTACGTCTACAGGTTGGCCGTTGTAGGCCACTTGCGCGCCACGGGCGAAGCCCAGACGCAGCGTCAAAGGAGGCTTGCCGCCCAGGTCGAGCGTATCGCCCTTACGCTTGAGACCACTGACCAGCACTTTGCCGTTGCCATCGGTGACTTGCGTCCAGCAGTCAGCGACGAAGGTAATTTGTACACGCCCGTCACCGGCGATCAACGCAGGGGTGGTGGGTGGTGAAATCGCAGGGGCTGCCGGAGCGGTTGGCGCCGTAGTCGCTGGCGCCGGGACCGGAGCAGCCGGTGTATGAGCCTGGGCAACCGGAGCCGCGGGGGTATGGGCTGGCGTGGCCGGTGTCACTGGGGCCGGTACGGCAGCGGTCGGGGCACTTTCCGGTTCGGACGGCTCAGCGGTGGCCGGGGTTTCGGGGGCAGCCTGGCCTTGGGCAACGGCCTGGTCTTCCGGCTCATCCAGCGGATGAATCTGGGTGGTGCCGTCGGCGCTCTCGACTTCGACGTGCTCCATGGCGTTGCTGGTCAGGTCTTTACTGCGCTGGGACGTCTGGTCTTGCCACCAGACGAAACCGCCGCCGATCACGGCGATCAGCAACAACAGGCTGACAATCCGCAGGATTGTGTGGGAAACCCGCACCGGCTCTTCAATGCGACCCAGGCCATGCACATTGCTGCCCTGGGAGTCGGTGCCGGTGAACTGGTCGAATTCCTGGACCAACACGGCCTGGTCGATGCCCAGCAACTTGGCGTAGGCGCGGATATAACCACGGGCGAAGGTATGCCCAGGCAGCTTGTCGAATGCGCCGGCCTCAAGGTTGCCCAGGGAGGTGGTGGTCAAATTGAGCTTGAGGGCCACTTCCGCCAGCGACCAACCATTGCTTTCGCGGGCCTGACGCAAGGTGTCGCCTGGGTTTACGCGATTAGCTGCTACAACTTCCGGGTGCGCCGCTTTCATCATTGCTCCGACAGGTATTGCTGATATTCCGGCGTACCGGGATAGAGTCGTTCGAGTTGCTGGCCAAAACGTGCGGCCGTGTCGTGTTCTTCATGAACCGTCGCCAGGCGCACGCCGAGCAATAGACTACGTGCATTTTGCCCGCTGAGCAGGCTAAAACGCTCGTAATAGTCACGTGCCGGCACATAATGCCTGTCTTCGTAGGACAACTCAGCCATTTCGAGCAGCGCTCGTGGCTGATGGCCATTCAAGTGCAGGGCTTTTTCCAGCTGCTGGCGTGCGCTGTCGCGCTGGCCGAGGCGCATCGAGGTCACCCCAAGGTTCTCGAACACCCGCGCGCGCTCAGGATAGAGGGTATCGGTACTGGCTTGCTGGAAATAAAGGGCGGCCTGGCCAAAACGCTTTTGCTTGAACAGGAAACTGCCGTAATTGTTCAGCAATTTCGGATCGGCAGGCCGTGCGGCCAGGGCTTTGTTGAAATACCGGTCAGCCAGTTCAGGCTCGGCCTGGGCCTGGAACACCAGGGCCAGCGCAGCATTGGCGTCGGCATCGTCGCTGTCCAGTTCAAGGGCTTTTTTCAACGGCACCTTGGCCTGCTCGCTCATGCCTTGGCGCAGGTAACCCAACCCCAGTTGCACATAGGCAACCCGCGCCTCGTCACGGCCCTTGCCGGTTTGCAAAGGGCTGTCATGGCCCGATGAAACACAACCGGCGGCGAGGCCGGTAACAAGCAAAAGCAGCGCAAGGCGCAAGGGCATAGAGATCCTCTCTCAGATTCGATTCACAGCAATTTGCGGCAGATCGTCGGCGGCGTTCAATTCACGCACGGCGATATAGCGCTCGCTGCGGCGGGTGCGGTCCATCACCTGCCCGACCAATTGACCACAGGCGGCGTCGATGTCTTCACCACGGGTGGTGCGCACGGTGACGTTGTAGCCGGCCTGGTGCAGTTGATCCTGGAAACGGCGAATGGCGTTGTTGCTTGGCCGCTCGTAACCAGAATGTGGAAACGGGTTAAACGGAATCAGGTTGATCTTGCACGGGGTGTTCTTGAGCAGTTCAATCATCTCGACCGCGTGTTCGACCTTGTCGTTAACATCCTTGAGCATGGTGTACTCAATGGTCAGCACACGTTTTTCGCCCAAGGTCGCCATATAACGCTGGCAGGATTCGAGCAGCATCTTAAGCGGATACTTCTTGTTGATCGGCACCAATTGGTTACGCAATGCGTCATTGGGTGCGTGCAGCGACAACGCCAGGGAGACGTCGATGTGCTTGGCCAGCTCATCGATCATCGGGACCACGCCGGAGGTCGACAGGGTCACACGGCGCTTGGAGATGCCGTAGCCCAGGTCGTCCATCATCAGGTGCATGGCTGCGATGACGTTGTCGAAGTTCAGCAGCGGCTCACCCATGCCCATCATCACCACGTTGGTGATGGCACGGTCGACGGTCGCCGGGACGCTGCCAAAGGATTTGTTGGCAATCCACACCTGGCCGATCACTTCGGCGGCAGTGAGGTTGCTATTGAAGCCTTGCTTGCCGGTGGAGCAGAAACTGCAGTCCAGGGCACAGCCTGCCTGGGACGAAACGCACAAGGTACCGCGCTTGCCCTGGGGAATGTACACGGTCTCGACGCAGCTGCCGGACGCTACGCGCACCACCCACTTACGGGTGCCGTCGCTGGAGATGTCCTCGCTGACCACTTCGGGGCCACGTACTTCAGCAATAGCCTTGAGCTTGTCGCGCAGGGCCTTGCTGACGTTCGTCATGGCGTCGAAATCGTCGACGCCAAAGTGGTGAATCCATTTCATTACCTGACCGGCACGGAAACGCTTCTCCCCGATTGAGTCGAAGAATTTTTCCATTTCCTGTTGAGTCAGACCCAGCAGGTTGGTTTTTACAGTCGATGTCGTCATGGATTCACCCTCACTCTTTAAGCCGATGCTTAGCGAGTGGTTACTTCGGTAGCTGCGAAGAAGTACGAGATTTCGCGAGCAGCAGCGGCTTCGGAGTCCGAACCGTGAACAGCGTTGGCGTCGATGGAGTCAGCGAAGTCAGCACGAATGGTGCCGGCAGCGGCTTCTTTAGGGTTGGTAGCGCCCATCAGCTCACGGTTCAGAGCGATGGCGTTTTCGCCTTCCAGAACCTGAACAACAACAGGACCGGAGATCATGAAGGCAACCAGGTCGCCGAAGAAGCCACGAGCGCTGTGCTCAGCGTAGAAGCCTTCAGCTTCAGCCTTGGACAGTTGCTTGAGTTTCGAAGCTACAACCTTCAGGCCGGCTTTTTCGAAACGAGTGGTGATCTCGCCGATGACGTTTTTTGCAACAGCGTCAGGCTTGATGATGGAGAAAGTACGTTGAACAGCCATGGTGTAACTCCAGAAACGGTAATTTACGAAAAATTAAACCCGCGAATTATACGCGGGTTCTTGGGTATTGCCTAACTGCGTAAGGGAGGCGTCAGTCCTGCTCTTCTTTCCAGGCAGTCTGGATAGCTTCCAGGACCTTTTCGCCACCGCGATCGCGCTCATCATCAAAGCCTGGCAAGGCCATGACCATGTCACGCAAAGCAACAAAATTCAGGGAATAGGGATCCGTATCCGGGTTGCCGTCGGCCAACAGGATAGCGATCTCTTGCACATCAACCCATTTAAGACTCATGACACTTCCTTGAATCAGTGCGGCGCTTCGGCCGCATGGTTGAGCGAATATTTCGGAATTTCGACGGTGATGTCTTCAGTCCCGACCTTTGCCTGACAGCTTAGGCGAGAAGTGGCTTCCAGGCCCCAGGCGCGATCAAGAAAATCCTCTTCCAGCTCATCGGCCTCTTCCAGGCTACTGAAGCCTTCGCGAATGATGCAGTGGCAGGTGGTGCAGGCGCACACACCACCACAGGCACTTTCGATCTCGATGTGGTTGTCATGGGCAACTTCGAGGATGGACTTGCCGGTCTCAGCCTCAACAACCATACCGTCCGGGCAATGCTCGGCGTGTGGCAGAAAAATGACCTGCGGCATTAATTATTCCTCGATTTCATTCAGGTTGCGCCCGGCCAGTGCGGCTTTTACCGTCTGATCCATGCGGCGGGCAGCAAAGGCGTCAGTGACCTGCGACAAGCGCTTGGTCTGCTGCTCGATGGCGTAACCATCGTTGCCTTTCATCAGTTCGGCCAGCTCCTGCATCTGCAGGTCGATGACCATGCGCTCTTCGGCATCCAGCAAACGCTCGCCGTCGGCATCCAGGGCGCCCTGCACCGCTTCAAGCAGGCGCTGGGCATCCACTTGTTGCTCGCGCAGTACACGCGCGACCTTGTCGTCACCGGCGTATTGGAACGAATCCTTGAGCATCTTGGCGATTTCACCGTCAGTCAGGCCGTAGGACGGCTTGACCTGGATGCTGGCCTCCACGCCGGACGCCAGCTCGCGCGCGGCGACGCTGAGCAGGCCGTCGGCGTCGACCTGGAAGGTCACGCGAATCTTCGCCGCACCCGCGACCATGGCCGGGATGCCGCGCAATTCAAAGCGCGCCAGGGAGCGGCAGTCACTGATCAGCTCGCGCTCGCCTTGCAGCACATGAATCATCATCGCCGTCTGACCATCTTTATAGGTCGTGAAGTCCTGGGCGCGAGCGACGGGGATGGTGGTGTTCCGTGGAATCACCTTCTCCATCAGCCCGCCCATGGTCTCCAGCCCCAGGGACAGCGGGATCACGTCAAGCAGCAGCAGTTCGCCGCCATCGCGCTTATTGCCGGCCAGGGTATCGGCCTGGATGGCGGCGCCGATGGCGACCACCTGGTCCGGGTCGATTTCCGTCAGCGGCTGGCGACCAAAGGCTTCGGCCACGGCTTCGCGAACCCTTGGCACACGGGTTGAACCGCCGACCATGACCACGGCACCGACGTCTTCCAACTCGATACCGGAGTCACGCACGGCACGACGGCAGGCTTTCAGGCTGCGGGCGATCATCGGTTCGATCAGCGAATCAAAGGCTTCGCGAGTCAGCTTGGCGCACCAACTGCCGTAGGAAACGTCAATAGAAGCAGCGTCAGTCAGCGCCTCCTTGGCGGCACAGGCCGTTTGCAGCAAGTTACGCTGCTCGCCCGGATCCAGGTCAGCGGACAAGCCGGCGCTGCTGATGATCCAACCCGCGATGGCGTGGTCGAAGTCATCGCCACCCAGCGCTGTATCGCCACCGGTAGCCAGTACTTCGAACACGCCGCCAGTCAGGCGCAGGATCGAAATATCAAAAGTGCCACCACCCAGGTCGTAAATAGCGACCAGGCCTTCGGCATGCTGGTCCAGGCCATAGGCCACGGCCGCAGCAGTCGGCTCGTTGAGCAGGCGCAACACGTTCAGGCCGGCGAGTTTCGCCGCGTCCTTTGTGGCCTGGCGCTGGGCATCATCGAAATACGCCGGGACGGTGATCACCGCACCGACCAGTTCGCCACCCAGCGTGGTTTCCGCGCGCTGGCGCAGCACCTTGAGGATATCCGCCGACACTTCCACCGGGCTTTTCGGGCCCTGGACCGTGTCGATGAACGGCATATGGGATTCACCACCGACAAAGCGGTACGGCAGCTGGTCGCCCAATTGCTTGACGTCGGACAGGCCACGACCCATCAAGCGCTTGACCGACAGCACGGTGTTCAAAGGATCGGTAGACGCCGCCAACTTGGCCGACTCACCGACTTCGGTGCGATCAGCGTGATAGCGCACGGCGGACGGCAGGATCACCTGGCCGTCAGCGTCGGGCAGCGGCTCGGACAGGCCGCTGCGCAAGGCAGCAACCAGGGAATTGGTGGTACCCAGGTCAATCCCCACCGCCAGGCGACGCTGGTGCGGTTGAGGGCTTTGGCCGGGTTCGGCGATTTGCAGTAGAGCCATGGTAATCAGGTCTTATCTGTCTATCAGGCGCGCATCACGGGCAGCACACTGGGTTAATCGTCGAGGCGCTCTTCCAGCTGGCGCACTTCGTAGGTGAGCTTGTCGAGGAACTGCATGCGCCGCATCAGGCGCTCGGCCTGTTCACGTTGCGCTGCATCGTCCCAACAGGCTGCGAAGCTTTCGTTGAGCTCATCCTGGGCAACTTTCAGACGACGCTTGAAGACCGCGACACCCGCCACATCGGCTTCGTCCTGCAGGTCTTCGAGCTCTTCACGCCACTGCATCTGCTGCATCAGGAAGTCCGGGTCGTGCACGGTCACTTCCAGGGGCAACTCGCCACCGTTCATCGCGAGCAGGTAACGCGCGCGCTTCGGTGGGCTTTTGAGCGTCTGATAGGCTTCGTTGAGGCTGGCCGATTGCTCCAGCGCCAAGCGCTGCTCACGCTCGGAAGCGTCAGCGAAGCGGTCCGGATGCACCCCACGCGCCAATTCTCGGTAGCGCGTGGCAAGCTGCTCGAGGTCCAGCCGAAAACTCGGCTGCAGCTCGAATAAAGCGAAATGACAAGGAGTACCCACGAATAGCCTCAGATGTTGAAGCTTTCGCCGCAGCCACATTCACCGCGTACGTTGGGGTTGTTGAACTTGAAGCCTTCGTTCAACCCTTCCTTGACGAAATCGAGTTCGGTGCCGTCCAGGTAAGTCAGGCTTTTAGGGTCGATGATCACTTTCTCGCCGTGACTTTCGAACACCTGGTCCTCATCAACCACCTCGTCGACGAACTCCAGCACATAGGCAAGGCCGGAGCAGCCCGTGGTGCGAACACCCAGACGAATCCCCTCACCTTTACCGCGCCCATCCAGGGAGCGTCGCACGTGCCGCGCAGCCGCTTCTGTCATGCTGATAGCCATCGTTGACTCCTTACTCGTCGCCAAATGCTTAGATCAAGCCTTTCTTCTGCTTGTAGTCGCGAACGGCCGCCTTGATGGCGTCTTCTGCGAGCACGGAGCAGTGGATTTTCACTGGCGGCAGGGCCAGTTCTTCGGCCAGCTGGGTATTGCTGATAGTCACAGCCTCATCCAGGGTCTTGCCTTTCATCCATTCGGTCGCCAGGGAGCTGGAGGCGATGGCCGAACCGCAACCGTAAGTCTTGAACTTGGCGTCTTCGATAACGCCAGCGTCGTTGACCTTGATCTGCAGGCGCATCACATCGCCGCACGCCGGAGCGCCGACCATGCCGGTGCCGACATCAGGGTCTTCCGCGTCCATCTTGCCGACGTTGCGCGGGTTTTCGTAGTGGTCGATGACCTTTTCGCTGTAAGCCATGGTACTGAATCCTCACTCATCAGGGCCGCTCTGGAACCCTGTAAAAACGCCTGCGTTTACCGCCACGTTCCTACAGAGCTTGGGTGGCGGCTTCTATAGTTAGTGTGCCGCCCACTCGATCTTGGAAATATCGACACCGTCTTTGTACATGTCCCACAGCGGCGACAGGACGCGCAGCTTGTTGACGGCTTCGCAAACCTTCTGCGCGGCGTAGTCGACTTGCTCTTCGGTGGTGAAGCGGCCGAACGTAAAGCGGATCGAGCTGTGTGCCAGTTCGTCGTTGCGGCCCAGGGCGCGCAGTACGTACGAAGGCTCAAGCGAAGCCGAGGTACAGGCCGAGCCGGACGAAACCGCCAGGTCCTTGAGCGCCATGATCAGCGACTCGCCTTCGACATAATTGAAGCTCAAATTCAGGTTGTGCGGTACACGGGCAGTCATGCTGCCGTTGATGTACAGCTCTTCAAGGTTCTCGACCTGCTTGTAGAAGCGATCGCTCAGGGCCTTGATACGTACGTTTTCGGCAGCCATGTCTTCCTTGGCTACGCGGAAGGCTTCGCCCATGCCGACGATCTGGTGGGTCGCCAGGGTGCCCGAACGCATGCCGCGCTCGTGACCGCCGCCGTGCATGGTGGCTTCGATGCGCACGCGTGGCTTGCGGCTCACGTACAGTGCGCCGATGCCTTTGGGGCCATAGGTCTTGTGGGCCGAGAACGACATCAGGTCGACTTTCAGCTTGGACAGGTCGATATCGACCTTGCCGGTGGACTGAGCAGCGTCGACGTGCAGCAGGATGCCTTTGGAGCGAGTCAGCTCGCCGATGGCCGCGATGTCGTTGATGGTACCGATTTCGTTATTCACGTGGATCACGGAAACCAGGATGGTGTCTTCACGCAGCGCGGCTTCGATCATGGCCGGGGTGACGATACCGTCGGTGGTTGGCTCAAGGTAAGTGACCTCGAAACCTTCACGCTCCAGTTGGCGCATGGTGTCGAGGACAGCCTTGTGCTCAATCTTGGTGGTGATCAGGTGCTTGCCTTTGGTCGCGTAGAAATGCGCCGCGCCCTTGATAGCCAGGTTGTCGGACTCGGTGGCACCGGAGGTCCAGACGATTTCACGCGGATCTGCGCCAACCAGGTCGGCAACCTGGCGACGAGCGTTCTCGACCGCTTCCTCGGCTTTCCAGCCGAAAACGTGGGAACGGGAGGCCGGGTTGCCGAAGTTTCCGTCGACCAGCAGGCACTCGCTCATCTTTTGCGCGACACGCGGATCAACCGGGGTGGTCGCTGAGTAATCAAGGTAAATCGGCAATTTCATGGACTTTCTCCTAAATCAGGCTGGCTGGCGTGCCGTTAGCTCTTCGGCTGTCACTCGACGGCGGACGCTTCGATCTTGTCCAGACGCGGCGCCTTGGTATTGCAACGGCGCTGGTCCTGACGCTGGGCTACTTCTTGCACCTCACGGCGAGTCACAAGATCAGCCAAGCTGATACCACTCAAAAACTCATGGATCTGCAGGCTCAAGTCACACCACAAGTGGTGCGTCAGGCAGGTGTCGCCGGCGTGGCAGTCACCCAGGCCCTGGCACTTGGTCGCGTCGACGGATTCGTTGACCGCGTCGATCACCTGGGCCACCTGGATGCCCTGCATGTCGCGGGACAGCTGATAGCCGCCGCCCGGCCCACGCACACTGGAGACCAGATTGCTACGGCGCAACTTGGCGAACAGCTGCTCAAGGTAGGACAGGGAAATGCCTTGGCGCTCGGAGATATCGGCCAGGGACACCGGCCCAGTTTGCGCGTGCAAGGCCAAATCAAGCATGGCGGTCACCGCGTATCGGCCTTTTGTAGTCAGTCTCATGGACAAGTACCAAGGTGTTTCAGAATGGGAGCAAGTATGCGATTCCCGAGTATTTAAGTCAACTATAAGACCTAGTACTTTAGTCAGGATTACCCGTAAAAAGGGCGCGCGAATCATAGCAGGACGGGGCGAGGACGAACAGCGGCAGCGCGGCGATGGCTCGATATCGAGACCAATGGAGATCACATGTGGGAGGGGGCTTGCCCCCCGATAGCGGTGGATCAGTCAATATATTGGGTGACTGACAGATGGCCATCGGGGGGGGGGGGCAAGCCTCCCACCTGGGCCTAGCAGCAAATGTGAGATCTCAGCCAGCTTTGGTGGCGGGCTCACTCTTGATCTCGGCGAAGTCCTCTTCGCGCAGCTCAGGCAGGTCTTTCGCACAGTAGCTGCTGCCCAATTCCTTCAGCGCGCCGCACATACCGTCCAGCTTGCCGTCCACCGCTTGCAGGTGGTCAAGCAACTGGCCGATGGCGCGCGCGACAGGGTCGGGCATGTCTTCGCTGACACCGTAGGCATCGAAACCGATTTTTTCGGCCATGGCCTTGCGCTTGGCTTCCTGCTCATCGCCCACTTCCGGCTTGACGATGATCCGCCCCGGAATCCCCACTACAGTGGCGCCGGCCGGCACGGCCTTGGTCACCACGGCGTTGGAGCCGACTTTGGCGCCAGCGCCTACGGTGAACGGACCAAGCACCTTGGCGCCCGCACCCACCACCACACCATCCTCCAGCGTCGGGTGGCGCTTACCCTTGTTCCAGCTGGTGCCGCCCAATGTCACGCCCTGGTAGAGGGTCACGTCGTCACCAATCTCGGCAGTCTCGCCAATGACGATGCCCATACCGTGATCGATAAAGAAGCGACGTCCCACCTTGGCACCTGGGTGAATCTCGATCCCGGTCAACCAGCGGCCGAAGTTCGACACCAGCCGCGCCAACCATTTCCAGCCCATATTCCACAAGGCGCCGGACAGGCGATGGATCCAGATCGCGTGCATGCCCGGGTAGCAGGTCAGCACCTCAAAGGCGTTGCGCGCCGCCGGGTCACGATGGAAAACACTCTGGATATCTTCTCGCAAACGCTCGAACATTTTTAATCCTTCCGCTTAAGAAGCTCGCCACGGGCCGCTTTCTGGGTTTCCGTGAGGATGCCACGCAATATATTCATTTCCGCTCGACTGACCGAGCTGCGCCCGTACAGGCGGCGCAGGCGCGCCATCAAGTGCCGAGGTTTTTCCGGATCGAGGAATTCGATGGCCACCAGGGTTTGCTCCAGGTGCTCATAGAACCGCTCCAGCTCGTCCATGGTGGCCAGTTCGCCACTCTTGGTCGACGCCACTTCATCCTTCTCTACCTTGCTCGGCTGCCCTTCAGCGGCCAGCCAGGCCATGCGCACTTCGTAACTCAACACCTGCACCGCTGCCCCGAGGTTCAGCGAACTGAACCCAGGGTCTGATGGAATGTGCACGTGATAATGACATCGTTGCAGCTCTTCATTGGTGAGGCCGGAGTCTTCACGGCCGAATACCAGGGCGATTTCAGCACCGCCGGCCGCCTCTTCCACTACCTTGGTACCGCACTCACGCGGATCCAGCAGCGGCCAGGGGATGCGGCGGTCACGGGCGCTGGTGCCAAGCACCAGGTTGCAGCCGACCAAGGCGTCTTCCAGAGTGGCGACCACCTGGGCTTTTTCCAGGATGTCATTGGCGCCGGATGCGCGGGCATCGGCCTCGTGGTGCGGGAACACGCGCGGTTCGACCAGCACCAGGCGCGTCAGCCCCATGTTTTTCATGGCTCGCGCCACCCCGCCGATATTGCCGGGATGACTGGTATTGACCAAGACGACACGAATGTTTTGCAGCAAGGTAGGCGCTCTCGGACACGGGAAAGGGGAGCAAATCTTACAGAACAGCCTAAGGTTATGCCATGAAAGCTAACGTCGTCCTTCACCTGAAGAAAGTTTCTGCTAGAATGCTCGGCTTTCTTTAACAACCTTAGGTGACACATCCATGCAGCCCATGCTGAATATCGCGCTGCGCGCCGCCCGCAGCGCCAGTGAATTGATCTTCCGCTCCATCGAGCGCCTGGATACCATCAAGGTCGACGAAAAAGACGCCAAGGATTATGTGTCCGAGGTGGATCGCGCCGCTGAACAGAAGATCATCGACGCGCTGCGCAAGGCCTACCCTACCCACGGCATCCTCGGCGAGGAAACCGGCCTGCACAAAGGCAGCGGCGAAGGCGAAGACTACCTGTGGATCATCGACCCACTGGATGGCACCACCAACTTCCTGCGCGGCATCCCGCACTTTGCCGTCAGCATTGCCTGCAAATACCGTGGCCGCCTGGAACACGCTGTAGTACTCGATCCTGTTCGCCAGGAAGAATTCACCGCCAGCCGTGGCCGTGGTGCCCAGCTGAACGGTCGTCGCCTGCGCGTCAGCGGTCGCACCAGCCTGGACGGCGCCCTGCTGGGTACCGGCTTCCCGTTCCGTGACGACCAGATGGACAACCTGGAGAACTACCTGGGCATGTTCCGCGCCCTGGTTGGCCAGACTGCCGGCATCCGTCGTGCTGGCGCGGCCAGCCTGGACCTGGCCTATGTGGCTGCCGGTCGTTTTGATGCGTTCTGGGAGTCGGGCCTGTCCGAGTGGGACATGGCTGCAGGCGCCCTGCTGATCCAAGAGGCCGGCGGCCTGGTGAGCGACTTCACCGGCGGTCATGACTTCCTGGAAAAAGGCCACGTCGTTGCCGGCAACACCAAATGCTTCAAGGCAGTACTGACGGCGATCCAGCCGCACCTGCCGGCTTCGCTGAAGCGCTAAGCGAGCGAGCAAAAAAAAGCACCCTGCGGGGTGCTTTTTTTATGCCTGGGATTTGCTTGGTGTGAGCTTAAATACCAACACCACCACAAATCAAATACAAGAGAAGACTTACTGCTGGTTCTGGCCCAGGACGAGACGCCCTTCCTTGTCGACTGGAATCTGGCCGCCCGGATCACGATCCATGCGCACCGAACCTTCCTTGCCATCCAAGGTGTAACGCACGTCATAGCCAACGACCTTGTCACTGATGTCGTTGACGGTGTTACAGCGAGTCTGGGTGGTGGTATAGGTATCGCGGTTCTGCATACCTTCCTGAACCTTGTTACCGGCGTAACCACCACCGACCGCACCGGCCACAGTGGCCAGCTTCTTGCCGTTACCGCCACCGACCTGGTTACCCAACAGGCCACCGGCCAGCGCACCAACCACCGTACCGACGATCTGATGTTGATCCTGCACCGGCTTCTGCCGGGTCACTGCGACGTCCTTGCAGACTTCGCGAGGTGTTTTAATCTGGGTTTTCACCGGCTGCACCGCCAGCACTTGCGCATACTCAGGGCCGCTTTTTACCAGGCTGTAGGTGGCAACAGCACCCCCGGCAGTTACACCGACAGCACCCAATACCGCACCAACCAGTAACGACTTGTTCACGTTGAACCTCCTGACCATCACAAACGGACCGAAAGATCCGCGCTATACCCAGCCTTGGAGCAAAAAAAAAGGCACGAGTTCAATACTCGTGCCTTTTTTGTAACAGCAGATCAACAAGCGCCCCTCAAGGACGGTCGTCGACCTCCTTGCCAGTGGCGGCAGGAGGGATCAGGTCTTCGCTGTTGAGGTTCAGCCAGATCAGCACCACGTTGGCGATGTAGATCGACGAGTAGGTGCCTGCCAGGACGCCGATGAACAGCGCCAGGGAGAAGCCCCACAGGTTGTCGCCACCGAAGATCATCAGCGCCGCGATCGCCAGCAAGGTGGAGATCGACGTCGCCATGGTCCGCAGCAGGGTCTGGGTGGTGGAGATGTTGATGTTCTCGATCAGCGACGCCTTGCGCAGTACGCGGAAGTTCTCGCGAACCCGGTCGAATACCACGATGGTGTCATTGAGGGAGTAACCAATGATCGCCAGCACGGCCGCCAGCACGGTCAGGTCGAAGGTGATCTGGAAGTACGCCAGGATACCCACGGTCACGATCACGTCGTGGATCAGCGACACAATGGCGCCGACACCGAACTTCCACTGAAAGCGGAAAGCCAGGTAGATCATGATACCGACCAGCGCCATCAGCATGCCGAGGCCGCCCTGGTCGCGCAGCTCTTCACCCACTTGCGGGCCCACGAACTCGACGCGCTTGACCGACGCAGGGTTGTCACCACCCACCTTCTGCAAGGCTTCGGCTACCTGGTGACCCAGTTGCGGGTCTTCGCCAGGCATGCGCACCAGCAGGTCGGTGGTCGCACCGAAGCTCTGCACGATGGCTTCGTGATAGCCGGCCTTGACCAGTTCACTGCGTACCAGGGTGACGTCGGCAGGCTTCTCGTAGGTCAGCTCGATGAGCGTACCGCCGGTGAAGTCCAGACCGTAGTTCAGGCCCTTATGGAACCAGCTGAACAACGCCAGAACGGTAAGGAGCAAGGTGACGCCGAACGCAATGTTGCGAACGCCCATGAAGTTGATTGTACGTAACATGGCAGCCCCTTAAATCCACAACTTCTTGAAGTCACGCCCGCCAAAGATCAGGTTGACCATTGCGCGGGTCACCATGATGGCCGTGAACATCGAGGTAAAGATACCGAGGGACATGGTTACCGCAAAACCTTTGACCGGGCCGGTGCCCATGGCAAAGAGAATCCCGCCAACCAGCAATGTGGTCAGGTTGGAGTCGAGAATCGCGGTAAATGCCCGGCCGAAGCCTTCGTTGATTGCACGCTGTACGGTCATGCCGGCGGCGATCTCTTCACGAATCCGCGAGAAGATCAGCACGTTGGCGTCTACCGCCATACCCATGGTGAGTACGATACCGGCGATACCTGGCAAGGTCAGCGTAGCGCCCAGCAGCGACATCAGGGCCAGCAGCATCACCATGTTGCCCGCCAGGGCCACGGTGGCAATGATGCCGAAGAAGCGATAGATGGCGATGATGAACAGCGACACGAACAGCATGCCCCACAAGGCCGCGTCGATACCCTTGGTGATGTTGTCGGCACCCAGGCTCGGGCCGATGGTACGCTCTTCAGCGAAGTACATCGGCGCAGCCAGGCCACCGGCACGCAGCAACAGGGCCAGCTCCGAGGATTCGCCCTGGCCGTTCAGGCCGGTGATGCGGAATTGAGCACCCAGCGGCGACTGGATGGTCGCCAGGCTGATGATCTTCTTCTCTTCCTTGAAGGTCTGCACCGGTACGTCTTTCTCGACGCCGTTGACCATTTGCTTGGTGTAGGTGGTCACCGGGCGCTGCTCGATGAAGATCACCGCCATGCTGCGACCAACGTTGCTGCGCGTGGCGCGGCTCATCAGTTCGCCGCCGTGGCCATCCAGGCGGATGTTCACTTCAGGGGTACCGTGCTCGCCGAAACCGGCCTTGGCGTCGGTCACCTGGTCACCGGTGATGATCAAGCCACGCTCGATCAGCGCCGGAGGACGGTTGCCTTCACGGAACTCGAACTCTTCGGAAGTTGCACGGGAAGCACCCGGCTCAGCCGCAAGACGGAACTCCAGGTTGGCGGTTTTACCCAGGATACGCTTGGCTTCAGCGGTGTCCTGCACGCCCGGCAGCTCAACCACGATGCGGTTGGCGCCCTGACGCTGAACAATCGGCTCGGCCACACCCAGCTCGTTGACGCGGTTACGTACCGTGGTCAAGTTCTGCTTGATGGAGTATTCGCGGATTTCCGCGATTTTGGCCGGGCTCATCGCCAGACGCAGTACCGCCTGACCATTCAGGTCGGCCGGTACGATGTCGAAATCGTTGAAGTTCTTGCGGATCAGCGCACGGGCCTGTTCACGGGAGGCCTCGTCAGAGAAGCCCAGCTGGATGGCACCGTTGAGCTGCGGCAGGCTGCGATAACGCAGCTTCTCTTTACGCAGCAGGCTCTTCACGTCGCCTTCATAGACCTTCAGGCGTGCGTCGAGGGCTTTGTCCATGTCGACTTCCAGCAGGAAGTGCACACCACCGGACAAGTCCAGACCCAGCTTCATCGGGTGCGCGCCAATGCTGCGCAACCACTGTGGCGTGGTCTGTGCCAGGTTCAGGGCAACAACGTAATCGTCACCCATGGCCTTGCGTACGACATCTTTTGCCGGCAATTGGTCTTCTTGCTTGGTCAGGCGCAACAACCCGCCCTTCGCACCAGCTGCCAATGTTGCCGCTTTAACCTGGATACCCGCGTCGGCCAGCGCCTTGCTCGCGCGCTCCAGGTCAGCCTGGTTGACCTGCAGCGAAGTGCTGGCGCCAGTGATCTGGATCGCCGGGTCATCAGGGTAAAGATTGGGAGCGGAATAAATAAAACCGATCGCCAGCACCGCCAGGATCAGTACGTATTTCCACAGAGGGTATTTGTTCAGCATCACGCCGCCCGCTTATAACGCGGGGCGCCTTGCGCGCCCCGTCGATTGGTAAAGGTTGGAACTTAGATCGCTTTGAGCGTGCCTTTTGGCAGCGTGGCGGCGATGGCGCCCTTCTGGAACTTCATTTCCACGGTGTCGGACACTTCCAGAACCACGAAAGCATCGGAAACCTTGGTGATCTTGCCCGCGATGCCGCCGGTGGTCACGACTTCGTCGCCTTTCTGCAGGCTGCCCAGCAGGTTCTTCTGCTCTTTGGCACGCTTGGCCTGTGGACGCCAGATCATCAGGTAGAAGATGACCAGGAAGCCGACCAGGAAAATCCACTCGAAACCACCGCCCATAGGGCCGGCAGCAGCAGGCGCAGCGGCGTCAGCCATGGCGTTAGAGATAAAAAAGCTCATTTAGCACTCCAGTTGCAAATAGTGAATCTTAGGGTCGGAAAACTCAGTCCAAGGGCGGCACAGGGAGCCCGCGCTTGGCATAGAAGGCATCGACGAAGGCGGCCAATGTACCCTGTTGAATAGCCTCGCGCAAACCAGCCATCAGGACTTGGTAGTGACGCAAATTGTGGATGGTATTCAACATGCTACCCAGCATTTCCCCGCATTTGTCCAGATGGTGCAGATAAGCACGGGAGAAGTTCTGGCAGGTGTAGCAATCACAGGTGGGATCCAGCGGCGAATCATCATGGCGATGGAACGCGTTACGGATCTTGAGCACGCCTGTATCGATGAACAGATGCCCATTGCGGGCATTACGGGTTGGCATCACGCAATCGAACATGTCCACACCGCGGCGCACACCCTCTACGAGATCTTCGGGTTTGCCAACGCCCATAAGGTAACGAGGTTTGTCAGCGGGCATCAGGCCTGGCAGGTAGTCCAGTACCTTGATCATCTCGTGCTTGGGTTCGCCCACCGACAAACCGCCGATGGCCAGGCCGTCAAAACCGATCTTGTCGAGGCCTTCCAGCGAGCGTTTGCGCAGGCTTTCATGCATGCCGCCCTGGACAATGCCAAACAGCGCCGCGGTGTTGTCGCCATGGGCATTCTTCGAACGCTGGGCCCAACGCAGGGACAGCTCCATGGAAATCCGCGCGACGTCCTCATCAGCCGGGTACGGTGTGCACTCGTCGAAAATCATCACGATGTCCGAGCCCAGGTCGCGTTGCACCTGCATGGACTCTTCCGGGCCCATGAATACCTTGGAACCGTCCACCGGCGAGGCGAAGGTCACGCCCTCCTCCTTGATCTTGCGCATGGCGCCCAGGCTGAACACCTGGAAACCACCCGAGTCCGTGAGGATCGGGCCATGCCACTTCATGAAGTCATGCAGGTCGCCATGCTTCTTGATCACTTCAGTGCCTGGACGCAGCCACAGGTGGAAGGTGTTGCCGAGGATGATCTCGGCGCCGGTGGCGACGATGTCACGCGGCAGCATGCCTTTAACGGTGCCGTAGGTGCCCACGGGCATGAATGCCGGGGTCTCTACCGTACCGCGCGGAAACGTCAGGCGACCGCGACGGGCTTTGCCGTCGGTGGCGAGCAATTCAAACGACATACGACTCATAGTTGTTCCTCTGGGCCGCGCGGCGCCGGATTACGGGTGATAAACATCGCATCACCGTAGCTGAAAAAACGGTATCCATTGTCGATGGCTGCTTTGTACGCCGCCATTGTTTCGGGATAACCCGCGAAGGCCGACACCAGCATCAATAGCGTGGATTCCGGCAAATGGAAGTTGGTCACCAGGCAGTCGACCACATGGAACGGCCGGCCTGGGTAAATAAAGATATCGGTGTCGCCACTGAACGGTTTGAGCACGCCATCACGCGCCGCGCTCTCAAGGGAGCGCACGCTGGTGGTGCCCACCGCAACCACCCGCCCGCCGCGCGCCTTGCAGGCGCTAACTGCGTCCACGACGTCCTGGCTGACTTCCAGCCATTCGCTATGCATATGGTGGTCTTCGATGTTATCCACACGCACCGGCTGAAACGTGCCGGCCCCCACGTGCAGGGTCACATAGGCGGTCTCGACGCCCTTGGCGGCAATCGCATCCAGCAGCAGTTGGTCAAAATGCAGCCCGGCAGTCGGCGCGGCCACGGCACCGAGGCGCTGGGAATAGACCGTTTGATAGCGCTCACGGTCCGAGTCTTCGTCGGGGCGGTCGATATAAGGAGGCAATGGCATATGACCGACGCGCTCCAGCAACGGCAAAACCTCTTCGGCGAACCGGAGTTCGAACAGCGCATCATGACGCGCTACCATCTCGGCTTCACCGCCACCCTCGACGAGGATGCTCGAACCCGGTTTCGGCGACTTGCTGGAGCGTACATGGGCCAGCACACGATGGCTGTCCAACACCCGTTCCACCAGAATTTCCAACTTGCCGCCGGATGCTTTCTGGCCAAACAGCCGTGCCGGGATGACCCGGGTATTGTTGAACACCATCAGATCGCCCGGACGCAAATGCTCAAGCAAATCAGTGAATTGACGGTGTGCGAGGGTGCCGCTGGCCCCGTCCAGGGTCAGCAGTCGACTGGCGCGACGCTCGGCCAAAGGGTGGCGAGCAATCAGCGAATCCGGGAGTTCAAAAGTAAAGTCAGCAACGCGCATGATGGGGTTCGTCTAGCAGGGCCGGGAAGTCTAGCGGAAATAGTGAAAATAGACCATGAAACGTGATTGACCAACGGTAATCTCATCTCTATACTTCGCCGCCATTGAGCCCTGATGGCGGAATTGGTAGACGCGGCGGATTCAAAATCCGTTTTCGAAAGGAGTGGGAGTTCGAGTCTCCCTCGGGGCACCATATAGCAGTATCTGAAAGTCTCTACCAGACTCTCAGCACCAAAGAAACCGGCCACTTGAGCCGGTTTTTTTGTATCTGGCTATCTACCTCTGTATCCCCTTATCCGTTGTATCCCTGTATCCCTGCTTGTATCCTGAGAAAAATACCGAACTTTGGGATACAAGGATGAAGCGCGCAGATATCAAGCGCCGCCCTCTCGCAGACACAACGCTTGCAGGGCTGGAGCCGGAGTCAAAGGAATACCGGGAGCTAGACGGAAACGGCCTCTACTTCAGGGTCAAACCTGATGGTGGTAAATCCTGGCAGCTACGCTACAAACGTCCGGCGGGTAATTGGGCTTGGATGGGGCTCGGGGGTTACCCAGAGGTCAGTGGTGCGCTGGCAAGAGACAAAGCTGCCAATCTACGCAAAGTAGTGAGTAGCGGCGCCGATCCTCTTGAGCAGAAACGATCCGCTAAAGCTGCAATCGATGCGGCCAAGGCCCGAACGTTTCGAGCTGCCGCTGAAGCTTGGCTCAAGGCAAAAGAAGAAAAGGGCCTCGCACCCTCTACCCTTCACAAAATCCGCACCTACCTCGACAAGGACATACTCCCGGCATTGGGAGATAAGCCCCTCGACGAAATCACCCGCACCGACTGTGCAGATCTCCAGGCATCCCTAGAAGCTAGAGACGCTCACAACGTGGCGGAAAAGTGCCGCACCTGGATCAACCAAATCTTCGGTCGAGCAATTGGTTTAGGGCTCACCGAAAACGATCCGGGCAGCCGCCTTCGCGACATTGCTGCCCAGGCACCCAAGACTCAGCAGCATCCACACTTGCTGGAGCCTGAACTGGCTGAATTCCTCCAAGCACTCAATAACACTCCGAGCAGACTGACGGCACGCACCGCCGCATGGCTTTGTATCTGGACGGCGTCCCGCCCAGGCATGGTCCGCTTAGCTGAATGGAAAGAGTTCGACCTTGAGAAGGCCATTTGGACGACACCTGCTGCCAAGATGAAGATGCGCCGGGATTTTGTATGCCCCCTTCCCCACCAAGCCGTTACAGCACTGAGGGATCTGCACTGTTTAACGGGACGGAGTCGCTGGCTTTTCCCCGGCGTAGGAGCAAAGAACCCAACCATCAGCGAAAATACAATCAACAAAGTCTTCGCTACCATCGGCTACAAAGGGCGTCTAGTAGGACACGGTACTCGACACACCGCGAGCACGTTACTTCGAGAACATGGCTGGCCGAAGGAACATGTTGAAGCGCAGTTGGCTCACAAAGAGGAAGGCATCTCGGGGGTATACAACAAGGCCCAATACTTTGAGCAACGCGTAAAAATGATGCAATGGTACGCCGATCACCTTGATTCCCTAGAGGCCGGAAATGTAGTGCAAGGTCAATTTGGGAAGGCTGTGTGAAGTCGTTAACCCCCGTCCCTTTAAAAAATGGTGTTACGGGTGTTACGCGTGTTACGCCTACCTTCAAGTCATTGTTTTTATTGAATATATTGAGCGTTACACGCGTTGCAAAGCTTCTGAGCACCACGTGTTACATCGAGCAGTCGTGTTACAGAAAGGTCACGCCCTCAACCCTGCTGGCATTGACGCTTTCAGCTGCAAATCGCTGTAACAGCCTATCGGCTTCGGGGCAGCGGGGAGATCTAAATGGACTTTGAACGGGGCATCAATGCAGAAGAGCTTGAACTCGAAATCGCAGGCTTCGATATAACGTGCCTGATGTGGGATCAGGACGACGTCGAGGCAGCCGTTCGCAGTCTTGTGCTGTTTCCGCAGTTCAACGAACACTTCAAAGACGCCTTCGATCTGATCAACACAGCCACCTCGTTCTGGCTTGAGGGGGGCTCATACGCTCCGTGTGCAGAGTCGGTAACAAAAACCCTTTATCGACTTCGCGATCCCATTAGCGAGCATGCCAGTTATGCAGAGGCAGGCTCATTGCCCAGTGTCATTCGACGGTTTCTTGGGGTGAGTCATTCCGCAGCAGATTCACAGCTTACGGCTACCTTTGCCCTGGTCATGGGAACGCAGGCTGTGGAGACGCTTGCAAATTGGCTGTTCGACCTTGAGCTCACCACTTACGACATTGATGCAGACCTGATAGAGCAGCTGAAACACGACTCTCCCCGCCAGTACCTTGCCCTGATCGAAAAAGAGCGGGACCGCAGCAGTGGAAACGAGATCAGGGCACGAGAAGAATTCGCGACGTTGCTAGGCGAGGCGAATCAGGCGCTGCTGATGGCGAGTCTTTATCGCCAGGTGGAGCAAATGGATGTGTTTAAAAAAGGCTTCAACACATCAAGCTTGATGCATCGAATTCTCGACGACGCCTTGTCTACAAAGGCGACGAGAAGGGGTCAGGAAGCCGGCAAGGGGAACCGAGATCCCAACTCAAAAATACAGACCGACACAATGGATAGACGAGCAAAAATCAAGGTTGCTGCCGAGCAAATCATTAACGGCCGAAAAATTGAAATGCGAAGTCTGTCCGACTCTGAACTCACCAATATTCTTTTCAACCAAAAGGTTCACGGTACGGAAAAGACCATCCGACGCCATTTGGAAGCTTTGAAGCTTCGACCTCTGAAATAAAAAAGGGAGCGGACACAGTCCACTCCCGTCCCCCTGCGTAGCGTATGACCCGTTGTCTCAATTAACAAAGGGTTAGCTCGCTATGACTACCGTATTAAAAGCAATTCCCTCGCATGATCCCTCAATGACCCTCATCCGCATGCCAGAGGTCATTTCAATCGTAGGGCTCGCACGCCCGACTATCTACAAGCTGATGCGTCAACCTGAAAGCGGATTCCCGTTGCCGGTAAAGCTGAGTAACAGCAATGCTCGAAGCGCTCCGGTTGCGTGGGTATTGGGGGAAGTTCAGGCATGGACACGCGCACGCATCGCTGCCCGTGATCAGGTGGCAGCATGAAAAATCGTGTCGCCAACAAGGCCATTTTGCAGCCCTTTTCTGTACTCAGAACAGTCGGATTCTCATCACGCGGTATGCAGCGTTTTGAACGTTACCGCACAGAGCAAAAACGCCTGAACCGGGACGTGATGGTGATGCGATGGAGAGATGGCATCTGGTGCGCACTATCAGTTCCCTGCCAAGCCCCGCAAGCAATCATCGTCGACGAAGGCCAACAAATCGACGCCTACGAGGACGCGCGCGCCTGCCTCGAAGGCGACTTCTTGCCCTTTGTCTCCCTGCGCTGGGATATCCATGCCTGAAACGAAAACGCCCCCGGCGGCAACCGGAGGCGTTGAGGTAAATCTTCATGTCTGATCAATTTATGCCGCATCGAAAAAATCTGCAAGTGATCCGCACAGTTGCGCTTTCAAAAAACGGACGTTACTCTCTGACTGTCGCTGCAAAATCAGTGACCGGACTTGGCCGTCCGAATTGCAAAAGGCGCACAAGCGCCCTCCATCCGATAGCAGGCGCTTTTTTTGTGCCCGTCGTATCGTGTTATGGCGGCTGTGCGTGGGACACCTTCGGGTGTGCCGGGTCCCTTTTGCCCCGGTCGGCCAACCCGCGTACAGCTGTCACCCCTACTTGCTTGGCCGCAAGCGGTGGCAGCTCCTCAGCAAAAGGAGCTTTCACAAATGAAACACGCCCTCAATCCGTCCAAAATTCGCGCCGCCGCTCATCGAGCAATGGCTCTCGCCGCTTTACACGCCAACTCCAGCCTCGCTACACGCCTCTCCCGTTACAACGCCCATATGTCAAAGGCTCGCGCCCTGGAAGCCGCAGGGGGTGCCCAATGAGCATGCTCCCAGGCTTCTCACTTCCCGAGGATCTGCTCTGCGTCAGCCAGGATGCTGAAGCCGGTATTCCCATCGACGCCATCACCTGCGCCCTGGACCGCGCCGATTCAGTCCTGATGCTGCTGGAGGATCATTTAGACGGCGATAAACCCGTGCTCTCCAACCGCGTGCTGTCATCCGTCATTTGGGACGTTCGCGGCACCCTGGGCTTGATCAAAACACTCGCCTTGTACGGTGATGCCTCCTCTGTGCCAATGGGCCAGAAAGGCGGTGCCTTGTGAACACTGCCACTACTCTCGGGCGTGTCGAGTTCTCGTGTGCCAACGACACCCACCAGAAACTATTTCGCGTGAATGCAGGCGTGCCGCTTGAGGATGCGCTTGAAGCAATTTCACTGTTTCAGCACTACGCCAATCAACTGACCCTCGATGCTGCCATGAGTAACGAGGGCGAGCGTTTCAGTTGGCCGGCGTTCTACCTGGGCGAGATGGCAAAAGCACTGATCGATGACGTCAACGATGCGCTGTATGCAACGAGGACAGCCCCATGACTCAGCGCACCGGCAACAACTCAAAACGTCCCAGCTTTGCCGATGTGAAAAGCGCTGCCCTGAAGAACATCGACCGCGTGCTTGCCCACTGGCTGCCAAACGGCAAACGCGTCGATGGCGGCAAGGAATACACCGCACCGAACCCGACGCGTACGGACAAACGCGCAGGCTCACTCAAGGTCAATTTTAGCAAAGGCACCTGGGCGGATTTTGCCACCGGCGATAAGGGCGGCGACCTGATTGACCTGGTGCGCTACATCGACGGCGGCACCGATGTGGAAGCCTGCAAAAAGCTGGCGGATCTGCTCAGCGTTTCCGCAGGTGCAGCGACAACCAAAAGCGCAC
This sequence comes from Pseudomonas sp. 1 R 17, assembly GCF_900067035.1. Taxonomy (NCBI): domain Bacteria; kingdom Pseudomonadati; phylum Pseudomonadota; class Gammaproteobacteria; order Pseudomonadales; family Pseudomonadaceae; genus Pseudomonas; species Pseudomonas sp. 1 R 17. The sequence goes on from NZ_FKLB01000053.1 coordinate 310,988, forward strand.
CAACCAAGAACGCAACGCCGGAGTGGATCGCGATTCAGCCGATCCCGGCCGAGGCCATGAACAAGTGTCCTGCCAAGCACCGGCAACACGGTGTTCCGTCCAAGGTGTGGATCTATCGCGATGCACATAGCCAACCGGTCATGGCGCTGTATCGCTTCGACTTGGGCCCAGATGAAGACGGCAAACCGCGAAAGGTCTTTGCGCCGTTGACCTGGTGCAAACGCTCTGATGGGCAAACCACACAATGGCGCTGGCAAGGGTTGCCGGAACCTCGGCCCTTGCTGCGCCTGGATGAGCTCGCACAGCGCGCCGACGCGCCTGTGGTGTTGTGTGAGGGTGAAAAGGCCGCTGACGCTGCCGCTGAACTGATGCCCGACTACGTCGCCACCTGCTGGTCGAACGGCTCTAATTCTTGGCATAAAGCCGACCTGACGCCACTCAAAGGGCGCACGGTGGTGCTGTGGCCGGATAACGATGCCAGCGGCAAGAGCTGCATGGACGCCATCGAGCTCAAGCTGGTTGAGCTGGGCGCGGCGTCAGTACCACGAATCTCGCTCGACGTGTTCAAGCTCAAGCCCAGCAGCAAAGGCGGCCAGCCGACACTCGTCAAAGGTGGAAAATGGGCAGACGGCGACGATGCAGCGGATGCGTTATCCAAAGGCTGGACCGCTGACCACGTCGCCGAGCTGGTGCGCAGCGGCGAGTTTTTCGGCAATGTTGCTGAGCCCACTGAGCCTCAACAACCGAAGGGCAAGGCGCCCGCCAAACGTCCTGCGAAATCAAAAAATGACCTGTTGCCGGGCGGCTTTCGCCTGACGCCTGAGGGGGTGTTTTATTCCGGCGATGATGGCGAGGCGCGTCCCGTGTGTTCGCCTCTCGAAATCATCGCTCGCACTCGCGACGACAAGGGCCACAACTGGGGTTTGTTGGTCGAATTCGACGACCCGGACGGCGCCAAAAAACGCTGGAACATTCCAGCCCGAACCATGACCGGCGACTTCGGCAAGGATGTGCTTGGCCCGCTGGTAGACATGGGTCTGCGCCTTGCCGGGAGCCGATCAGGACGCAACGCACGCAATGACCTGCAGAGTTATCTCGGCGGCTTCGACAGCGCCCAGCGCGCAAGATTGGTGACGCGCCTGGGCTGGCACGACAACGCCTTCCTTCTGCCCGAACAACAGATCGGCTCGCATGCCGAACATCTGCATTTTTATGAAGCCGGTGCCCAGCTGCCACCGATCAGCGAGGCGGGTTCTCTGGAGCAATGGCAGCAGCAAATCGGCGCGCTGTGCGTTGGTAATCACCGCTTGGCGTTTGTCGTCTCTGTGGCCTTTGCGGGGCCTCTCCTGAACCTGCTTGGGCATGAGTCGGGCGGCTTCCACCTCTACGGCGACAGCTCCGGCGGCAAGACCACCCACTTGCAGGTCGCTGCCTCGGTCTATGGCGGGCCACGGCTGGTGCGTTCGTGGCGCTCCACGGATAACGCCCTGGAGTCCATCGCCGCCGCACACTCAGACGGCCTCCTGGTGCTGGATGAAATCGGGATGTGTGACCCACGCATCATTGGCGAAACGGTGTACATGCTCGGCAATGGCACCGGCAAGGCCCGGGCGAATGATCGAGGACAAGCGGGCCGACAGGTGCAGGAGTGGCGCTTACTGTTTCTCTCGACCGGAGAAAAGACATTGGCGCAGCACATGGCGGATGCAAACAAGGAGCTGAAAGCCGGCATGGAGGTGCGCATGCTTGCGGTGCCCGCGGATGCCAGCAAAGGCCTCGGCATGTTCGATGTGCTGAATGGTTTTGAAGACGCAGCCGCCCTCTCCGATGCGCTCAAGGCCCGTGTAGCCAAATACTACGGCACGCCCCTCACCGCCTTCCTGCACGCACTGTGCGCGCCAGCAGAAATGCTCAGATGGACGGTGATCATTCGCCGCACGGTGGAGCAGTTCATCACCCAAAACCTACCTGCATCGGCCAGTGGGCAAGCCCAACGTGCAGCCCTTCGCTTTGGCCTCGCAGCAGCGGCCGGAGAGTTGGCCACCGCCTTTGGCGTCACCGGTTGGCCTGACGGTACGGCCACGACTGCTGCACGGGTTTGCCTGCATGCATGGCTGGCTGAGCGTGGCGGCGCCGGAAACTTCGAGGGCGATGCGATTTTGGCGCGGCTGAGACAGGTCATCGAGCGCTTTGGAGAAAGCCGTTTTACCCGCTGGGAATCTGCCGCCGCCAAGATCGATGAACACGGCCCACGTACGATTGATCGGCTGGGCTTTCGCAAGACGATGGAACACGGCATGGGCGATGCTCTGCACACCACCAACACCTACTACGTGCTGCCTGAAGCCTGGAGGGCCGAAATCTTCAAGGGCATGAACATCAGTGCGGTGAACAAGGAGCTGCTGCAACGGGGCGTGCTTGAGCCGGGTAGTGACGGCAAGGCCTACAGCTTGATCCGTCTGCCAGGGTTAGGGCCCCAGCGCTGCTACGTGGTGAAGACCGTTCCAGGAACGGACGAAGGCGAGGCCAAGGCCGCCTGACGGCGAGCCTGCTGATTGAGGTAGCGCCGGCTCATTACCGGCCTCGCCAGCCATTCGACACCATCCCTATTAACCGCAGTACCCAGAGACAATACAGATGAACACTATCCAAGAATTGAAAGACCGCCGCGACCAACTGACCCTCGAAGTGGAGAGCATTCAGGGGGACCTGGCTCCCTTCGAAGAGGCGCTGGAAAGCCCGGAGGTTATCCAGCAGGGGCGTCAACGAGTCGTGCAGGATGAAATCAACGATCACAAAAGACGTATCGACTCGCGAAATCTGGAGATCAGCAACCTGAATCAAAAGATTCTTCGCCTTGAGAGATTGGCAAACCATGAGAGCTTGGCTGCGGGATATCTCAGCGATATGGCGAACTGGAAAGCCGACGAGAAGGAACTCAACGAGAAGCGCACCAGCATCGAGACCCGGTTGCAGCAGGTCCGCCAAAGCGATCAGGAAGACATGGCAAAAGCTCGACAAGCTGAAACGGACGCCGCCACCGCTTATGCGCAGGCTGTCGCCTGGGGCGATGTAGAGGGCGAGAAATCGGCTAACGCAGAAGCTCAAAAGGCCGCAAAAAACCTCACGGCTGCGGCTGAGCATCACCGCCGCCAACAACTGCTCATCACCGCCCTGGAGCAGGAGCTGGTGACGATTGATCTGCATATCACAGAGGCAAAAAAAGAACGCGCCAAGATCGAGAACCAAGCGGCACATCTGGCGAACACAGTACTAGAAGAAAAGTGGAACGAGGCTGCGAAAGCGCTGCTGGAAACCGGCGGCAAGCTGTGGGCAGCACGCAACCTGATAAGCCGTGACCCTGTTGCACTGATGAAACTGGATATCCCTGAACAGGGGGAGCACTTTGGAAGCTGGACTTGGCGAGAACTCATAGATCGCTCGCGCCAACACAGCCTTATTGACCTACTGGCGGCCTAACCTGAATCCTCCCCGAAGCAACCGGCAAGGGTCGGCTGTTTCGGGCCTACCATCGGTCCAAACATGAACAAACCACCACAGAACAGCGTACAAACGCCTGATTATCTAAAGGCCCGAAAGCTCCATTTGAACGGGATTATTCTCACCATGGCCAATACAAAAAAGCTCAATTCAAGAGCAAACACCGCCAGTAAAGTCGAAATGCTCACGATTGATGCAATCAAAACAGAGCTCAATTTCATCGACCTTCAGCTCAAAAGAAGGGGCGGATAATGACGAAGTGGAAGCCTGAAAAACCTCCGTCTCGCTAGATCCACCCCTTGCAAATAAGGACTCACACCTTTTCGGTTCGCGGTCTACAGCGGCCTAGACTTATGAGCACTATGCTCCGAAGGCGGTGCTTCGCATCAGTGAGCCGCGTCACTTATGTCTACAGCCCGCAACTTCAATAAACATACGGTCAAACAACTCAAGCAATAAGAGACTTAAGATTGTCATTACAAAAAAAATAAGAAGCCCGATGAACCTAATGAAAGATCACCAACAGCTGATCTTTCACTATATTGCTTCCGGCAAAGATCGTACCGATTTTTTAATGACTAATAATCTACCTTAGAAGCCTTTTTTGCTGGCCACAGTCTCAGCGACCGGTCATTCAGCCTGAGGCCGACAAGAACAGACTTGGCACCTTTAGAGGGGTTATAACTTCTTGAAGACTTATATTTATGAAGTGTCACGACAAAAATAAGTTGTTTGTTTAGGCGGGCCAAAGCTCCATCAAGCCAATCATTTGAAGCCCATAAAATCTCACCATCTTCATGGTGATGCAATTGTCGATGATCAGGATCAGGCGCCCAGCGGCCCCAAACTTGGCTTCTCAACGCGATGCTTCCATCCCCTACGCGCCATTCTCCACTTAGTGGCTCATTCATCAACCCCAAATATCTCGTAAGCTCTATCCCAAGACGTGGCCGTCCTCCCGGGCCCGTAGCAGCAATTTCCTCGCCCTCATCAATACCGAGATTTTGCATGTCGGGTGCCCACACAAATGGATCAAATGGATTCTTACGCCGAGATCGACCGTCATAGTATCCGTCATCCCAAAACTGTGGCAGCCAAATGTCATGACTGGCTCTTTTCGAGAAAGCAGCGCATTTGGGCGATGCACCCTTTTGCTCGACTAGCGCAGTTGAGATCGTTACAGATACTCCATCAGGCGATGACCAACGACCGTACACTGGAAACATTTCTGCGCTAGAACCAGATACGAGACCTAATTTCTGCAACAACGTCTCTTGATCTAATAACGCTTCTTGTCGACTGATTTGATTACCTAATAAATCTTCTTTGGCTTGCTGCGGGAGTGGATCCTTGTGATCAGACAACCACGAGCCATCGTCGAACGTTACATCGTAGGATCTGCGCCACCTTAGCCAAGGAGACTCTTCTTCAACCTCATAACTACGGACCACCACGGGCAAAAAATTAGAAAAATTAGTGGCGACAGTTAAGAGCGCATGCTTTTGAATATGTTCTCTAAAAAACTGAAATCTATCATTTTGGGCCAAATCGTATCGCTCAGGGCCGGGAAAATAATCCATAGAAGTAGCTTCCGGCCACAGACGTTTGATTTCGGAAGAAAGAGCATCCTCAACAACTGCCTCCGCCACACCGAACAGTTCTGCAAGTGATCTGATCTCATGCTTTTTAAATTCATAATCAAAGCTAAAGTCTGATGCAGGCTTTGCTGCGACGGGATAGCTATCGGAAACAACGATACCGTGCTTAGGGTTGTTTATTTCATTAAACAACTCACCTACAAATGAGTCTTGCTTATCTGGACCAATTATATGAGTTAAGCATCTCGCAATATGAAGCTTATGTATAACGTGCATATCAGATCGCTTTGCTAAAGCAGTCAGCTTTGGCCTTAACAACTGTAATGATTGCCCATGGCGCGAGGTTGTACGCGCCAATCCCATTAGCAACCATTGCTGAGAATTTTGGAACGATAGATTTTTCTCAGCCGTTGCCATTGCCGCTACTGATCTATGATCGAAGCGATCAAGCAGTAGACTGAGATCATGAGTCAGCCCAAGCTCATGAAGGGAGTTTAAATGTCGCGCAACTTTCCAGCGAATGTAACCATCGTCGTTACCTAAGAGGTGCCAAATGAGACCAGAAATCACCTCTTCCTCGGTACCAAAAGTTGCCTCCTCAGGGCAAAATGCGCCCTCTCCAATTTCGTCAGCCATGCGAGCTGTAGGACCAGACAATAAATGTTCCAGCGCATCTAAAGCGGTTTTTCCGGTTGTAACCTCGCATAGCGAGGTGGCCAGCTGCAACCAATGGTCCCCATCGAGATCAACTCCATCTGCTGTAATCTTCCGTAGAACGAGCTGGATTACAAATCGTTTATCTCCGCACAGGCTGGTGAGCTTGTGTATATCGCGGGAAACATTAGGAAATTGATCTTCAAAAAGCTCAGTACTCCTGGCCGTAAAAAGTCTTTCGACAAGCCTCTTGGCTTCCAAGGCAAGATGCGAAGATGAACCACTCCAAAATGACAAACTCTCGTTTAATATCTCTATCGACTGATCAAATCGAAGCTCAGCAGCATCACAAACTGCAAACAAAAAACCCAAACGCTTGGAATAAGGGCATGCTAGACGCAACTTAACTATAAAGCGCTGACGAACATCATAGGAAAGTTCTCCGTCAGCCGAAATAGCCTTGAGAGCTTTGTCAATTGCAGTAGAGGAGGAAGAATCGCATTCTGCAATGAGAGCTGTGATGAAATTCTCAATATAGTTTTCACTAGGAGTGTCAATTTTAGCGTGTACAACGTTTGGTGAAGAGCTATTGCGGCTATTGAATTCATCCTGCTTTAGCTTTGCTTCCTTCCAGAGTTGGTCAATCTCGTTGAACTCTTCGCTTGTGATTGCATTTGGGTATTTCTTACCAGCCTCAAGCAAACTCTTCCAAAGCGAAGCCCACCCACCAAAAGGATTATCCTCACGCAACTTACAGATAATCGTATGGAAAATTTTCCTATGATCTGATATTTCAGCTTTTTCTAGGAGGTCAGCGATACCTTCTCCAGTTCGCCAATCCCACCAGCCATGATCCTCACAAATAGCGAGAATAAAAGCGGCTCTTCGCGGATCTAAATGCCCGTGCATTGCAAAATAACAAGCAAGCTGTGGTAATCCATAGGAAAAACCGGCGACATCTTGGTCGTGCCAACGTACTAACTTAGCTAGAGCAGGGAACCCAATAGTCTTTGCAGCTGCTCGTGCAAACAATTTCCAACCGAATTTCTTAGGTTCATTGTTTATAATATTCTGGCACAAGTTCATAAGCCGCTGGGCTAGTTCGGGCTTTAAAAATCCACCTTGTTGCTCACTCGCAAAGTTAAGTAGTGAGTATATTTGCTCATAACTCTCCCCTCCTATTTGATCTAATTCAGACAGACCCTGGCGATAATAACTACGCGCTTCGTCAATGCTTATCGACAATATTGAAGCAGCGAGATCGACATATGTTTCTCCACGCCGCCCTATATCATCATCCTGGCGTAATTGTGCTGCAATATGCTGAGCAAAAGCACCTGCGAGATTATGGAGGGGTGCCCATTGAGTGATCTGACGCAGCAAACTCATTTTCTGCTGAATCGTAAATCCTGTTGTGGAGACTAGGCCGAGCAGTGTTTTAACGTCTTCAACCGATGGGGCGGAGGAATGTTGCAACAATATACTTACGCAGCCAAATCCAACCGCGCGGACAAGTGCGTCGGCGGCTGTTTCAGATCGAAAGTTGATGCCTGACCTAGTATTTTTACTCCATACACTCAGGAAATCGGTGAAGGCATTACCTGATAGGCTTTTGTGCTCGAAGATCGCGTTTTCGATCGGAGCAATCAACTCATGTGCAAGGAATATACCTTGGCTAATATCCTCACACTCACGATCACTAAATTTTGCTTTATTCTTGCGATCACGCCTGTCACTACCAACGTTGGCTACTGGTTCTCGAAGCCCCTGCAAAAATCCCCGCAAATCAGTTCGATTGGTCGCAGCCTTAGCAAGCTTAGTTATCTTGACGTTTTGCGGAAGCAGATCATGGAATGCCACCCGTTTCCCTGAGGACCATACGCGAATGCATGCTCGGAAAATAGAAGGCCAGATGTTGGAGTGACCAAAACGCTCACCGTAATCGTAACTTAACGGGCGAGAAATAGAAGCGCTACTTATGATAGCTTTTGCAAATTTTCGGGAACTGTAGAGCAATGCGATTAAGGCGGCATTAGTTTCAAAATAACTTGATTCGTCTTTGTTAGAAAAACGCTCAACCCTGTCGACCTTAGGAATTTCGAGGACAGCAACTTTTTTTATCAACTCCTTTAATTGCGACCCATTTAATAAGTAAGGCCTCGATAGAAATGACAATTTGAGTTCTCGAGACTTACTAACATCTGAAGCCGCAAACGAAGAAAAAGAAGCAAATATTTTCGTGTCATTTACTTGATCGAATAATTCCAACAACTGCAGAAGTCTTTCACTTACATCCAGCGATAAATGAGAGGACCAACTAGACAAATTACGATCAATTCTAGAAAACGCTCCTTCGACGCTATGCTGAAATAATACGGCTACATAATCATCCAAATTTGGAGCTTCTAGGTCTCGATTTTTCTCGTCGCGTCGCTGCTCCATATACCAATTTATCCAGCGGACTGTACTTTCACATTGTATCTGCGCCTCATCGGGGTTACCCGCAAATCGGTGCGCAATCGTTAATCGAGCACTTCTCGCTCCACGCCAGCCTGAGCGATTTGCAAAAAGTCGGCGGTAGGAGTCGGAGTCGCCAAGCACTATCGCAAGTGCTGGCGATTTAAGAATAAAACCATCACCCCTCATGTTGGCCGTTTCAACTTGTCCAAGCCTCATGCTTAAGCCGAGCACTCGATCCAGGTCATCTTGTGCGACCGCCAGTCTGAAAGCTGCACGCAGTCTCTCGAGTGAAAGTCTTCGGCGTCCGAATTCAGACTGCACAGCTGTCGGAAAGCTGTTCGATTCAGCAAGGGCAAATGCTCTGTCGCTGTCATTTATAACGACTAGAAAGTGTGGCAGTGCTTCAGCCGCGTAGCTCGATGTGGATTGTGAAGAAAGGAGCCGATCTGCAATAACTGTTTGAGCTTTCGTTTGTTCTGAGTAACTCTCCCTTACGAATGTCTCCGTTGGCTCATCCCTAAAGATTGCGCCGTGCGATGAAATCTCTAGCATCGGAGCCAGATCAGAAGCAGCCGTATTTACTTGAGTCACAGACCATCCGAGCGCATCTGCCAGTTCTTCGAGTGGAATTGGTGGAGGGAGAAGTGATAGTGCGACGAAAAATTCAGTTATATCTGTAACACACCAACCGGCTATATGGAGGTCAGAAACAATCTTAGCGCAGCGCTGAGCAATGATTTCGGGTACGGAAATTGGATCTGCCGTAACATCAGCGACAACATTCTTACCCCACGTTTGTACGAGATAGTCGAGAACCCGTGCGTTCCGCCCAGACCTCGCTAGAGCGGTAGATATTTCCACGCTGGTGGCATTTGGCTTACGAGCGGCTAGAAACTCTCTAGCCTCCAAATCATTAAAGGGGCCGAGCTCCACTTCATTTACTTGCGCTCGTCCAATCACGGAGTTTTTACGGTGGGTGCGTGCCGTGTATAAAATTTTTACACCGTCGATAGGATCTTCATCTATTGCCGACAATAGACGTTTGGGAAAAGACTCCTCGTGACGAAATTCGGCCTCTAATTGAGCATTGTCCGAAGCATCTATTATAATAAGCAAACCAAGCTTTTTTGATTGGGTTCGGATTGCCACTGCTGCTTGTGCAAAACGTCTGCACGCTGCCTTAATTATTTTTCGACTATCATCCCCACCCGGAAGCATAGGATCACATAGTGCTCGCGAAGCCAGCTCGTTGACGATTTGTACTAGTCCAATTTTAGGTAAATGTCGCGCTTGATTTTCTGATCGATAAGCCCCACCGCCGAAGCAATCAAAAATAACAACCTCAAACTCTGGAGCCATTTTCTCAGCAAGGCTCTGGACAAAGACGGTTTTGCCCACCCCGCCCTCTGCGTGGGCAAAGACAGGTAAATTTGAAGTCTTTATCAAATTGCTTGTTATAGTAAGCTCTGCTCTCTCTACAACTGCTCCGACGTCGATAAAACGAGATTCCGCCGGAAAAAGATCCTCTGGTTCGCAATCCATCGCATCCAGTACATCCTCCCGTCGAATCAAATTCTTACCTTGACCAGTTGGCCCGGCTTTCTTTAAAACTAAATCCTGCAGGTCGTAGAGCCGAAGACGAGCTTCTGTATCTGAGCCTGGTGACCAGTCAGTGAGTGTTCTTTTGAGTAAGTTCTCTTGACCCGCAAGACTTTTTTCCCCCGCTCGAAAAACTATTCTAGAAAAAAGACGACTTACGTCAGATAAGCCACGATTGGCGCACCATAGCCTGAGGTTTTTAGCCTGGGTGGATGCCCCTGCGGACTTAGGTTTAGATCCGTTAACTAGGGAGATAATTGCTTGCCAAAGAGTCTCCGTAAAGTCTGAATTTGTCACGAAGATGAAAGATAGCTTTTTGTCGACTTTAGTTGTTGGAAACTCTTTATCATAACCTAGAATCGTATCGCTGAATTTCTCGATTGTTTTGCGAAGATAAACTGCTGTAACAGCTTCCGCTCGCAATTTGTATTTAAATTGAACCGTCTCCAGCCGATCACATGTTCTAAAGTTATCTCCACCACCGTAATATAAAACGAGATCAGCTACCTCTTCCGCTTTTGCTCCTGGGCTCGCGGTCTCCGTAGAAGAAATGCCTTCCACGGCGATCGCAAACAAACAATCATCGGGAAAGACCAATTGGAGAGCTTTCCTCGCAGCCCAACGCTCATGAAAGGTGTGACCCGCGCGGGAAGCGCGGACTGAATCGACCTCTGTTGCGATATTCGACATTGGGGTTGTTTCGTCCTTTTCCCAACAGCATTGAGTTCTTTGATTTCCCAGAAACCAAGGGCGAACTTGGCGTCGGAGTAAAGCAGCAAGGCTCGTGCTCTGCCTATTTTTAGCCATTCAACACTGATAAAGAAGGCGCTTCAATCACTAAGGTCTACCAGGTGCATTTTCAACTGCAGAGCCAGCATAGGTGGGATCGCATTCAACACCCAAGTCCCTGCTGGTTGTACAGACAAAACTCAACGTCCGCCTTTCAGTGATGCCAAGACTAATCCACTGCTTCTGCATCAGCGGACCATCCAAGCGAGAGCTCTGGTCCGATGGCGGTCTTCTTAATTATCTTAAACGGCTCCTTGCAAGCAGTTATTGATGTAACACCTTTTTTCATGTAACACGGCTATCGACGAATTGCGAGCCGATGTGTAACACCCTATAAACCAATTAAAATCATATACTTATGAGGTAGCGTAACGCACGTAACAGGCGTAACACAGTTTTTAAGGGGATACCCCGAACCCCGTTTGTGAATCGTCCACCAGCGAGGGGCTGATCGATAAAGCTTCGGGTTTTAAGAGGCATCGGAACCCCTGCACGTATGGGTTTGGCACGGGGTAGGAAACCCGCAGGATCGTGCGAGCGGCAGTCTTTCCTACGTCGGTTGACAGGTTGACGTGGTTGACGCCATGCAGGTGTTCACTATCAGCAACAGATACCGCCACCTTTACAGAAGCTGTAACGATGGCCCTTTTTCTTCAAGATCCTTTCAATTTCAACGATTGAAATTTCAGTAACTTCCAACGCCTCCCACTAACTCGATCCCGCGGGTTTCATGCCCCGTGTTGGATGCTTATTGCCAGGGGCCCCCGGTCTTTCAGCCTGAGAAGCGATACCGAAGTGATCGATCGTAGCCAGCATCCAGTACTGTCACTGGACAGGTAGACTCCTAGGCCTTAGCGTGGGATCAATGTCTGCGAACTGTCGTAGCGCGTAAGAAGGATAGGAAGCCTATGTTTAATCATTTCGATCCAAAACTCTTTTCAGATCCAAATTTCAAGGAAGACTCTGTTCGCGAGGTGATCATCGCGCCGATGCTTTCTCGATTGGGCTACCACCCAATCGGTACCCAAACGGTCGTAAGAAGTAAGACCTTAACTCAGCCTTTTATCTATGTGGGAACTCGAAAGCATTCGGTGACAATCATCCCGGACTACACCCTCTACCATCAAGAACGACCAATCTTAGTACTTGATGCGAAAAGCCCTACTGAAAATGTCACGTCGACCGCTCACATACAGCAAGCCTACAGTTACGCCATCCATCCAGAGGTCCGAGTCAACCACTTTGCACTCTGTAACGGGAAAAGGCTTGCGGTTTACACCGTAGAAAGTCCTAAGCCAATCCTTGATATTCCCTTCGAGGATTTTGAATCACGCTGGGAAGACATTGAAAAACATCTTGCCCCCAAATACCTTTTGCGGCCGGAACTACGAAATTTTGCACCTGACTTTGGTTTTGCGGTTTCTCGCCTGGGGCTGGCGGCAAACTCGGAACTCATCATGATCGGCGTCCGTCTCGGGATGTTCGCTAAGCAATCTGCAGACCTCTATACCGTGACAGTAAACACTGAGTTTGCTGGTATAAATCATTGCGTTAGCTTCGACTTTAAACCCGAGCTATTAACACACTTGGTTGCAGGTCTTCCGGGCGGCCTCCGAGACCAGTTCTTGACGGCTCTGTCTCATGCCCCATTTAAAGCCGGAGCTGACCTTTGCGTTGAGGTAGATCTTAGGACACACCTGGGTGACCCGATTGAAGTGGAAAATGAAACGTTCGTTCCTCTCATAATCGACGATGTTCTTGGCGCTCGCTTCAATCCGACTCCTCCGAAATCGGCAGCCACGGATATCCCGCCTTACATCTTTCGATTAAGTAAAGTCATCAAAATCGGCACGACCGATCAAGACCCTGCATGAGATTACGTCAGGCGCGAGGTTGAAGCATCTGGATGTAGCTAACAGCTATGACCGTGTATCCCAGCGTGTATCCCCAGCTGGATAATTCGCCTGCAAGCCAAGTGTTATATGGAACCCTCTAGTCTCCCTCGGGCACCATCTTAAAGAAAGACCTTGAATTTCAAGGTCTTTTTTTTTCGTCTGCAGAAAAGCGCCCTGAGGCCGCGACAGCTCCCAGAGAGCGAGATAGCGCGACTCCCCTTCATATCATCATAAAGTCCAGCAGGCCCACTCACAGGCCTTTGCGAGGACGCTAAAACGACCCTTGGTTCCCTGGACCCACCCAAAGTACTGCTAGCGCTTCGAGCGGAGATCCTGTTTCCTTTAATGGGCATGGACTTTAGCACTGAAGCCCCTCCCGAGGCGCCTCTTCGCACTTTCCGACCGCCCAAAACAAAACCCCACCTGCTTTCGCAAATGGGGTTTCGGAATTTAATCTTGACGATGACCTACTCTCACATGGGGAAACCCCACACTACCATCGGCGATGCATCGTTTCACTGCTGAGTTCGGGATGGGATCAGGTGGTTCCAATGCTCTATGGTCGTCAAGAAATTCGGGTACTGAGTCGTGGCCGGCTGGCCTCGCTTCAGCAAATTGGGTATGTGACAGCTGTCGGTGTTTTGTGAAATCTCGAACTTTCGGTTCATTGCGTCTTCACACACCGCAATCTGGCCTTTCGACGCAAATTGCTTGGGTGTTATATGGTCAAGCCTCACGGGCAATTAGTATTGGTTAGCTCAACGCCTCACAGCGCTTACACACCCAACCTATCAACGTCGTAGTCTTCGACGGCCCTTCAGGGGACTCAAGGTCCCAGTGAGATCTCATCTTGAGGCTAGTTTCCCGCTTAGATGCTTTCAGCGGTTATCTATTCCGAACATAGCTACCCGGCAATGCCACTGGCGTGACAACCGGAACACCAGAGGTTCGTCCACTCCGGTCCTCTCGTACTAGGAGCAGCCCCTCTCAAATCTCAAACGTCCACGGCAGATAGGGACCGAACTGTCTCACGACGTTCTAAACCCAGCTCGCGTACCACTTTAAATGGCGAACAGCCATACCCTTGGGACCGGCTTCAGCCCCAGGATGTGATGAGCCGACATCGAGGTGCCAAACACCGCCGTCGATATGAACTCTTGGGCGGTATCAGCCTGTTATCCCCGGAGTACCTTTTATCCGTTGAGCGATGGCCCTTCCATACAGAACCACCGGATCACTAAGACCTACTTTCGTACCTGCTCGACGTGTCTGTCTCGCAGTCAAGCGCGCTTTTGCCTTTATACTCTACGACCGATTTCCGACCGGTCTGAGCGCACCTTCGTACTCCTCCGTTACTCTTTAGGAGGAGACCGCCCCAGTCAAACTACCCACCATACACTGTCCTCGATCCGGATAACGGACCTGAGTTAGAACCTCAAAGTTGCCAGGGTGGTATTTCAAGGTTGGCTCCACGCAGACTGGCGTCCACGCTTCAAAGCCTCCCACCTATCCTACACAAGCAAATTCAAAGTCCAGTGCAAAGCTATAGTAAAGGTTCACGGGGTCTTTCCGTCTAGCCGCGGATACACTGCATCTTCACAGCGATTTCAATTTCACTGAGTCTCGGGTGGAGACAGCGCCGCCATCGTTACGCCATTCGTGCAGGTCGGAACTTACCCGACAAGGAATTTCGCTACCTTAGGACCGTTATAGTTACGGCCGCCGTTTACCGGGGCTTCGATCAAGAGCTTCGCGTTAGCTAACCCCATCAATTAACCTTCCGGCACCGGGCAGGCGTCACACCCTATACGTCCACTTTCGTGTTTGCAGAGTGCTGTGTTTTTAATAAACAGTCGCAGCGGCCTGGTATCTTCGACCGGCATGAGCTTACGGAGCAAGTCCTTCACCCTCACCGGCGCACCTTCTCCCGAAGTTACGGTGCCATTTTGCCTAGTTCCTTCACCCGAGTTCTCTCAAGCGCCTTGGTATTCTCTACCCAACCACCTGTGTCGGTTTGGGGTACGGTTCCTGGTTACCTGAAGCTTAGAAGCTTTTCTTGGAAGCATGGCATCAACCACTTCGTTAACTAAAAGTTAACTCGTCATCAGCTCTCGGCCTTAGAATCCCGGATTTACCTAAGATTCCAGCCTACCACCTTAAACTTGGACAACCAACGCCAAGCTGGCCTAGCCTTCTCCGTCCCTCCATCGCAATAACCAGAAGTACAGGAATATTAACCTGTTTTCCATCGACTACGCTTTTCAGCCTCGCCTTAGGGACCGACTAACCCTGCGTCGATTAACGTTGCGCAGGAAACCTTGGTCTTTCGGCGTGGGTGTTTTTCACACCCATTATCGTTACTCATGTCAGCATTCGCACTTCTGATACCTCCAGCAAGCTTCTCAACTCACCTTCACAGGCTTACAGAACGCTCCTCTACCGCATCACTTACGTGATACCCGTAGCTTCGGTGTATGGTTTGAGCCCCGTTACATCTTCCGCGCAGGCCGACTCGACTAGTGAGCTATTACGCTTTCTTTAAAGGGTGGCTGCTTCTAAGCCAACCTCCTAGCTGTCTAAGCCTTCCCACATCGTTTCCCACTTAACCATAACTTTGGGACCTTAGCTGACGGTCTGGGTTGTTTCCCTTTTCACGACGGACGTTAGCACCCGCCGTGTGTCTCCCATGCTCGGCACTTGTAGGTATTCGGAGTTTGCATCGGTTTGGTAAGTCGGGATGACCCCCTAGCCGAAACAGTGCTCTACCCCCTACAGTGATACATGAGGCGCTACCTAAATAGCTTTCGAGGAGAACCAGCTATCTCCGAGCTTGATTAGCCTTTCACTCCGATCCACAGGTCATCCGCTAACTTTTCAACGGTAGTCGGTTCGGTCCTCCAGTTAGTGTTACCCAACCTTCAACCTGCCCATGGATAGATCGCCCGGTTTCGGGTCTATTCCCAGCGACTAGACGCCCTATTAAGACTCGCTTTCGCTACGCCTCCCCTATTCGGTTAAGCTCGCCACTGAAAATAAGTCGCTGACCCATTATACAAAAGGTACGCAGTCACCCAACAAAGTGGGCTCCCACTGCTTGTACGCATACGGTTTCAGGATCTATTTCACTCCCCTCTCCGGGGTTCTTTTCGCCTTTCCCTCACGGTACTAGTTCACTATCGGTCAGTCAGTAGTATTTAGCCTTGGAGGATGGTCCCCCCATATTCAGACAAAGTTTCTCGTGCTCCGTCCTACTCGATTTCATGACTAAGAGATTTTCGCGTACAGGGCTATCACCCACTATGGCCGCACTTTCCAGAGCGTTCCGCTAATCTCAAAGCCACTTAAGGGCTAGTCCCCGTTCGCTCGCCACTACTAAGGGAATCTCGGTTGATTTCTTTTCCTCAGGGTACTTAGATGTTTCAGTTCCCCTGGTTCGCCTCTTGCACCTATGTATTCAGTACAAGATAACCATCTTATGATGGCTGGGTTCCCCCATTCAGACATCTCCGGATCAAAGTCTGTTTGCCGACTCCCCGAAGCTTTTCGCAGGCTACCACGTCTTTCATCGCCTCTGACTGCCAAGGCATCCACCGTATGCGCTTCTTCACTTGACCATATAACCCCAAGCAATCTGGTTATACT